>NZ_CP053382.1:2566246-2887027 GCF_014931605.1 Halomonas sp. MCCC 1A13316 | reverse complement strand
TGCCGGTACGCCGTTGGCACGCTACCGGGCCGACCTCGAGCGCGATGATTTTCACTACGACCCTGCTCAGGAGCAGGCCGTCGAGCATTTGCAGCGTCTCTACGACCGGCTCGTGGCCTCGCCGAGGGCCGAGTCGCGGGCCGTGACTACCGGGCGTGGCCTCAAGTCCAGGGTGGCGGGCCTATTCGGCAAGCGCGGCAAGGAGGAGGAAGAACCGGTTCTGCCTGCGATCCAAGGGCTCTACTTCTGGGGCGGGGTGGGGCGTGGCAAGACCTATCTCGTCGATACCTTCCATGAGTCCCTGCCTTTTCCGGACAAGATGCGCACCCATTTTCATCGCTTCATGCAGCGGGTGCACAACGAGTTGGAACACTACAAGGGCGAGAAGAATCCGTTGAGGCTGATCGCCGGCAAGTTCGCCGCCGAGGCGCGGGTGATCTGTTTCGACGAATTCTTCGTCAAGGACATTACCGATGCCATGATCCTTGCCACTCTGCTCGAAGCTCTGTTCGAGCGCGGCGTGGTGCTTGTGGCCACCTCGAACATCGTTCCCGACGAGCTGTACAAGGATGGGCTGCAGCGTGCTCGCTTCCTGCCGGCCATCGACCTGATCAAGCGCCACTGCCGCGTGGTCAATGTAGATTCGGGTATTGATTATCGCCTGCGTGCGCTGGAGCGTGCCGAGATATTCCATGCGCCGCTGGATGCAGCGGCGGAGCGTGAAATGGCGCGAAGCTTTCATGAAATCGCCCGGCACGACGGCGAAGCCGATGTGTCGATCGAGATCAATCATCGCGTGCTACGGGCTCGCCGCCTGCATGACGACGTGGTGTGGTTCGAGTTTCGCGAGCTGTGCGACGGGCCGCGTAGCCAGAACGATTACATCGAGCTGGCCCGCGAATTCCACACGGTACTGGTTTCCAACGTGACGAGGATGGGGGCGGCGACTGACGACCAGGCGCGCCGCTTCATCAACATGGTCGATGAGTTCTATGATCGCGGCGTCAAGCTGCTGATGTCGGCCGAGGAGCCGGCAGCGTCGCTCTATGCTGGCGGGCGGCTCGAGTTCGAGTTTCAGCGCACCCTGTCGCGACTGCAGGAGATGCAGTCGCACGAATATCTCGCACTGCCACACAAGCCGTGATCGAAAGCCAGATAAGGCTTTAATCCTTGCGCGCAATTCCTGTAGAATATGCGCTTCTCGACCGTTGTCGCTGCTTGTTGGGCAGGGCAACCAAGAAAAATAGGGATGATTCCGATGACACGCTAGGTGTTCGGGGTCCAATGCACTTGATTGATCTTGTGGTGATTTCTCCATGAAAACGTTCACTGCCAAACCGCAGAGCGTGCAGCGCGACTGGTATGTCGTCGACGCGGCGGACAAGACGCTCGGCCGTCTGGCCACCGAAATCGCTCGTCGTCTGCGTGGCAAGCACAAGCCCGAATTCACCCCTCATGTCGATACCGGCGATTACATCGTCGTGATCAACGCCGAGAAGGTGCAGGTTACCGGCAACAAGGCGAAGGCCAAGACCTACTATCGGCACACCGGCTATCCGGGCGGTCTTCGCTCCATGAATTTCGAGAAGATGATTGCGCACGCACCGGAGCGCGTTATCGAGTCTGCCGTCAAGGGCATGCTGCCGAAAGGCCCGCTGGGGCGCGCCATGTACTCCAAGCTCAAGGTCTACGCCGGCGCCGAACATCCGCACGCCGCCCAGCAGCCGCAAGAACTGAACATCTGAGGGGATCATCACCATGGCACAACAGTATTACGGTACCGGGCGCCGCAAGACATCTACTGCCCGTGTGTTCCTCAAGCCGGGGACCGGCAAGATTACCGTCAACAGCCGTGAGCTGGACCAGTACTTCGGTCGCGTTACCGGCCGCATGGTGGTTCGTCAGCCGCTCGAGCTGACCGAGACGACCGGCCAGTTCGACGTCTATGTCACTGTCAAGGGCGGCGGTGGTTCTGCTCAGGCGGGTGCCATTCGTCACGGCATTACCCGTGCCTTGATGGAGTACAACGAGGACTTCCGTCCGGCACTTCGCGCCGCTGGCTACGTTACTCGCGACGCACGCCAGGTGGAGCGCAAGAAGGTTGGTCTGCGCAAGGCGCGTCGCCGCCCGCAGTTCTCCAAGCGCTAATTGCATCAAATCGGAACAAAAAGCCCGGGCGTTTGCCCGGGTTTTTTTATTTTTATTTCAAGTGATTGCGATTCGAATTCCACCTTTGTCAGGACTGTTTCGCCTTGTACGAAGCGGCTTGATTCCTTAATATATGGCGGATTTGGTATCCGTGGCTACGGAACTCATTCCGTGCGGTTCAACGGGTAAGCTGATGGGAGAAACCATAAAATGGCAGACAACGGCGTGAACAAAGGGCGGCGCCGTCTACTCCTTGGTGCCACCACCGTCGTAGGGGCGGTGGGGGCCGTGGGAGTGGCGGTTCCCTTTGTGGCTTCCTGGCAGCCGAGTGCCAGGGCAAGGGCGGCTGGGGCGCCAGTAACGGCGGATGTCTCGAAGCTCGAGCCGGGGCAGCGCATGACCGTCGAGTGGCGCGGGAGGCCGGTGTGGGTTGTACGGCGTACCCCCGACATGATGGAGCGTACCGAGAATCTCGACCCTTCCCGTCTGGCCGATCCCGATTCCGATGAACCGCAGCAGCCAAGCTACGTCACCGGTCCGTTACGCTCGATCAAGCCCGAAATCGGCGTGCTGATCGGTATATGTACCCACCTGGGCTGCTCGCCGCTGTTCCGCCCCGAGCCGAACGCCGAGGGAGTGGGGACGGACGACTGGCCGGGTGGTTTCTTCTGTCCCTGTCACGGTTCACGTTTCGACCTGGCGGGTCGCGTGTTTCGCAACGTGCCGGCGCCGACCAATCTTGAAGTACCGCCGTACCGCTTTGAGAGCGACAGCGTGATTGTCGTCGGCGAAGATGAGGAGGCCGCCTGATGGGTAACCCGAACCGTGTCAAGGCAGAAAGCGGGTTCATGCGCTGGGTGGATGACCGCTTCCCCGCCACGCAGATGTGGCAGGAGCACCTGTCCAAGTACTACGCACCCAAGAATTTCAACTTCTGGTACTTCTTCGGCTCTCTCGCCCTGCTTATGCTCGTCAACCAGATCCTGACCGGCGTATGGCTGACCATGAGCTTCAACCCTTCTGCCGAGGGCGCCTTCGCTTCCGTCGAGTACATCATGCGCGACGTGGAGTGGGGGTGGCTGATCCGCTACATGCACTCCACCGGCGCTTCCGCCTTCTTCCTGGTGGTCTACCTGCACATGTTCCGTGGCCTGCTCTACGGCTCCTACAAGGCGCCTCGGGAGCTCGTCTGGATCTTCGGCATGGCGATCTACCTGGCGCTGATGGCCGAGGCCTTCATGGGCTACCTGCTACCTTGGGGGCAGATGTCCTACTGGGGTGCCCAGGTGATCATCTCGCTGTTCTCGGCGATCCCCGGCATTGGCCCGGACCTGGCCCAGTGGGTGCGTGGTGACTTCCTGATCTCGGGGATAACCCTCAACCGCTTCTTTGCTCTCCATGTGGTGGCATTGCCCATCGTGATCCTGGCGCTCGTGGTGCTGCACATCATCGCGCTGCATGAAGTCGGTTCCAACAATCCGGACGGTATCGACATCAAGGCCAAGAAGGACGAGGCCGGCAAGCCACTTGATGGCATTCCTTTCCATCCGTACTACACCGTCAAGGATATTTTCGGTGTGGCGGTGTTCCTGTTCGTGTTCTGCGTGGTGGTGTTCTACTTCCCGGAGGGTGGCGGTTACTTCATCGAGAAACCGAACTTCGAACCTGCCAACCCGCTGAAGACGCCTGACCATATCGCTCCGGTATGGTACTTCACGCCCTTCTACGCCATCCTGCGGGCGATCAACTTCTCGCTCTTCGGACTGGACGCCAAGTTCCTCGGCGTGGTCTTCATGGGGGCCGCCATTGCCGTGCTGTTTGTGCTGCCCTGGCTCGATCGCAGCCCGGTGAACTCCATGCGCTACAAGGGCTGGATCTCCAAGGTCATGCTGACGCTGTTTGCCATCAGCTTCGTGGTCCTCGGTGTGCTGGGCGTGTTGCCGGCAACCGATGGGCGTACCGTGCTGGCGCAGGTCTGCACGGCGATCTATTTCGCCTTCTTCCTGCTGATGCCGTTCTACACGCGGATGGAGAAGACCAAACCCGTTCCGGAGAGGGTGACTGGCTAATGAAAAAGCAACTGTTCGCACTGCTCTTCGCGCTGGTACCCTTCACGGCGATAGCCGCGGGTGGCGCGAGCGTGCCGTACTCGATGACGCCGGATCTCCACGACAAGGCGTCCCTGCAGCGGGGCATGAAGCTCTTCGTCAACTACTGCATGGGGTGTCATTCGCTCGAGCACCAGCGTTTCGCGCGTGCCGCCGAAGATCTCAACATCCCCCAGGAGCTCGTCGAGGAGAATCTGATCTTCTCTTCGGACCTGGCTTACAACGACCAGATGCATAATGCCATGAGCACAGAGGACGGGGAGAGTTGGTTCGGGGCGCCGCCCCCCGACCTTACGCTCGAGGCGCGCCTGCGCGGTACCGACTGGATCTACTCATACCTGTTGACCTTCTATCGCGACCCCGAGCGGCCTAATGGGGTCAACAACGAAGTGTTCGACCTGGTGGCTATGCCCAATGTGCTGGAGCCTCTGCAGGGCGTGCAGGAAAAGGTCTGTGCCGAGACGGATCGTCCCGTTCACGGGGCGGAGCTCGACCCGCTGACCGGCAAGTACCAGTCCTGTGAAGTGCTACAGGTAACCCAGCCGGGAAGCATGGAGCCTGAGGAGTTCGAGGAGGCGGTCTACGATCTGACCAATTTCTTGGCCTACGTAGGTGAGCCGACCAAGCTGCATGCTCAGGCGCTGGGTCCGAAAGTGCTGATTTTCATCTTCATTTTTGGCGTTCTGGCGTACCTGCTCAAGCGCGAGTACTGGCGCGACATCCACTGATTCGGTTGAATCGGTCGGTTGTGCCGCAGGGGGCGCATGGTCACATGCCATGCGCCCCCTGCGTGTTGTTTCAAGTCAGAGAATACATGCCACCCGTAGCCTGGGGGGGCGTGCTATCATGCTGGTTCGAATTGATGCGAGGATTGTTACATGGGTGTAGTGGCCAAGCGGTCGTCGATGATCTTCTACTCGGGGGGCGATGACCACCTTAGTCATCGCGTACGTATCGTGCTCGCCGAGAAGGGTGTCGCGGTCGATATCGTCGAGGTCAATGGTGACCAGCGTCCCGAGGAACTTGCCGACCTGAACCCCTACAACAGCGTGCCTACCCTGGTCGATCGCGACCTGGCGCTCTACGAATCCAAGGTCATGATGGAGTACTTGGACGAGCGCTTTCCTCATCCTCCGTTGCTGCCGGTGTATCCCGTGGCGCGAGCCCAGAGTCGTCTCTGGATGCACCGCATCGAGCGGGAGTGGTGCCCTCTCGTCGAGCAGATCGAGAGCGGCGGCAAGAAAGAGGTGGAAAAGGCGCGCAAGGAACTGCGTGAGAGTCTGGTCGGTATCTCACCGATCTTCGAGGACGTGCCTTTCTTCATGAGCGAGGAATTTTCGCTTGTGGACTGCTGTATCGCGCCGATTCTATGGCGTCTTCCGGTATTGGGTATCGAGCTTCCGGAGAAGCAGGTCAAGCCGCTCGTCGCCTACATGGAGCGATTGTTCGAGCGTGAATCCTTTGTGTCGGCGCTGAGCGAGAACGAGCGCGAAATGCGCGCCTGAACCTGGCGTCGGGTCTGCCCGACGCCGACAGTCTGGAGGGCTGAACGCAATGTTGTCGAGCCGCCCCTATCTGGCCCGAGGCCTCTACGAGTGGCTTCTGGACAATGAGCATACTCCTTACATCGTAGTGGATGCCGAGCAGCCAGGCGTCAGCGTGCCACGCCAGTTCGTGCAGAACGGTCAGATCGTGCTGAACGTCGGGCCTACTGCGGTGCGCGATCTCCATATCGCGAACGATGCCGTCAGGTTTCATGCTCGCTTCGGTGGACAACCCATGCAGGTCGTCGTACCGATGCAGGCCCTAGTGGCCATCTATGCCAAGGAGAACGGTGTGGGCATGGTATTCGGCCATGAGCCGACCATGCCGATGCCTCAGCGCGAGGAGGATGCTTCCGGGGACAAGCCCGAGCTGAGTAGTGTCGATATAGACCAAGAGCGGGACGACACGGCCGCGAAGTCGGAGCAAGACAAGGCGTTTTCCGCTGGCAGGACGACTTCCAAGAAGCGTCCTTCGCTGAGAGTGATCAAGTAACTGACGATCATGACGACTACGTAGCAGAACGGCAGGCCTCGGCCTGCCGTTCTGCATTCTGTGTTCTGAAATGTGCGTTCAGTCGAGGTAATCGAAGACCTTTACGATGCGCTGGATTCCGCCGACATCGGCAACCGCGTTGACGATGCGATCCGCCTCGGCCCGTCTGACCATGCCCATGATGTAGACCGTGGCATTCTCGGTGATGAAGCGCAGCCGGCCGGTATCGATGCTTTCGTCTGCCGCCAGGGCCGTGCGGATGCGGGTATTGGTCCAGGTGTCCGAAAGGCGCTGGCTTGCCGGCAGGTTGGCGGCGATGGAGAGTTCGTTGTGTACGTCGCGTACGTTGCGTACCTCCAAGGCCACTTCGTTGGCCTTCTGTTTCAGCTCTTCACTGGGTACCTGGCCGGTGAGCAGCACGATACCGTTGTAGCTGTCGACATTGATGCGGGCATCGCCGAGCCGCGCATCGCTGCGGCGCAGGTTGTGCGAAATCTTGGTCTCGATGCTCTCATCTTCTACTTGGGCGCCAAGCGTGCGCCTGCCGTAGTTTTCGTCGATGGTGCCGGGATTGGTGACGCCGGTTACCGCGGTACAGCCGCTAAGGGCCAGAACCAGGGAGGTCAGAAGACAAGCGAAGAGTCTGGTTGAGGTCATTGGGATTACTCGCTGCTGCCGAAGAGTTGTTCATCGATGAGGTCGCACAGACAGTGGATCACCAGCAGGTGAACCTCCTGAATGCGCGCCGTGGAAGTGGCCGGGACGCGAATCTCGCAGTCGTCCTGGCCAAGCAGGGAGGCCATGTCGCCACCGTCGCGGCCGGTCAGCGCAATGACGGCCATGTCACGGTCATGTGCGGCCTGAATGGCCTGGATGACATTGCCTGAATTGCCACTGGTCGAGATGGCCAGCAGGATGTCGCCGGGCTGGCCGAGGGCCCGGATTTGCTTGGAGAAGACTTCGCTGTAGCTGTAATCGTTGGCGATCGAAGTCAGCGTCGAGGTGTCGGTAGTCAGAGCCAGCGCCGGCAGGCTGGGGCGCTCTCGTTCGAAACGGTTGAGCAGTTCGGAGGAGAAGTGCTGGCTGTCGCCCGCACTGCCTCCATTGCCGCAGGCCAGTATCTTGCCTTCGTTGACCAGGCATTGAACCATCATCTGGCTGGCAACCTCGATGAAGGGGGGTAACACCTCACTGGCGTAGGTCTTGGTATCGATGCTGGCGTTGAAATGGCCGAGTATGCGTTGCTGAAAATCCATTCTGTCGAGTCCTGTCGCGGAACGAACGATAAGGCCGGTCAGAACGCTTCGAAGGCGCCCTGTACCCATTCGAAGTCGAGCGCGGGCGGGATGCCGGTCACGGCCAGCACGTCGAAACGGCAGGGACATGATAGCCGGTTACGCGCCAGATAAAAACGCGCCGCATGGACCAGTCGGCGCTGTTTGGAACCAGTGACGGTCTCCAGGGGATGGCCGTGGCGCGCGTCAGCGCGGTGGCGAACCTCCACGAAAACCAGGGTTTCGCCATCGCTCATAACCAGGTCCAGCTCGCCACCTTTGAAGTGCTGGTTACTGGCTATGAGAGTGAGGCCGCGTGCCGAGAGCCATTCGGCAGCGAGGCGCTCTATCCTGGCGCCACGGGCACGAGCGTCAGTGGGACCGGTCATTCGCCCTGGCCAGCGCCGAGGGGGTCAAAGGTCAGGATAGGGCGCGGTACACCGCGGTCGAAACGTGCCCAGGGCAGCTGCCGCTCGATGCGACCGTCGCGTCCGGGCACCAGCAGGCCGGTGGCACCGAACATCTCGCTTTCGGGAAGCAGCTGGAACTGCGGCAGCCGACGCGCCAGCTCGTAGGCGTCGACGCCCATTGCCGTCAGGCGGAAAGTGGAAGAGTCGGCATCCTGCTGCAGTTCCTGAAAGCTGGCGAGGTAGGGTAACGCTTCCACGCCACCCACGGCAGCGTCGGGGATCTGCCAGGGAATGTCGACGAAATTGACCTCGTCGAGGTCATGGTCCAGCAGCGGCTGAGGGCGGCCTTCGTAGAGATGCGAGGTAGCATAGATCGGTAGGTCCGCTGCATCGTAGTAGTCGAGAGTCGGCGGTACTTGGCGGGCATAGCTGGGCAGGGCCAGCAGGAACAGCATGTCGGGGCGGCCACCGGCAAGAGCCCGGCGTGTGCTCTCGGTAGCGGAGCCGCGTGGATCATAGGCGACGGTATTGGTGATAATCCCGTCACGATTGCGCCACTCTTCCTCGAAGGCGCGGCCGACCCGCGCACCCCATTCATTGTTCGGCACCATCAGGGCGCTACGGCGATGGCCATCCTCACGGGCGCGTCGGGCGACCTGGCGCGCCTCGTCCTCGGCAGACAGGCCGTATTGAAACAGCCCCTCGGCCTGGTTCATCGTACCTTCGCCGTAATTCAGCGCCAGCGTCGGCAATGGAACGCTGTCACGGGTCTCGAGTTCGCTCACCTTGTTCTTGTCGAGCGGGCCAATGACCACCTGGGCGCCAAGGTTGCGCGCTTCGCTATAGAGGGCATCGAGATTGCCCTGGCTGCTATCGAGGAATGTGAGGCGTACTCCGCCATTGCGTTCCACGCTATGTAGGTGGTGAACGCGGATGCCGGTGCGGATCGATTCGGCAACGCTGGACAGGGGGCCGTCGGTGGGCAGGAAAACGGCGATATGGCGCACTTCCTTGCCGCGCAGTTCACGCAGAGCCAGAAGTTCGGCAGGCACGCTGCGGGCTGCCGGGTGCTGAGCGTTGCGTTCACGCCAGGATTCCAGGCGAATGAACAGGCGCTCGATGTCGCCGTCGCTTTCACGCACCAGGCTGGCAAGCTCCAGCCAGCCTTGGGTGAGCTCGTCGGCGCCTTCGCTCAGGCTGGCCAGTCCGCTGGCTTCGAGACGGGAAAGCGAGGCCCAGATGAGATCGTTGAGCGCTTCCCGATCGGTACGCGCCTGCACGTACATCAGCATCTCGGCGGCGGCGCGATGCTCGTCGAGCTGTGCCAGGGCGCGGCCCATACGCTCGCGCAAGATCAGGCCGGCATCGTGCGGTAACTCGATCTCGTCGAGCAACTGGCCGGCCTGAACAACGGCCCAGGGTTCATCGAGCTCCTCGCCGAGTTCCGACAGCAGCATGGCCCAATGCAAACGGTAGTCGGGGGATAGCCGGGCATCGTCGATCTCGAGGGCAACCTCCAGCGCCTGGGTACGCTGGCCGCGGCGTGCTAGGATATCCGCCGCTTCGAGTCGGCTGAGTGCCGCCTGCTCGGGGGCTTGTTGCTCGGCTTGCTCGAGAAGGTAGCCGGGATCATCGTCGGGCACGCGCTCGATGAGGCCGGGCGGGGCGCAGCCGGCCATCAGAAGGGCGAGGAGCACGATGGCCAGCAGGCCGCGGGGCATTTTCAGCATGTATTCTTCCTTGTCTGCAGGCTCAGAGAGGCACAGGTCCGGCTCTGGGTCCGACGATCAACCATATTCGGCCAAGCCCGACAGTCTCCCTGAGGAACCGCCATGTCTGACACTGATCTGGGCACATTGTACGTGGTCGCCACACCGATTGGGAATCTGGAGGACTTGAGTCCGAGGGCAGCCAAGGTGTTGGGGGCGGTCGATCTGGTTGCTGCGGAAGATACCCGCCACACCTCTCGGCTGCTGCGCCACCTCGGTCTCTCGGTTCCCCTGCTGTCGCTGCACGAACACAACGAGGCGGCCAGGGTCGAACAGCTTGACGAGCGTCTGCGGCGTGGCGAGAGCATTGCCCTGGTCAGCGATGCCGGTACACCATTGATCAGCGATCCGGGCTTCGTGCTGGTGCGGGAGCTGCGAATGCGTGGGCGCCGCATCGTGCCCGTGCCGGGCCCTTGTGCCCTGGTGGCCGCACTAAGTGCGGCGGGTCTGCCGACCGATCGTTTCTTGTTCCTGGGTTTTCTCCCAGCCAAGCCGGCGGGGCGACGGCAGCGTCTGGAAGCGCTGGAACAGCATGCCGAGACGCTGGTCTTCTACGAGTCACCGCATCGTATCCGCGATACGTTGGCAGACATCGCGACGGTGCTCGGCGAGCGGCGGCTGGTGCTCGCCAGGGAACTGACCAAAGCTTTCGAGACGTTTCTCGACGGCAGTGCCTCGACGCTGCTGGCTTGCATGGAGGCCGACCCCGACCAGGCCCGCGGTGAGTTCGTGATCATGGTGGCGGGTGACGAGGCTCGTGAGAATAGGGACGTTGCCAGCCTGGAAGCCGATGCCGTTGTGATGGCGCTGCTCGCCGAAGGTATCGGGGTAAAGCAGGCTGCGGCGGTGGCGTCGCGCCTGTTGGGCGGTGCCAAGAAGGAGTGGTACAGCCGTGTTCAAGCACTCAAGGAAGCGCGCTGACATGCGTGGAAAGACATTGAGAGGCCTCGTGCGCGCTGGTATTCTTGCGCTCGGAGTCGGCCAGACAGTCGCCGCCGAATCGATTTCACGGTCGGTTCGGGGGAGGAAAGTCCGGGCTCCATAGGGCAGGGTGCCAGGTAACGCCTGGGCGGCGCGAGCCGACGGAAAGTGCAGCAGAGAGCAGACCGCCTACGTCTCCTGCGGGAGGCCGGTAAGGGTGAAAGGGTGCGGTAAGAGCGCACCGCGCGCCTGGCAACAGTGCGTGGCACGGTAAACCCCACCCGGAGCAAGACCAAATAGGAACCCAATGGCGTGGCCCGCGTCGGGTTCGGGTAGGTTGCTGGAGGGTCGCGGTGACGCGATTCCTAGAGGAATGGCTGTCCACGACAGAACCCGGCTTATCGGCCGACTCCCCCTGATTCGTACCCTCCGCTACCGGTCGCGGCCGGTGCATTCATCCAGTTCAAGAGACAGGAAAGTGCATGCCGCCATCCGCAGCTGAATCGAGCCGACATGGCTTTCGTCATGCCAGCGTGCTGCTGGACGGTGCCGTGGATGCGCTCGTTCACGACGCCGGCGGGACCTATCTGGACGGCACCTTCGGCCGTGGCGGTCACTCGCGTGCCATTCTCGAGCGGCTGAGCCCAGAGGGTCGCCTGCTTGCCATCGATCGCGACCCCCAGGCCGTTGCCGCGGCGGGGTCGCTGAGTGATTCCCGCTTCACCATCGAGCAGGGCGAGTTCGCCAACCTGGGCGATATCGCGCGACGCCATGGCTTGCATGGAAAGCTTGACGGAGTGCTGCTGGACATCGGTGTTTCGTCGCCGCAGCTGGACGACCCCGAGCGAGGTTTCAGTTTCCTGCGTGACGGCCCTCTCGACATGCGAATGGACCCGAGTCAGGGCGAGAGTGCCGCCGACTGGCTGGCCCGTGCCCGTGAGGCAGATATCGCGCATGTCTTCAAGGCCTATGGCGAGGAGCGCTTCGCCAAACGCTTGGCGCGGGCCGTGGTCACGCGCCGCGCGGAACAGCCCTTCCTGCGTACCGGCGACCTGGCCGCTGTGCTCAAGGCGGCCCATCCCGCCTGGGAGAAGGGTAAACACCCCGCAACGCGCGCTTTCCAGGCCCTGCGTATTCACGTCAATGGCGAGCTGGAACAGCTGGACATGGCGCTGTTGGCAGCGTTGGAAGCCTTGGCGCCGGGCGGTCACTTGGTGGTGATCAGCTTCCATTCGCTGGAGGATCGCCGGGTCAAGCGTTTCATCCGTGAACATGTGCGCGGCGATACCGATTTGCCGCGAGGCATGCCGGTACGGGAGGAGCAACTCGCCAAGCGTCTGGCGATGCTGGGCAAGGCTCAGCGGGCCACACCGGAAGAGGTCGAAGCCAACCCACGCGCACGTAGCGCGGTGATGCGCGCTGCACGCAAGCTGACGTGAGGAACGGCATGGCGCAAGGACGGTTGTCTCCTCGATTGATGCGCGTTGCCTGGCGGCCGGCTCGGCTACCGAGCGGGCGCCTGCTGCTGGTGCTGGGCCTGCTGCTGGCTTGCCTGGCCAGTGCCACGGCGGTGATCAGTACCAGCCACCAGACCCGTATGCAATATGTGCGGCTGCAGCAGCTCGAGCGTGAGCGTGACCAGTTGCAGACGGAATGGGGTCAACTGCTGCTCGAAGAGAGCGCCTGGTCGTCACCGGCGCGCATTGAGCGACTGGCCGTCGAACGCCTCGAGATGCGTCTGCCTCACGTCGATGAAGTCGAGGTCATCAGACCATGAGCACGGACGTCCGCAGCGGGGTGACGCCGCGTCGCCGGTCGCCCATGGCTCCGATGGGTGGGCTGCGCTATGGCGTTGTGCTGGGCGCGGTGATCCTCGGTTTGTTGCTGTTGACCGGTCGCATCGTGACCTTGCACGTCCTCGACCGGCCGTTTCTTCAGGGGCAGGGCGATGCGCGTACTCTGCGCACCGAATCGTTGACTGCTCACCGCGGCATGATCACCGATCGCAACGGCGAACCGCTGGCGATCTCCACGCCGGTCGTGACGCTCTGGGCCAACCCCCAGGAGGTGCCGGAGGATCGTATTCAACGTCTGATGCTGGCGCAGGCACTGGGCATGACGCTGGACGATCTCGACGCCCGGCTGGAGCGTTTTGCCGAGCGCGAATTCATGTTTCTGCGGCGCCAGCTGACCCCCGTGGCCGCCCAGCGGGTCCTCGATCTGCGCGTGCCGGGGGTCTACGCCCAGCATGAGTACAAGCGCTACTATCCGGCCGGCGAGGTGGTCGCCCAACTGCTGGGCGTGACCAACGTGGACGACGCGGGCCAGGAGGGATTGGAGCTCGCCTACCAGCCCTATCTGGCCGGCACCCCGGGTCAACGTCGGGTGCTCAAGGATCGTCGCGGGCGCTTGGTGCGCGATCTGGAAATCCTGCGCGAGGCCCAGCCGGGCGGCGAGCTGACCCTGTCCATCGACCAGCGCCTTCAGTACATGGCCTACCGTGAGCTGAAGGCGGCGGTCGCGGAAAACGAGGCCGATGGCGGCGTCGTGGTGATGATGGACGCCCGTACCGGCGAGGTGCTGGCCATGGCCAATCAGCCCTCCTACAACCCCAACAACCGCGCCGGTCTTGATCCGCGCGGTTTGCGCAACCAGGCTATCGTCGACGTCTTCGAGCCGGGTTCGGTGATGAAGCCGCTGGCCATGGCGGCGATCATGGAGAGCGGTCACTTCGACAGCGATGTGGTGGTCGATACGTCGCCGGGCTGGATGCGCATCGATCGTTTCACGATTCGCGACATCCGCAACTATGGCGAGCTCGACCTGGCCGGCATCTTGGAGAAGTCGTCGAACATCGGCATGTCCAAGCTGGTACTCGAGCTCGACGAACCGCTGGTTCCCGACCTCTACCGGCGGCTCGGCTTCGGCCAGAGCACCGAAACCGGCTTTCCCGGCGAGGCTGTCGGGCACATGCCGTCGCCGGTACGCTGGTCTAGCAGCCAATGGGCGGCACTGTCGTATGGCTATGGCCTGTCGGTTTCCGCGCTGCAACTGGCGAGCGCCTACACGGCGCTGGCCAACGATGGCGTGCGCATGGCGCCTTCGCTGCTCAAACTGGATGAGGCTCCGCAGGGAACGCCGACCATCGATCCACAGGTGGCTCATGAGCTGTTGCGAATCATGGAGCGCTCCGTTCAGCCGAGCACAGGCGGCCGGCGAGCGGCAGTGCCGGGCTACCGGGTGGCTGGCAAGACCGGTACCGTACGCAAGACCTCGTCGCAAGGCTACGAGGATAATGCCTATCGCAGCCTTTTCGCCGGCATCGCTCCCGTCTCCGACCCGCGAATCGTTACGATCGTCATGATCGATAACCCCAAGGCCGGCGAGTACTACGGCGGTGCCGTGGCGGCACCGGTGTTCTCGCGGGTCACCGGCAGCGCCTTGCGGCTTCTCGATGTGCCGCCGGACCAGCGTGCAAGATGACTCCTGCCATTTCCACGACAAAGGTGTGTCGATGCAGGTAAACGTTTCCCGTCTCCAGGCGTCGCTGCGCCGCTGCTGGCCCAGACAGGCGATGCCGGTTCTCTCCGGCGGTTCCTCGGTACGTCTGGTGCTCGACAGCCGCCAGATTGCGCCAGGAGACGTTTTCGTGGCGGTACCCGGCGTGTCCGGTGACGGCCGTGCCTTCCTGACCGAGGCCTTCCGATCGGGAGCCGTACAGGTGCTCTACCATCTTGAGCCAGACGAGGCGCTTCCCGAGTCGATGCAAGGACAGCCGGTCCTTGGTCTGCCTTTCCTGCGCCAGCGCCTGGGTGAACTGGGGCGCTTGCTCTTTGCGGTGCCCGATGCGCTGGAGCTGATTGGCGTGACCGGGACCAATGGCAAGAGTTCGGTGACGCATTACATTGCCGAACTGAGTGAGACTCTTGGCCGCAAGGCAGGCCTCATCGGGACGCTCGGAGTAGGTCGGCCCGGACGCCTCGAGGATACGGGCCTGACGACGCCGGGTCCGTTGACGCTGCAGGCAGCTCTCGGCGAGATGGCGGCAGTCGGCATCGACCGCATCGCCATGGAGGTCTCATCCCATGCGCTGGAGCAAGGGCGCCTCGATGGCGGCCAAGTCACCGCGGCTGTATTCACCAACCTGAGCCGCGACCACTTGGACTATCACGGTAGTATGGCGGCCTATGCCGCCGCCAAGGCGCGCCTCTTTCGCCGCTCCGAGCTGACCCTCGCTGTGATAAACGCCAATGACCCGCTGGCCCGCCTGATGCTGGCGGGGTTGCCTGAAGGCGTACGCGTACTGGCGGTCGGCGACGATACGGCAGCGACGCTGCGGGTGATCGACTGGCAGCCCAATCGCAACGGACAACTGGCCCTGGTGGCGACCCCGCAGGGCGAGCGTTCGCTCGAACTTCCGCTGATGGGGCGCTTCAATCTCGATAATGTCCTGCTGGCTATCGCCACTCTGCATGGCTTGGGTGAATCGCTAGACACGCTGTTCGATGCGGCTCCGCGGCTGACACCGGTGCCGGGGCGCATGCAGCGAGTGGGACGTTCCGGCCGGCCGACTGTGATCGTCGACTATGCACATACTCCCGAAGCACTGGAGAATGCCCTGGGCGCGCTGCGTGAGCACCTGCCCGGCGATGGCCGGCTGTGGTGTCTGTTCGGCTGTGGAGGCGACCGCGACAGCGGCAAGCGCCCACAGATGGGGGCGGCCGCCGAGTGCCATGCCGATAGGTTGGTGATCACCGACGACAACCCCCGAAGCGAGGACCCGGACCGAATACGCGAGCAGATACTCGCCGGCGTCTCGGCCGGGGCCAGGCCGCGTACTGAAATCATCGCTGGGCGAAGCGAAGCCATCGCCCACGCCGTGGGAAAGGCTGAAGACAAGGATGTGATACTGATCGCCGGCAAGGGCCATGAGCCCTATCAGGAGATCGCCGGCGTGCGCCATGCCTTCAGCGACATCGCCGAGGCCGAGGCCGCTCTGGCGCGACGCGAGGTAATCCAATGAGCGATTCAGGCCTGCAGACCCTGACTGCCGTTGCCGAGGCACTCGGCGTGACGGCGCCCGACCAGGACATCTCGCTGGACGATATCGTCAGCGATACGCGTCGGTTATCCCGCGGGAGCCTGTTCGTGGCGCTGCGCGGCATGCGTTTCGATGCCCACGACTTCATCACCCAGGCGCGCGAGGCGGGAGCGTCAGCGGCGCTGGTCGAGCAGCGCGTCGACGACCCGCTGCCGCAGCTGGTTGTACCGGATACCCGCCTGGCGCTGGGTCTGCTCGGGCGGGCTCGGCGCCGTGCCTGGGGTGGCCCGCTGGTGGCTGTCACGGGCAACAGCGGCAAGACCAGTGTCAAGGAGTTGTTGGCCCGGCTCCTCGGTCAGCGCGGCAAGACCCTGGCCACCTTGGGTAATCTCAACAACGACATCGGCGCACCGATCACCCTGCTGAGGCTTGGCACCGAGCACCGCCAGGCGGTACTGGAGCTGGGTGCCAACCATCTCGGCGAGATTGCCTGGACCGCGGCCCTGGCCGAACCGCAAGTCGCCGTTATCACCAATGTCACCGGTGCCCACGTGGGCGAGTTCGGCGGCATGGGCCAGATCGCCCAGGCCAAGGCCGAGATACTCGCCGGCCTGGGTCGTGACGGGGTGGCAGTGCTCAACCGCGACGACGCCTACTTTCCGGTCTGGGCACGGCTGGCCGCACCGCGCGAGGTGCTGGACTTCGGTTTTAGCCAGGAAAGCCGTGTGCGGGCCATCGAGCTGGCCTGCGACGTCCTGGGGCGCTATGCTTTCACGCTTGTCGTGGATGGTCGCCAAGTTGGCCGGGTACAGCTCGCCCTGCTGGGGCGGCATAATGTCGCCAACGCGTTGGCGGCCGCGGCGGCAGCGCTGGCATTGGGGCTGGATAACGAGCAACTGCTGACGGGGTTGGCAGCGGCGGCACCGATGCCGGGGCGGCTGAGTCCGCTGCAAGGCATTCGTGAGTGCCGCCTGTTGGACGACAGTTACAATGCCAATCCAGGAGCGGTCAATGCAGCGCTTGCGCTTCTGACCGAGCTGCCCGGCCCCAGGTGGTGTCTGCTGGGCGCCATGGGTGAACTGGGGGAAGACTCGGAACGACTGCATGCGGAAGTTGGCCATTACGCACGGAAATTGGGGATCGACGTGCTGTTGACCTGTGGGGGTCCGGCCTTGGCCGCGAGCCAGGCTTTCGGCGACGACGGGTGTCATTTCAACGATCACGAGGCGCTGACGCGCCATGTCCTGAACCATCTGCCCACCGGTGCCAGCGTACTGATCAAGGGTTCGCGCAGTGCTGGCATGGAGCGGGTGGTGGCGGCGCTACGAGCTGACGCATCAAGGTGAACGCAACACATGCTGCTTTTTCTGGCTGATTTTCTGGCGCAGTATCAGAGCGCCTTCAATGTCTTCAATTACCTGACCCTGCGCATGATCCTGGGCACCATGACGGCCCTGCTGCTGTGCCTGTGGCTGGGCCCATGGATGATCCGCCGCCTGGTCGAACGGCAGATCGGTCAGGCGGTACGCGACGACGGCCCGCAATCGCACCTGTCCAAGGCCGGTACGCCGACCATGGGCGGCGCCATGATCCTGATGTCGATCGCCGTTGGCACGCTGCTGTGGGCCGACCTGAGCAATCGCTTCGTGTGGATCGTGCTGGTGGTGACGCTGGGCTTCGGGGCGATCGGCTGGGTCGACGATTACCGCAAGGTAGTCGAGAAAAATCCCCGTGGCCTGCCGGCGCGCTGGAAGTACTTCTGGCAGTCGGTGTTCGGCCTCGGTACGGCCCTGATGCTCTACCTGACGGCAACCAGTCCGGCGGAAACCAGCCTGATCGTACCCATGTTCAAGGACATCGTGCTCCCGCTGGGCGTGTTCTATGTCGTGCTCACCTATCTGGTGATCGTGGGCAGTTCCAACGCCGTGAATCTCACCGATGGTCTCGACGGTTTGGCCATCATGCCCACCGTCATGGTCGCCATGGGGTTGGCGATCTTCGCTTACGCCAGCGGTAACGCGGTATTCGCCAACTATCTGCAGATTCCCAACATCGTCGGAGCCGGTGAGCTGGCGGTGTTCTGTGCCACCATTGCCGGGGCCGGACTCGGCTTCCTGTGGTTCAATACCTATCCGGCCCAAGTCTTCATGGGCGATGTCGGTGCGCTGGCGCTGGGCGCGGCGCTGGGCGTAGTCGCCGTCATCGTGCGTCAGGAGATCGTGCTTTTCATCATGGGCGGCATCTTCGTGCTGGAAACCATTTCGGTGATCCTGCAAGTCGGCTCCTACAAGCTGACCGGGCGGCGTATCTTCCGCATGGCGCCGTTGCATCACCATTATGAACTCAAGGGTTGGCCGGAGCCGCGGGTCATCGTGCGCTTCTGGATCATCACCGTGGTATTGGTGCTGGTCGGCCTGGCCACGCTGAAGGTTCGCTAAGCCAGGGGACGCCGGTTCCACCGAGCGAGGAGGCCGCAATGCCCAAGGTGGCGAAGGGAGAGACACTGGTGGTCGGGCTCGGCGTATCGGGTCGTGCGATCTGCAGGCATCTGGCCCGCGAGGGGGTGCCCTTCATGGTGGCCGATACCCGTGAAGAACCACCGGGGCTCGACGCGTTCCGTGACGCCCACCCTGGCGTTGGCCTACATTGCGGGCCGCTCACGGCGCTCGACATGAGCGAGGCAGAGGAGATCGTGGTGAGCCCCGGCGTCGATCCCCATACGCCGGGCCTGGCCGAGAGGCAGGGGCATCGGCGCGCCAACGGGGAGCCGCTGGTGGTCGGCGAGATCGCTCTATTCGTGCGTGCGGCGCATGCCCCGATCGCCGCCATCACCGGCTCCAATGCCAAGTCCACGGTGACCACCCTGCTCGGCGACATGGCCGAGGCAGCCGACAAGCGGGTGGCGGTCGGCGGCAATCTTGGCACGCCGGCCCTGGATCTGCTGGTCGAGGTGCCAGAGGCGGAACTCTACGTGCTCGAGCTCTCCAGCTTCCAGCTCGAGACCACGCCCTGCCTGGGAGCCGAAACCGTCGCCTTTCTCAATCTGTCCGAGGATCACCTGGACCGGCATGGCGATATGGCCGGGTATCGAGCCGCCAAGCTCGGCATCTTTCGCGGTGCCCGGCACGCCGTGGTCAACGCCGAGGACCGCATGACCTGGCCGGATGCGCCGCTTCCGGCGATGGAGCGATTCACGACCCAGCCTCCCGAGGCGGGCGAGTGGGGCATTGCCAAGCGGGGCGGCCAGGACTGGCTGATGCATGACGGCACCGCGCTGATGGCGACTGCTGAACTGGGGCTGGCCGGTCGGCACAATCAGGCCAATGCCCTGGCGGCCCTGGCGATGGGCCACCATCTCGGGTTTTCGCTCGCGTCCATGTGCCAGGTACTGCGCCAGTTCAAGGGCTTGGCCCATCGCAGCGAAGTACTCGCCGATATCGATGGCGTGCGCTGGATCAATGACTCCAAGGGGACCAATGTCGGTGCGACGCTTGCCGCCATTGCCGGGCTGGGCCCGGCTCAGCCGGGACGGATCGTGCTGTTGGCCGGTGGCGTGGGCAAGGGAGCCGACTTCGCGCCGCTGGCCGGGCCCATGGCCCGCTATGGGCGCGAGGCGATCCTGTTCGGTACCGATGCCCCCCGGCTTGCCGCCGCTCTGGAAGACAGTGTGGCCGTAACCCGGGTAGCCGACCTCGAGGCCGCCATGCAGCGCGCGCGAAAGATCGCCGAACCGGGCGATTGTGTGCTGCTCTCGCCGGCTTGCGCGAGTCTCGATCAGTTTCCCAATTACCTGGCCCGTGGCGAGGCATTTCGGCAGTGGGTCCAGCGTCTCGTCGAGGAGGGCGGACATGGCTAGAGCCAAGACGTCATCCACGCGCAGGTTCGTCCGCTTGCGTCGGCTGCGCGCGGCGCTTTCGACCCGAGATCAGCCGTTCGATGGCTGGCTGCTGTTTGCCGCGCTGGCACTGATCTTGATCGGCTGGGTCATGGTCACTTCGGCCTCCACCGAGGTGGCGGCAAGTCTCACCGGCAACCCCTGGTACTTCAGTCAGCGTCACGGCCTGTTCGTGATCATGGCGCTGTTGGCGGCAACCGCCACGTTGCGCTCGCCGTTGGCCTGGTGGCGAGCCAATGGGCCATTACTGCTTCTGGCCAGCATCGCACTGCTGTTGCTGGTACTGCTGGTCGGGCGCGAGGTCAACGGCAGCCGGCGCTGGCTATCGATTCCGCTGTTGCCTTTCAACTTGCAGATATCGGAATTGGCTAAGCTCTGCCTGATCGTTTATCTCGCCGGTTATCTGGAGCGCTTCCTGCCCGAAGTGCGCCGCAGTTGGGGCGCCTTCCTGCGTCCGCTGATGGTGATGGGCGTCATCGCCGTGCTGTTGATTCTCGAGCCCGATTACGGCGCCGTCGTCGTGATGACCGGCTGCGTGATGGGCATGCTGCTGCTGGCAGGGGCGCCGTGGGGGCGGTTCGTCCTGATTCTGATGGCGGTTGGCCTGCTTGGCTTCTACGTGGCGATCGCCGAGCCCTATCGGCTGGCGCGTCTGACCAGCTTCTCCGACCCTTGGGCCGACCAATTCGCCAGCGGTTATCAGTTGACCCAGGCTCTGATCGCCTTCGGGCGCGGTCACTGGCTGGGCATGGGGTTGGGCAATAGCGTGCAGAAGTTGTTCTATCTGCCTGAGGCGCATACCGACTTCGTTTTCGCCGTGTTGGCCGAAGAGCTCGGCCTGTTCGGTGCCGTCGCCGTGGTGGGCTTGTTCGCGCTGTTGATCTGGCGGGCATTGGCGGTCGGGCGGCGGGCCGAATTGGCAGGGCTGGGCTTTGCCGCTTTTGTCAGCTACGGCATCGCCATGGTGATCGGCGCCCAGGCCTTCATCAATATCGCCGTGAGTACCGGCATGTTACCGACCAAAGGGCTGACCCTGCCGCTGCTCAGCTACGGCGGTTCCAGCCTGCTGGTAAGTGCGGCCATGGTGGGCCTGTTGCTGCGTGTGGATATCGACACTCGCCAGGCGCTGCGGCGCGCCGGCCCGTCCGCCCCTCGTGAGACGGCGGGGCGACGCGAGGCCAGAATCAATGCACAGGGAGTGATGAAGTGAAGCGGGCGGCAACACGACGCGTTCTGATCATGGCGGGTGGCACCGGCGGACATGTCATTCCCGCGCTGTCGCTGGCGCACGGGCTGCAGGCCGAGGCGCTGGAAGTGCATTGGCTGGGCAGCCCGCACGGTATCGAGAATCGCCTGGTGCCGGCGGCCGGGCTGCCCCTGCATCGCATTGCCGTGGCCGGCCTGCGCGGTAACGGCCTGGCCGGCTGGCTCAAGGCACCGTTCAATCTGACCCGTGCCGTGTGGCAGGCGGCGCGCATCATCCGCCAGCTTGACCCGGTACTGGTGGTGGGGCTCGGCGGTTTCGCCAGCGGTCCCGGCGGGTTGGCGGCCTGGCTGCTGCGCCGTCCACTGGTGATTCATGAACAGAATGCCGTGGCGGGCTTGACCAATCGCGCCTTGGCGCGGCTGGCTCGGCGCGTCTATGCCGCCTTCCCGCAGGCGTTCGGCAGGCGGGGAGAAGTGGTGGGTAACCCGGTGCGGGACGATATCGCCGCCCTGGGCGCATTACCGCGAGAGGCTGTTGCGATGCGCGACAGGCGACTGAGATTGCTGGTGGCCGGGGGCTCGCTGGGGGCGCTGGCGCTCAACCAGCGCCTGCCCGAGGCATTGGCCGCGCTGCCCGAGGCGAGCCGCCCCGAGGTGCGCCACCAAGCCGGTCGCGACAAGGACGTGGCGACTCGCGAGGCCTACGCGGCACAGGGCGTCGAGGCCCAGGTGAGTGCTTTCATCGACGACATGGCGGCGGCCTACGACTGGGCCGACCTGGTGGTATGCCGAGCCGGGGCATTGACCGTGGCCGAGGTGGCCGCTGCGGCCAAGCCGGCCCTGTTCGTGCCCTTGCCTCACGCGGTGGACGACCATCAGACCGCCAATGCCCGCGCCTTGGTGGCGGCGGGTGCGGCACAGTTGATGCCGCAAAAACAAATGACCGCGGCGGCGCTGGCCGAGAGCCTGGCGACGCTGCTCGAACCTTACATTCTCGCCACCATGGCCCGACAGGCGCGCCGCTGTGCGCATCTCGATGCCGTCGAGCGTCTGGTGGCCGGTTGCATGGAGACAGCGCTTGAGCGATAGCACCTTGAGGCCGGTACCCGGTCAGGCAACGCTGCCACGCCACGGGCGTGGCCTGGGCATGCGCCGTATTCGACATATCCATTTCGTTGGCATCGGTGGCGCCGGTATGTGCGGCATCGCCGAAGTGCTTGCCAACCAGGGCTACCAGGTCAGCGGTAGCGACCTGAAGACCTCGCCGGTGGTGAGCCGACTGCGCGAGCATGGCATCCGCGTGGCCATCGGCCATGCCGAGGACAACGTGGCGGGAGCCGACGTAGTGGTGATCTCCACCGCCGTGGACTCGTCGAATCCCGAAATCCGCTGGGCCCAGGAGCATCGTGTGCCGGTCGTACGCCGCGCCGAGATGCTCGCCGAGCTGATGCGTTTTCGCCATGGCATTGCAGTGGCCGGTACCCACGGCAAGACCACTACTACCAGCCTGACGGCAACGCTGCTGGCCGAGGGCGGGCTCGACCCGACCTTCGTCATCGGCGGCAAGCTGACCAGCGCTGGCGCCAATGCGCGACTGGGCGAGGGGGATTATCTGGTTGCCGAGGCCGACGAGTCCGACGCCTCCTTCCTGCACCTGCAGCCGATGGTGTCGATCGTCACCAATATCGACGCCGATCACATGAGTACCTACGGCGGTGACTTCGAGCGGCTCAAGGGCACCTTCATCGAGTTTTTGCACAACCTGCCCTTCTATGGGCTGGCCATCCTGTGCATCGACGACGAGCACGTGCGCGGTCTGCTCGAGCGCATCCATCGACAGTTCGTGACTTACGGCTTCAACGAGGATGCCGACTACCGAGTCGTCGGCTTCACCCAGCAGGCCGGTGAGGTTCGCTTCACCGCGCTGCGGCCTGATGGGTTGGCCCCGCTGGACGTTCATCTGAGCATGCCGGGGCGGCACAATGCGCTCAATGCATTGGCAGCAATCGCCGTCGCTACCGACGCCGGCGTCGCCGATGCCGCCATCCTGCGTGGCCTGGCCGGCTTTGCCGGCGTGGGGCGCCGCTTCCAGGTACATGGCCATTTCGCTCCGCCCGGCGGTAGCGGCGAGGTCATGCTGGTGGATGACTATGGGCACCATCCGCGCGAGGTCGAGATGGTCATCAACGCGGTGCGGGCCGGCTGGCCACAGCGCCGGTTGGTGATGATCTACCAGCCTCACCGCTTTACCCGCACCCGCGACCTCTACGAGGACTTCGTGCGTGTGCTCGCCGGGGTCGACGTACTGCTGCTGCTCGACGTATACAGTGCGGGAGAGCCGCCCATCCCCGGCGCCGATGGCAAGACTCTTGCAGGCTCCATCCGTCAGCGCGGCACGCTCGATCCGATCTTCGTGCAGAACAAGTCGGAACTGCCATCGCTGCTGGCCAAGGTGCTACGTGCCGACGATATCCTGATCACACAAGGCGCGGGGGATGTGGGCGGTATTGCCCTTGGGTTGGCCGAGAGCCGGTTGATTCTCGACGAGGTAGAGCTATGACGCAGGCGAGCGAGTTTGGGCGGGTCGTGGTGCTGTATGGTGGTAATTCCGCCGAGCGTGAGGTTTCCCTCAGAAGCGGGGCGGCGGTACTGGCGGCGCTCCAGCGCAGCGGCATCGACGTGATCGGTTACGATCCGGCCGATGGCGGCCTGGTCGGTCTCGAGGCGCTCGCTCCCGATCGCGTCTTCATCGTCCTGCATGGCCGAGGAGGAGAAGACGGGACCCTGCAGGGTGCTCTCGAACTGCTGGGCATTCCCTACACCGGCAGCGGTGTGCTGGCATCTGCGCTGGGCATGGACAAGCAGCGCACCAAGCTCGTCTGGCAGGCCCTTGGATTGCCGACCCCTGAATCGCTGATGCTGGCGGAAGATGCCGACTGGGACGGTATCATTGCCCGGCTCGGGTTGCCGCTAATCGTCAAGCCGGTACACGAAGGCTCGACCCTGGGCATCAGCATCGTCGACAGCAAGGCGGCCCTCGAGTCGGCCTACCACGAGGCGGCACGCTTCGATGCGCGGGTCATGGCCGAGCGCTTCATCCATGGCGAGGAGTATACGGTGTCGCTGTTGGGTGGGCGCGTACTGCCGGCGATTCGCGTCGAGGTACCCAGCGGCTTTTATGACTACGAAGCCAAGTACAACTCCAACGATACGCGCTACCACTTGCCCTGTGGCCTGGATGCCGAACAAGAGGCAGCGCTGGGCGAGCTGTGCCGGCAAGCCTTCGAGGCTGTCGGTGGAGAAGGCTGGGGGCGCGTCGACGTGATGCGCGACGGCGAGGGTCGCTTCTGGCTGATCGAGGTCAACACTGCGCCAGGCATGACCGACCATAGCCTTGTGCCTCAGGCAGCCGCCCATGCCGGCATTGAATTCGATGCACTGGTGCGGAGCATCCTCGCGACTACGCTGGAGCCGCGTCAGGCATGAGCACCCGCGGCTCGACGTTGGGCATACTGCTGTTGCTGATCCTGCTGGGGGCCGGCGGTCGCGCCCTGTGGACCTGGCTCGACCGGCCCATAGAGCGCGTGGCGATCCGCGGCGAATTGCATCACGTCAGTGCCGACTATCTGCGTTCGCAGCTGGCGCCGCTGCTGAAGGGGCAAACCTGGCTGTCGGCCGATCTCCCGGCGCTGCGTCGTCGTGCACGCGACATCAATTGGCTGGCTGAAGTCCGGCTATCGCGGGAGTGGCCTTATGCCCTGGCCTTCGAACTGGTCGAGCAGGTGCCGGTGGCACGCTGGAACGACGGCTACCTGCTCAACCCGGACGGAGAACCCTTCGCCTTCGCCCCGGTGGAGCCGCCGGGAGACCTGCCGGACCTGGCCGGGCCGGTGGGTAGTGGCGCCGAGGTTCTGGCTTATCATGACCGCTTGGTTCCTCGCTTCGAAGCGCTGGGGCTGACCATCACTCAGCTGCGACTGGAGCCGCGTGGGGCCTGGCGTTTCCAGCTCGATGACGGTGTCTGGGTAATGCTGGGGCGCAGTGATCGCGAGGCTCGACTGGCCAGGCTGACGGCTGCGTGGCATCGGCAATTGGGTCCGCAGGCAACACATATTCGCTATATCGACTTGCGTTATCCCAACGGTGTGGCAGTGGCCTGGCATGGCGAAACCGACATCGAAAAGGAAGATGACGGTACGGGTTGAAACCTTTTGTCACGAACAGGCCTCATGTTGCAGCCATTGCGGTGTTTTCTTTATCTCCAATAACCCGTATTGTGAACCAGGTTTTTCATAATGGACTGGTGGTTTAACGCCAGTTGTTTCTATAATGGGCGCAATGACCATTTATCAGAATAATGGGATACCCAGCGGGTCAAGTTTCAGGAGACACTCCGGCGCATGGCAGTCACTTCCAACTCATCCAATATGGTAGTCGGACTGGATATAGGAACGTCCAAGGTAGTTGCCATTGTCGGACAGTCTACCGATGACGGCGGCATCGAGATTGCCGGGATCGGATCGCACCCTTCGCGTGGCATGAAAAAAGGCGTGGTGATCAACATCGAGTCGACCGTCCAGTCGATTCAGCGCGCCGTGGAAGAGGCCGAGTTGATGGCCGGCTGCGATATCCATTCGGTCTATGTCGGCGTGGCGGGCAGTCATATCAGTTCGATGAATTCGGACGGTGTGGTCGCGATAAAAGAGCGCGAAGTGATGTCCACCGATATCGATCGTGTCATCGATTCAGCTCGAGCGCGTGCAATCTCTGAGGGGCAGCGTGTGCTGCACGTTTTGCCTCAGGAATTCTCCATCGACACCCAAGGCGGCATTCGTGAGCCGCTGGGGATGTCGGGTGTGCGTCTCGAGGCGCGCGTACATCTGGTTACCGCTGCGCTCAATGCAGTGCAGAATATCGATAAATGCGTACGACGCTGCGGCCTGGAGGTCGATGCCATCATTCTCGAACAGCTCGCCTCCAGCATGGCGGTACTGACCGAGGATGAGCGCGAGCTTGGTGTCTGCATGGTCGACATCGGTGGCGGTACCACCGATATCGCCGTCTTTACCGAAGGGGCCATTCGCCATACGGCGGTGATCCCCATCGCCGGCGATCAGGTGACTAACGATATCGCCATGGCGCTGCGCACCCCGACCCAGTACGCCGAAGAGATCAAGGTCAAGTACGCCTGCGCCCTGACCCAGTTGGCAGCAAGCGATGAAATGATCAAGGTGCCAAGCGTCGGCGATCGCCCCGCTCGCGATCTGTCGCGCCAGGCATTGGCCGAAGTGGTGGAGCCGCGCTACGAGGAACTGTTCACCTTGATTCGCGACGAGCTGAGGCGCAGCGGCTACGAGGACCTGGTGGCAGCCGGCGTGGTACTCACCGGCGGCACCTCGCGCATGGAAGGGGTCGTCGAGCTGGCCGAGGAGATATTCCACATGCCGGTTCGTATCGCCTGTCCCCTCAACGTGCGTGGACTCTCGGACGTAGTACGCAACCCGATTTATTCCACTGGTGTAGGTTTGCTACATTACGCTCTTCAGGAGGCTCGGCAGGGGCATGGCCGCGAGAGCAGGGCAGTGGCAGCGCCACCCAGGCGCGAAGACGTCTCACAGCGTGGAGGATTGGAAGGAATGCCTGCGCTGGCAAAACTCAAGGGCTGGTTGAAAGGAAATTTCTAATAGGGCCGCGGCGCGGTCCAGGAGACGGGGCTTATGTTCGAACTGGTAGATAGCGCACCCTCGAGCAGTGCGGTCATCAAGGTCGTCGGCGTAGGTGGCGGCGGTGGCAACGCCGTCAATCACATGGTCGAGAGCAATATCGAAGGCGTCGAGTTCATCTGCGCCAACACGGACGCCCAAGCGCTCAAGCGGGTGGCCGCCAAGACCGTGCTCCAGCTTGGCAACGAGATCACCAAAGGCCTGGGCGCCGGGGCCAACCCCGACGTGGGTCGCCAGGCCGCGATGGAGGATCGTGAGCGCATCGCCGAGCTGATCAGCGGCGCCGACATGGTCTTCATCACCGCAGGCATGGGCGGTGGTACCGGCACCGGCGGCGCGCCGGTCGTGGCCCAGGTGGCGAAGGAACTCGGCATCCTTACCGTGGCCGTCGTCACTCGTCCGTTCCCCTTCGAAGGGCCGAAGCGCATGCGCGTGGCCGAAGAGGGCATGAGGGAACTGTCGGAGCACGTCGACTCCCTGATCACCATTCCCAACGAGAAGCTGCTCTCGGTGCTGGGCAAGAACGCCAGCCTGTTAACCGCCTTCAGTGCCGCGAATGACGTGCTGCTGGGTGCCGTGCAGGGGATCGCCGAGCTGATCACCAGTCCCGGCATCATCAACGTCGACTTCGCCGACGTGCGCACCGTGATGTCCGAGATGGGCATGGCGATGATGGGCACCGGTGGTGCCACTGGTGAGAACCGCGCTCGCGAAGCCGCAGAAAAAGCCATCCGCAGCCCGCTGCTGGAGGACATCGACCTGCACGGCGCGCGTGGAATCCTGGTCAACATCACGGCCGGCCCGGACCTGTCGATCGGCGAATTCAATGACGTCGGCGCTACGGTTCAGGAGTTCGCCTCGCAGGACGCAACCATCGTCGTGGGTACCTCGATCGACATGGACATGACCGACGAGCTGCGGGTTACCGTCGTGGCCGCAGGCCTCGAGGGGCGCCAGGTCAAGGCGGCTGGGCGCGAAACCGCCAAGCGCAACGAGGGTAGCGAGTATCGTCAGCGTGCGCAGCCGGCCATGCGCCAGCAGAGTGCCATGCCCAAGGCCGAGCCTCAGGAGGCGGTCAAGCCGCAGCCGGAAAAGCGTCGCTCGCCTCAGGAATTGGATGATTACCTCGATATCCCGGCCTTCCTGCGTCGTCAAGCCGATTGACAGAAGCTATTGCGAGCATAGGCAGGGCCAGGAGATGTTTTTTTGTTGAAACACTCGTTCGGTGTTATAGTGAACGGTGTTTGATAACTTACAACGGCCTGGCTACTGCCCATGATCAGACAACGCACCCTGCAAAACACCATCCGCGCCACTGGCGTTGGCCTTCATTCCGGGAAGAAGGTGTACCTGACCTTGCGTCCGGCCCCGGTGAATACCGGAATCGTGTTCGTGCGTACGGACCTGGATCCCGAGGTACAGGTGCCGGCCAGCGCTGCCCTGGTCACCGACACCACCCTGTGCACCGCGCTCTCGCGAAGTGACGTCAAGGTGGCAACCGTGGAACATCTCATGTCCGCACTGGCTGGCCTGGGGATCGACAATGCCTATATCGACCTCAGCGCGCCCGAAGTGCCGATCATGGATGGTAGCGCCGGTCCTTTCGTGTTCCTGATCCAGTCGGCAGGCATCGCCGAACAGGAAGCTGCCAAGAAGTTCATCCGCATCAAGCGTGAGGTGGTGGTGCAGGATGACGGCAAGGAAGCACGCTTCCTGCCGCATCAAGGCTTCAAGGTGACGTTCGCCATTGAATTCGATCATCCGGTGTTCGAGGATCAGAAGCAGACCGCAGTAGTGGATTTCTCCACGACCTCCTTCGTCAAGGAAGTTTCACGCGCCAGAACCTTCGGCTTCATGCGTGATCTCGAACACCTGCGCGCCAATAACCTGGCGCTGGGCGGCAGCCTCGACAATGCTATCGTCGTCGACGAGTACCGTATCGTCAACGAGGGCGGGCTGCGCTATGAAGACGAGTTCGTCAAGCACAAGGTACTCGATGCCATCGGCGATCTCTATTTGCTGGGGCATAGCCTGATCGGCGAGTTCCGCGGCGTGAAATCGGGGCATGCGTTGAATAATCAGCTATGCCGGGCACTGCTGGCCCAGCCCGATGCCTACGAGATCGTTACCTTCGAGAACGAGCGCGAGCTGGCTCCGATCTCCTACGCCCAGCCTATCATGGCCTGATGAGCCGGCGATCGACTGCATTGGCGAAGTGAAAAGCGCCGCCCTCCATGAGGGCGGCGTTTTCTTTCAGGCGAACCACGCCTTCATCGTCTGGGTAATGCTGCGCATCTCCTCGCATGACGTGATATAGGCGGGCATCGTGTAGAGCCAGCGGCCGAAAGGGCGCAGCCAGACACCACGGGCGCGAGCAAATGCCGCGACGCCCGCGAGGTCTTTGGCATCGTTGACCTCGATGACGGCGGTAGCGCCCAGTACCCGGATGTCACGCACCCGAGGGTGACTGCGAAGTGCCGGGTCTTCCTGCAATTCTTCGCGCAGCACGCGGTTGAGCACGGCGATCTTGTCCAGATAATTCTCTTCCTCGAACACGGCGAGGCTTTCCAGCGCCACGCGGCAGGCCAGGGGGTTGCCCATGAAGGTGGGGCCATGCATGAAGGCGTGCTGTGGTGTGCTGCCGATGAAGGCATCGTGAACGCGGCCGGTGGCAAGGGTTGCTGCATGGCCCAGGTAGCCGCCGGTCAGTCCCTTTGAGAGCACCATGATGTCCGGCGTCACTTCGGCGTGGTCGGCGGCAAACAGCTTGCCGGTGCGGCCAAAGCCGGTGGCTACCTCGTCGAACACAAGCAGTACGTCGAATTCGTCGCACAGTTCACGTGCGCCCTTGAGGTAGAGCGGCGAAGTCATGTTGAGACCGCCGGCGGCCTGCAACAGCGGCTCCATCAGCAGCGCGGCGATCTCATGATGGTGCTGTTCGAGCACCTTGCGCAGGGTGGCGAGGTCCTGCCCGACGGCAGCGGGCTCGGCGTCGTAAGGGGCGGTGGGAGCCGGGGAAAAGTGATGGCGGGGCAGATAGCCGGAGAACAGGCTGTGCATGCCCTCCTCGGGGTCGCACACCGCCATGCAGCCGCTGGTGTCGCCATGGTAGGCCTTCATCAGCGACAGCATGCGGTGCTTGCCGGGTTTGCCGCATAAATGGTGGTACTGCACCGCCATTTTCATGGCCACTTCCATGCCCACCGAGCCGCTATCGGAGAAGAACACGTGCTCGAGCCCGGGCGGCGTGACTCTAACCAGTTCGCGCGCCAGGCGGTCAGCGGGATCATGGGTGAGGCCGCCCAGCATCACATGACACAGAGAGTCGGCCTGTTCCTTGATGGCCGCTACCAGGCGCGGGTGCGCATAGCCGTGGATCATGCACCACCACGAGCAGGTAGCGTCGAGCAGCGCCTCGCCGTCCTCAAGGGTGAAGCGAGCGCCTTTGCCGCCGATGACCTTGGGAGCGTCTTGTTGAGTGAGCAGGTGGGCATAGGGATGCCAGACGGGGGATGCCATCATGCCTCCGTGGATGCGAATGAACGGGGTGCGAGGGTGTGCAGCAGGCACACTTCTGTGCGGCGGCGATGAGGCGCCGTCGTGAGGAAAACTGAAGATGATGTGAGCCGGAGAGGGCCACGAAGCGAGGCAAGAACGAGCCGTGATGGTGCGGATGGGGAGACTTGAACTCCCACGCCCGAAGGCACCAGAACCTAAATCTGGCGTGTCTACCAATTCCACCACATCCGCAGGGCTGGGCAGGCGTCCACATTGTACGGACCCTCGGTCGCAAGTCAATCGCCTTCGGGTAGCTCGAGGTAGGGAACCGCGGCTTCTGGCCGCCTGGCTGCGCCAACTCGGCGCAGGCGTGGCACTACGCCGAGGCAGGGTGCCCCAAGGGTGCGCTGCAGCGTGGCCAGATTGTCGGCATAGAGCGAGGCGTCACGGGCGAAGTCGGCATCGAGCAGGTTGCCGACCCAGCCGGCAAGTCTTCCCCCATCCGCACGTATGGCTTCGGCCGTCAAGCGCGCATGGTTGAGGCAGCCGAGCTTGAGGCCGACCACCAGGATCACCGGCAGGTGCAGGTGCAGCGCCAAGCCGGTGAGATCTTCGCTGTCGTTGAGAGGCACGCGCCAGCCGCCGGCGCCCTCGATGAGAACGAGGTCGCGAGGTTCGTCCAGCAGCGGTGCGACATGCTCGTAGAGCTGGGCAAGGTCGATATTCACGCTAGCTTGAGCGGCGGCCAGGTGTGGGGCGATAGCGGGCTCGAAAGCGAATGGGTTGACCTGTTCGTAGAATACTGACGGCACGCTGCGTGCCAGCAGAGCGAGGGCATCGTCGTTACGCAGCCCGGCCTCGGTACGGCGGCATCCCGAAGCAATGGGCTTGAGTCCCAGGGTGGTCAGGCCTCGTGAGCGGGCCAGCGCCAGCATGCCGGCAGTGACGAGAGTCTTGCCGGCATCGGTATCGGTGCCGGTCACGAAATAACGGGTCATGTCGGCTCCTTGTCGAGCACCAAGGTTAGTCGCTGATAGCTGACCGGCAGCCCCGCAGGCTCGCGCAGCGACTCGTAGCGGCGCTTGGCACAGGCCAGATCGGAGCGGGTGAGGCGGGCAGCGGGGCGCGGCGTCTGGGCACCGACTCCCTTGATCGAGGCCATCACTGCCGTCAGGTCGGGGTAGAAGAAGCGCTCGGCGACGTCGTTGCACTGGGCATTGAGGAAGCCGGCCAGGCGTGCGCTGGCTAGATGCCCGTCCCGCGAACGGAAGTCGAGCAAGGCGTCAGGTGACGACCAGGCGTGGCCGACCTCCTGCAGGGTGGCGGGCCCCAGACTGTTGATCACGGCACGGCCACCGGGGCGCAGCACCCGGTAGAGTTCCGCCATCACGGCGTCGAGGTCCAGGCACCACTGGATGGCCAAGTTGGAAAACACCAGATCCACCTGCCCACACGCGAGGGGCAGGGCGGTGGCGTCGGCACACAGCCAGTCGCAGCTACCCGGGGCTTCGCGACGGGCAATGTCGAGCATCCCCGGGGCCAGGTCGAGCCCAAGCACTCGGCAGTCCGGACCGAAGCGGGACGCCAGGCGTCGGCCCCAGTGTCCGGGGCCGCAGCCCAGGTCGAGCACGCAATCAGCTCGATCAGGCAGCAGTGGCCAGAGCGCTTCGCCCATCTGCTGCTGAGCCTGGGCCAGGCGGGTGTACTGGCCCGACGCTCGGGAAAACGCTCGGGCAACGTGTCGCCGCCACACGCTTGGCGTGCTTGCCTCAAGGCCGATTGAGGTGTGCACGGTGCAGGGGGTCATGAGACGCTCTGCTCCTGTCCGATGTGGTCGAGATCACTCTCGCGCGCCAGCTCGACGAGGTGATTTGCCAGGGCATCCGGGCGCGACAGCATCGGGCAGTGGCCGCTATCGGTGAGAATCCGGTCGGCCACCTGGCGTGCCGCCTTTCCCATCAGCCTGTCCCGTTCACCGGCGAGTCGATAGATCGGGCAGGGCGGCCTGGCAAGTACGTCGCTGAGGTCGAGACATGCAAGTTGATCGAGGCCCGTCGCCAGGGTCTGGCTGGAAGCGCTGGGGTGACGACCCTGGAGATCGAGCAGGCGTCGATGTGCTACGCGCGCAGCAGGCTCCCCCTTCAACTGCCAGCGCAGGAAGTGTTGCCAGGTGGTATGTGGGTCGCGATCGAAAGCGCGGCGAAAGATGGCCAGCTTGTCAGGCCTGACGCCGTCTTCGCTGCAGAAGCGTGGCCCGGTTCCCACCAGCACCAGGGCGCGGGGAGGCGGCAGATGAGACAGCAACGCGCCGGCCAGCAGGCCACCGAGCGACCAGCCGACCCAGACGATGTCGCAAGGCAGGTCGTCGCGCATCTTGCCGGCCAGAGCCGGAAGCGTCGTCGGCAGGATGTCGTGTGTTCGTTCACCGTAGCCCGGCCAGTCGGGAGTACGCACTTCCACGTCGACTGGCCAATAGGGGGCGAGCGACTGCCAGATGCGGGCATCGATGCCCCAGCCGGAGAGCAAGACCAGCGTCGTCAATTCGTTCCCTCTCCTTGCAGGCGAGCCAGATTCTCCAGCAGGTGATCCAGGGACTCTCGGCCGTGGGTGGCATGCAGCGTGATGCGTAGCCGGGCCTCGCCACACGGCACGGTGGGCGGTCGAATGGCACCGACCAGCAAGCCCGCCCGGCGCAGCTGTTCGGCCCAGTGCAGAACACGCTGGCTCTCGCCGAGGATCAGCGGTTGGATAGGAGTGAACGAGTCGGCGAGCAGAAGGTTGAGCAACGCTGCCTCGTGGCGGAAATAGGCGATAGTGTCGCGCAGGCGCTCGCGTCGCTCGGGCTCGGCGGCCAGTATGTCGAGCGCCGCGAGGGTGGCGGCGGCCACGCCGGGTGGTTGGGCGGTGGTATAGACATAGGGGCGGGCAAACTGGATCAGATATTCGATCAATGGCTCGCTGCCGGCGACGAAGGCGCCACCGGTGCCCAGTGCCTTGCCCAGAGTGCCGACCAGTATCGGGACCCGCTCGACGCCATGGGCCCGGCCGACACAGCCGTCGCCATGGGCGCCGAGGACGCCCAGCCCGTGGGCGTCATCGATCATCAGCCAGGCACCGTGCCGGGCGCTGACTTCCGCCAGGCCGCCGATGTTGGCCACATCGCCGTCCATGCTGAACACGCCGTCGCTGACCACCAGCCTGGCCGAATCGCCCGGTGTCCGGCCGAGCAAGCGGTCGAGATCGTCGAGGTCGCGATGATGGAAACGCCGCGAGCGTGCCCCGGCAAGCCCGGCGCCATCAAGCAGGGAGGCGTGATTGAGACGATCCTGAAAGACTTGGGTATGACTATCGCACAGTGCCTGCAGCGTACCCAGGTTGGCCATGTAGCCGGTAGTGAAGAGCAGGGCGCGGGGGCGTCCGACGAGTTCGGCCAGGCGTCGCTCGAGGGTCTCGTGGACCTCCAGGTGGCCACTGACCAGGTGCGAGGCGCCGGCACCGGCGCCGAAGGCGCGTGCTCCCGCCGCCTGAGCCTCGGCCAGCCGCGGGTCGCCGGCCAGGCCAAGGTAATCGTTGCCGGCGAAATCGACCAGTCCGGCCTGGAACGTGCCGCGCTGGCGCCAAAGTCCCTGGGCACGGCGCCAGGCCACGGCCTCATCGAGACGCTCATGCCAGGCGTGCGGAGGGGGCGACATCGCGTTCAGGCCCGGGTGGCGTCGTAGGCTAGCGCGGCGCTGCGGGCCTGGCTCTTTTGGCGTGCCAAGGCACCTTCGAGCGCAGCCTGCTGCCGGTCGTCGCCATGGCAGGTGTCGCGCCGCTCGGGATGCAGTCCGAGCTTGTCGAACAAGGCACGGTCGCGAGTGGCCTGGGGGTTGCCGGTGGTCAGTAGCTTGTCGCCGTAGAAGATGGAATTGGCCCCGGCGAAGAAAGCCAGCGCCTGAGTCGACTCGTCCATCTGCTCGCGCCCGGCCGAAAGTCGCACATGGCTTGCCGGCATCAGGATACGGGCAACGGCGATGGCTCGCACGAACTCGATCGGGTCGAGGTCCTCCACGTCTTCCAGCGGCGTGCCGGGCACCTTGACCAGCATATTGATCGGCACCGATTCGGGATGCGGTTCGAGCCGGGCCAACTGCTGCAGCAAGGCGGCACGGTCGCGTGGGGCTTCCCCCATGCCGAGTATGCCGCCGGCACACACTTTCATACCCGCTTCGCGTACGTTGGCCAGGGTCTCCAGGCGATCGGCGTAGGAACGGGTGGTAATGATCTCGCCATAGTATTCCGGCGAGGTGTCGAGGTTGTGGTTGTAATAATCGAGGCCGGCCTCGGCCAGGCGGCTTGCCTGCTCGCCGTCGACCATGCCCAGGGTCATGCAGGTCTCGAGACCCAGTTCCTTGACCCGGCTGACCATCTCCAGCACCACAGCGAGATCTTTCTCGCGCGGGCTGCGCCAGGCCGCCCCCATGCAGAAGCGGCTGGCGCCGGCTTCCTGGGCGGCCTTGGCCTGGGCCACCACCTTCTCGATCTCCAGCAGCTTCTCCTTGCCCAGCCCAGTGGCGTAGTGGCCCGATTGCGGACAGTACTTGCAGTCCTCCGGGCAGGCACCGGTCTTGATCGACAGCAAGGTGGAAACCTGCACGGCATTGGCGTCGAAGTTGGCGCGATGGACCTGCTGAGCGCGGAACAGCAGATCATTGAAGGGCAGGGCAAAGAGGGCCTCGATCTCGGTCAGCGACCAGTCGTGGCGGGTCCTGGGGACAGCGGGAGTGGTTTGGCCGTTCGGGCGGGCGTGCTGGGCATCGGACATGAGGGACCCTTCTTGGTCAACTCGATAACTTTGGAATGTTGACTGTGAGCGTACGTGAAAATGGCTCTCTGTCAACCTAGTGGTGTGAGCAAGTTAACGAAAGCGGCTCCGATGAACCAAGACCGCCAGCGAGCGGGAGATGGTAAGCTTCTTCGAATGAGGACAAGTGACGGAAACAGCAGGCAATGCAGCCGGAACGGAAACACGTAGCACTGCGAGACGGGGCGCCAGGGATCACCCGAATGAGCGGCTGGTTGCGGCTGCTGTGCCAGGGCGTTGACCGCGGCCTGCGCCGGGCCTTGCCGGGGCGCTGCGGCTTCTGCCTGGCACCGGCCGAGCCGGAACGCCCCTGGTGTCGGGCATGCTTCGAGGCGCTGCCGTGGAACCTCCCGGCCTGCCCGAGCTGTGCCGAACCACAGCCGCCGGGTTCGCTGGCGGGCAGGCGCTGCGGCCGTTGCCTGACGCGGCCGCAGGCTTTCGTCCGCTCGCGAGCGCCGCTGCGCTACGAGGACGAGGTGATCAGGCTGATACAGCGCTTCAAGTTTCATGGCTCGCCGCGTGCCGGCAACGTGCTGCTCGAGCTGCTGGAGCTCGGTCTGTCATCGGAGGCCCTGGCCTGGCCCGAGGCGCTGATTCCGGTTCCGCTGCATCCCAAGCGAGCGCGGGAGCGCGGCTTCGACCAGGCAGACTGGCTGGCCCGGCGCCTGGGGGCGCGCCACGGCTTGAGGCTGGCATATGCGGTGCGGCGACAGCATACCCGCACGCAGCGCGGCCTCGACCGCACCGAGCGTTACCGCAACCTGCGCGGCGGCTTCGAGGTGAGGGGGGCGCTGCCGTCGCGCGTAGCGCTGCTCGATGACGTGATGACAACCGGGGCCACGCTGGATGCGCTGGCCCAGGCTTGCCTGGCGGCCGGGGCCCGAGAGGTCGAGGCCTGGGCGGTGGCCCGCACACCGCTGCCAGTCGCATGATTCGCTGGCGCGCCCAGGCTGTTACCATGGAGTCTCCCTTCAGCCGGTGAAACACATGCAGAGCACGCCACATCCCTTCGCAGCACTTTCGCCTGCCCGTGTCGTGGCGGCCATCGAGTCGCTCGGCTTCTGGTTACCCGGTGAGCCGTTCGCCTTGAACAGCTACGAGAATCGCGTTTTCCTGCTGCATGACGACGAGGGGCGCCGCTGGGTGGCCAAGTTCTATCGCCCTGCCCGATGGAGCGATGCGCAGATTCAGGAGGAGCATGATTTCCTGGATGAGCTGGCCGAAGAGGGGGTCGCCGTGGCCCCGCCCTGGCGCGATGAGGACGGTCGTAGCCTGCATCATGCCGAGGGCTTCCGGCTTGCCTTGTTTCCTCAGCTGTCGGGCCAGGCCCCCGAACTGGAGAATCCTTCCCACCTGTTTGCCCTCGGCGAGTTGATCGGCGCCGTGCATGCGGTCGGCGAGCGTGCCGGGTTCCGGCAACGGGTCAGGCTCGACCTGGATGGCATGGTGCAAGAGGCCCGGCAGCGCGTGTTGACAGCGCCTTGGCTGGATCGTCGTCAACGCCAGGCCTACGAGCGTATCTCGGAGGCGCTGCATGGCGTACTGCAGGCTCATGCCTGGGCACCGCAGCAGACGATCCGGGTACAGGGTGACTGCCACATCGGCAACCTGCTCGGCCGCGACGATGCTTTCTCACTGGTCGACTTCGACGACGCCATGATGGCGCCCGCGGTACAGGATCTGTGGATGTTTCTCACCGCCGAGCACGAAGCGGAGTGGCATATGCAACTGTCAGAAGTGCTGGAGGGATACGAACAGCACCGAGAGTTCGATCGCCGTGAGCTGACACTGATCGAGCCCCTGCGCACGCTGCGTCTGATGCGACACAGCGCCTGGCTGGTGGCACGCTGGGACGACCCGGCTTTCCCCCCGGCCTTTCCCTGGGTAGCCGATGCTGGCTACTGGGAGGCGCACATTCGCCAACTGGAGCAGCAGCGTCAGGCACTGGGGCGCACGCCACGCTGGCTGGCCTGAAGCCGAAAGCTGCGCACCCTTCAGGGTGCGCTAGAACAGAGAGCTCAGTTGCTGTCGGGGTCGGGGCGATCGGCAGGAACTGGATTGGCTACCCCAGCGCCGTCGGCCTGGCGCCGTTGCTCGTTGATGCGAGCGGAGGGATTGTCCTGCTCCTCGATCTCAAGGCCCTTGGCCAGCTTGAGATGAAAGACGTGATCGCTCGTGAGTGCGCAGCGGGATGCATCGCACACTGCCAGGCCGTAGCTGCCGTCCATTTCGTATGCAGCTGCGGAAATTTCTCCGTTGTAGATGTCGCTGTCGCTGCCTTCGGTTTCGACGCAGGTCAGTGCCTTGGCTGTCACTCGCAGTCGATCGCCATCCTGGAGAGCATCTCCCACCACGACACAATACTCGGGCAGCTCATGGGTGGCAGCCTCATCGGCACTGACGGGGCGAAGCAGGATATCGTCACGGCGTCCGCTTTCTCCCTCCAGGACGAGGTCGTCGATCACCTGGAAGGCGACGACGGCATCCGCGGGCACGGAAAGGGTGTTGGCAGAAGCATGCAGGGGAAGCAGGAGAAAAAGGGCCAGTCCGCTGGCTGACCGTATCGCGTCTGGAATCTTGATCATATCCGGGGCTCTCGAAGGACCAGGCTGCGCGCATCGGCAGCACTGAAAGCCATGATTTTACCATAGCCGCCCAGGCATAGCAGTGGCACGAATGTCGCAGCATGTCGTTTTCAGGCATACCGACTGCGGCGAGACTTCGGTTACGGTAGAATATCGTCCAGGGGTGTAAGAAATTGTACAAGGAACAATATTGTGCATATCCTTTGTATGAGTCATAGACGATGGCCGGGCCATCACGAGATGAACGGTAACTGAGTCCAGGGCCTGACCATGAACGAAGAGCTTGCCAACTTCTACCGCCAGATTATTCTCGAGCTGGGCGAGGATCCGGATCGAGAGGGCCTGCGCGATACGCCGAAGCGTGCCGCCAAGGCAATGCAGTTTCTCACTCGTGGCTACTCCCAGACCCTCGAGGAGATCATCAACGGTGCCGTTTTCGAGAGCGAGACCGATGAGATGGTGCTGGTCAAGGACATCGAGCTCTACTCGATGTGCGAGCACCATCTGCTGCCTTTCATCGGCAAGTGCCATATTGCCTATTTGCCCAACGGCAAGGTGCTGGGGCTCTCCAAGTTTGCGCGTATCGTCGACATGTATGCACGACGCATGCAGATCCAGGAAAACCTGACGCGGCAGATCGCCGAGGCCGTGCAGCGAGTCACCGGAGCGCGCGGTGTAGCGGTGGTGGTCGAGGCACGACATCTGTGCATGATGATGCGCGGCGTGGAGAAGCAGAATTCCAGTATGACCTCTTCCGTGATGCTGGGCGCTTTCCGCGAGAACCAGTCCACACGGCAGGAGTTCCTCACCCTGGTCAGCGGCCGCTGACGGGGCGGCCCGTCCAGCGGACGTACCTTGCCCGGAGCCACGCCATGACACTGCATGTCCTGGACGATCAGCATCTCGATCACGAACTGGCCACGATTCGCATCAAGAATCTGCGCCTGCGCACTTTTATCGGCATCAAGGATGAGGAGATCCACAACCGCCAGGATGTGGTCATCAATGCCGTGATCCGCTATCGGGCCGACAAGGCCGTGGCGTTCAATCTCATCGAGCAGGCGCTCAACTATCGTACGATCAGCAAGGAAGTGATCGAGCTGGTGGAGGAGGGCCGCTTTCTGCTTCTGGAGCGCATGACGCGAGAAGTGCTCGACCTGATCATGAGCCATGAACAGGTGCTCACGGCGCAGGTCGAGATCGACAAGCCACATGCACTGCGTTTCGCCGATTCGGTTTCCATTACCCTCTCGGCAAGCCGGGACCCGCGTCGAAACCGTTGAAGTTATTCACGTCTTTCCCCAGGGTTGGTGACAAAGGGTCTTTGCGCTTAGCATGAGGCCATACTGCCGAACCGATAGAGAGACGATTCGTTGGAACGTGACTGCCCCTCCCGTGACACGCCGCGGCGCCGCCATGCCCCCTGGGCCATGACGGCCATCGTAACGGCGCTCGTCGCCCTGCTGTTTCAGGGCAGCCTGCTGCCATTGAATCTCGCCGCCGCCATCTTCGCCGTGATGGGCCTGCGCCAGGTCCAACGCCAGCCCGGGCGCTACGTTGGCCGCGCATTATGCTGGATAGCCATCGCGCTGGCCCTGATACTTGCCATACTTAACGCTATGCTTCAGCCGCCAGTACAGGAAGGCATTCCCGAGAGCGTACCCGAGCAACGCAGCAGCGAGGCCCAGTGAGAGGGGGGCAAGGCTTGGCACGAATTCACTTCACTCGGTACAGGGCCCGCTGAGGCCAGGAGAGACAACATGGAAGCCCTCAAGGAAACACAGCTTTATTGCCCTTTCGCCTATATCGACGGCAGTTGGGTAGCCGCCGACAGTGGCGAACAGATCGAGGTCGTCAATCCAGCGACAGGAGAGACCTTCGGCACCGTGCCCAGGTTGGGCCGGAGTGAGACCGAACGTGCCATTGCCGCTGCCGATAAGGCGCTGGTCGGCTGGAGAGCGCTCACCGCGCAGGAGCGGGCCGACATCTTGATGAAATGGCACGACCTGATGTTCGAGCATCAGGACGACCTGGCAATGATCATGACCCACGAGCAGGGCAAGCCGCTCAAGGAGGCCGCCGGCGAGATCGCTTATGCAGCGAGCTTCTTGCGCTGGTTCGCCGAGGAGGCCCGACGGGTCTATGGCGAGACCATTCCCGCCGCCAAGCCCAACCAGCGCATCGTGATCACCAAGCAGCCGGTCGGCGTGGTCGGTGCAATCACGCCATGGAACTTCCCCGCTGCCATGATCACACGCAAGGCCGGGGCGGCGCTGGCGGCAGGCTGTACCATCGTGATCAAGCCGGCCAGCCAGACGCCGTTCTCGGCCACTGCCATGGCGCTGCTGGCCGAGCGCGCCGGGGTGCCCCGCGGAGTGTTCAACGTGGTGCCGGGCCGTGCCGCCGAGATTGCCGCGGCCATGACTGAATCTCCGCTGGTGCGCAAGATCACCTTTACCGGCTCCACCGAGGTGGGTCGCGAGCTGATGTCGAGAGCCTCACAGCATATTCAGAAAATCTCGCTGGAGCTGGGCGGCAACGCGCCGTTCCTCGTCTTCGAGGATGCCGACCTGGATGCGGCGGTGGAAGGGGCCATGGCGGCCAAGTTCCGCAATGCCGGCCAGACCTGCATCTGCACCAACCGTTTCCTGGTTCAGTCCAGCGTGGTCAATGCCTTCTGCGAGAAACTGGCAGTGGCGATGAACAGCGAGCTCAAGGTAGGCGACGGCACCGAGCCCGACATCAACATCGGGCCGCTGATCGACGAGAATGCCGTGGCCAAGGTCAGCGAGCACGTACACGATGCCGTCGACAAGGGAGCGGAGCTGCTGCTCGGCGGCCACCCCCATCCGCTGGGTGGCAACTTCTTCTCGCCGACGTTGATCAGCTTCGCCAATGACGACATGAAGGTGGCCCAGGAAGAGACCTTCGGCCCGCTAGCGGCGGTGTTTCCCTTCGAGGACGAGGAAGACGCCGTGCGCATGGCCAACGACACCCAGTACGGGCTCGCCTCCTACTTCTACTCGCGCGACCTGGGTCGTGTGTGGCGCGTTGCCGATGCACTGGAGTACGGCATGGTGGGCATCAACACCGGCCTGATCTCCAACACCGCGGCGCCGTTCGGCGGCGTCAAGGCATCCGGCCTCGGACGCGAGGGCGGCCACCAGGGGATCGAGGAGTTTCTCGAAACCAAGTACCTCTGCATCGATCTTGGTTAATAAACGGGCTGCGCTCGGTCATACGGCGTTGAAAACTGGCTTAGAATGCTCACTTACAACAGTAAGCTCCGCTTCTTCGCCAGTTTTCGCCTTGTCTGACCGTCGCTCGCACCGTTTCTCGAGGTAGAGAAGCATAACGCGAAAACCCCACACGGGCGTCTAGCCCAGGTGGGGTTTTGCGTGCGACTTGCCACTTGCTCCTTGCAGCTCGGCGAGCGTCAGTGCCTAAAGTGGCGCATGCCGGTGAACACCATGGCGATTCCGGCCTCGTTGGCGGCGTCGATCACTTCCTGGTCGCGCATGGAGCCGCCGGGCTGGATCACTGCGGTGATGCCGGCCGTCGCTGCAGCGTCGATGCCGTCGCGGAACGGGAAGAAGGCGTCGGAGGCCATTACCGAGCCTGGCACCGAGAGGTTTTCATCGGCGGCCTTGATACCGGCGATCCTGGCCGAGTAGACGCGGCTCATCTGGCCGGCGCCGACACCGATGGTCTGGCCGCCCTTGGCATAGACGATGGCATTGGACTTGACGTACTTGGCTACCTTCCAGGCGAAGGCCAGGTCGCGCATCTCCTGCTCGGAGGGAACGCGCTCGGTGACCACGGTGAGTTCGTCACGGCCGACCATCCCCAGGTCGCGATCCTGCACCAGCAGCCCGCCGGTGACGCGCTTGAAATCGTGGGCATGCTCACGCTGGCCGGGCCAGTTGTCGCCCACGTCGAGCAGGCGCACGTTCTGCTTCTCGGCCACGATGGCGGCAGCCGCTTCATCGACCCCGGGGGCGATGATCACCTCGACGAACTGACGGTCGATGATGGCGCGGGCAGTATCGGCATCCAGTGGCTGGTTGAAGGCGATGATACCGCCGAAGGCGCTGGTTGGGTCGGTGGCGAATGCCTTGTCGTAAGCCTCACGGAGTGTAGTGCCGACCGCCACGCCGCAAGGGTTGGCATGCTTGACGATCACACAGGCGATTTCGGTGAAGCTCTTGACGCACTCGAAGGCGGCGTCGGTGTCGGCCACGTTGTTGAACGACAGTTCCTTGCCTTGCAGCTGGCGGGCGGTGGCGACGCTGGCTTCGCGGGCGTCGGCCTCGACATAGAACGCCGCGCTCTGGTGCGGGTTCTCGCCGTAGCGCATAGTCTGCTTCTTGACAAACTGTACGTTGTAGGTGCGCGGGAAGCCATCCTCGCCTCCAGGCACCCGTTGGCCCAGGTAATCGGCGATGGCGGCATCGTAGCCGGCGGTATGCTCGAAGGCCTTCACCGCCAGGTCGAAGCGCGTTGCGTCGCTTACGGCTCCGTCGTTGGAGGCGATCTCGGCCAATACTCGGGCATAGTCGCCGGCGTCTACCATGATGGTGGTGTGGGCGTGGTTCTTGGCACAGGCACGGACCATGGTCGGGCCGCCGATGTCGATGTTCTCAATGGCATCTTCGAGGGAGCAGTCCGGCTTGGCCACGGTCTGGGCGAAGGGGTAGAGGTTGACCACCACCATGTCGATGGGCGCGATGCCGTGTTCTGACATCACTTCATCATCCTGGCCGCGACGCCCCAGGATGCCGCCGTGGATCTTGGGATGCAGGGTCTTGACGCGACCGTCCATGATCTCGGGAAAGCCGGTGTGCTCGGACACCTCGGTAACGGCAATGCCCTTCTCCTGCAGCAAGCGGAAGGTGCCGCCGGTGGAGAGCAGTTCAACCCCGTGCCCGGACAGTTCTCGGGCGAAGTCGACGATGCCGGTCTTGTCGGAGACACTGATCAGCGCGCGGCGTACCGGGGTGGGGGAGGCTTGGGCCATGATGGGATGCAACTCTATGTTGATGTGGAAATGAACCGGCACGGTCAGCCGAGGCTGCCCGTGTCGGCCGGGTTCAGATCAGGTCGTGCTGCTTGAGTTTCTTGCGCAGCGTGCCGCGGTTGAGGCCAAGCATCTCGGCGGCACGGGTCTGGTTGCCCTGGGTGTATTCGAGCACGCTGGCCAGCAGCGGCGCCTCGACTTCGGCCATCACCATGGCGTAGAGGTCGGTCACGGTGCCGCCATCGAGGTGGTCGAAGTAGCGTCGCATGGCGGCGTCCACGGCTTCACGCAGTGGCTGTTCAGCCAACGTGGCCGATGGCAGTGAGAGACTGTCGAATTCCGGCAGACCGGCACAGGAGCTGGCTTCCAGGCCTGGCAGATCGGCGTTGCGATTGAAAGCTTCACGATTCATGCGGCACTGATTCCATGCGATGCCCGAGAGAGGTCGGCTCTACCCTCGGGGCAAAAGAGGTCGTCGATGAAGTCATACTGTTCGTCAGGCTGCTCGAGGGCATTGAAGGTTGCCCGAAGCTCGCGCTGCCGTTCGGAATTGAAACGGCAGTCGCTGGCGAGGTACCAACCGAGGTGTTTGCGCGCGATTCGCACACCCATGTAGTCGCCATAAAATTCATGTAGGGCGTGAAGATGCCCCTGCAATACACTGACCCTCTCCCGCGGTTCGGGCAATGGGCAGCTGCGCCCATGGCGCAGATAGTGGTCGATTTCGCGAAAAATCCAAGGGTTGCCCTGCGCGCCGCGGCCGACCATCACCGCATCCGCACCAGTATAGTCCAGAACCTGGGCTGCCTTGCGTGGAGAGTCGATATCGCCGTTGGCGAATACGGGAATGCGCACGGCCTGTTTGATGGCGGCAATGGTGTCGTATTCGGCTTCGCCCTGGTAGCGCTGCTGGCGGTGGCGACCGTGCACCGCCAGCGCCTGGATACCAGCGGCTTCCGCCAGGCGAGCGACGCGCACGCCGTTATTGCTCCCGGCACACCAGCCGGTGCGTATCTTCAGCGTCACCGGAACATCGACCGCCGCCACCACCGCCTCGAGGATCTCGGCCACCAGAGCCTCGTCGCGCAGCAGAGCAGATCCAGCGGCCTTGTTGCAGACCTTCTTGGCCGGGCAGCCCATGTTGATGTCGATGATCTCGGCGCCCTGATCGGCATTGAGGCGTGCCGCTTCGGCCAGCATGGCGGCGTCACCGCCAGCGATCTGCACGGCCCGGGGGCCGGGTTCACCGCGGTGGTCCATGCGTTGGCGCGACTTGCGCGTATGCCACAGGGCAGGATCCGACGTGACCATTTCACCGACCACCAGCCCCGCCCCCAGGCGGCGGCAGAGCTGGCGAAACGGGCGGTCGGTCACGCCGGCCATGGGGGCCAGGATGACTCGATTGGGCAGGCGGTGCCGGCCGATCTGGGGCAGCGGGCGAGTATCGGTCATGAGACGGATCGGTGAACTCGGGGTTGCTTATCATACGCCCCCGAAGGGGCAGGGTGAAGGCGATAAAGGTACCGAGGCTTAGGCCGGTCGACGCCCGCTGAGCCGGACCCAGCCTTCGCGAACGCTTGGCTCATCCATGATCAGTCCTTGGTCACGATAGGCGTCGAGCACCTCGTCGGCCTGACGCTCGAGAATACCCGACAGGGCCAACCGACCACCCCGGGCCACATGGCCGGCAATCATCGGGGCCAGCTCCACCAAGGGGCCTGCCAGAATGTTGGCCACTACCAGCGGAAAGCGACGTCCGCTATCCAGCTGTTCGGGATAGCGCAGAGTGAGTTCGTGCTCCGCGATGTCGTTACGCTCGGCGTTGTCGCGGCTGGCCTGAAGTGCCTGGGGGTCGATGTCGGTGCCGGTGGCAAGCGCCGCACCCAGCTTGAGGGCGGCGATGGCAAGGATGCCGGAGCCGCAGCCTACGTCGAGCAGCTCGATGCCATCGAGATCACCCGCCAAGGCCAGCGCATCGAGCCACTCGAGGCACAGCGCCGTGGTCGGATGGGTGCCGGTACCGAAGGCCAGGCCCGGGTCCAGGTTCAAGTTGACGGCATCCAGAACGGGAGCTTGGTGCCAACTGGGAACGATCCACAACCGTTGGCCCATGCGCAGCGGCTTGAAGTCCTCCATCCACTCGCGCTCCCAGTCGCGATCGGCGAGCAGCTCGTGCTCGATGATCGGGCAGGGGTCTTCGGGCAGGGTTTCGGCCCAGGCCGCTGCCAGACGCTCGAGCATTGCCTCGAGGCCTTCGAGGTCGTCATAAAGCCCAGTCAGCACCGTCTCGTTCCATAGCGGCGTGGTGCCGCGCTCGGGCTCGAAAACCGGGTCGTCGTGGGCATCCTGCAGGGTAATGGCGGTGGCGCCTTCGGCCAGTAGCAGCTCCTCGAGCAGTTCGGCCTGCTCCGGGGCGATGCGGGCCTTGAGTTGCAGCCAGGGCATGGCGATCTCCTGTGCATGACGCAAGCGGGGTGGCCGTGGCCACCCCGTCGGGAGCGATGTTCGGATCCACTGCTCGTCTAGGAGCCGAGCTTCTTCTCCAGGTAATGAATGTTGACGCCGCCCTGCTGGAAGTGGCCGTCACGAACCAGATCCTTGTGCAGGTCGGTATTGGTCTTGATGCCCTCCACCAGCAGCTCGTCGAGACCGTTGCGCATGCGCGTCAGCGCGATCTCGCGGCTGTCGCCCCAGGTGATCAGCTTGCCGATCAGCGAATCGTAGTGAGGTGGCACCGTATAGCCGGTGTAGAGGTGCGAGTCCATGCGCACACCCAGTCCACCCGGTGGGTGGTAGAGGGTGACTTTGCCGGGCGAAGGCATGAACGTGCGTGGGTCCTCGGCGTTGATACGACACTCGAAGGCATGGCCAAGGACCTTGACGTCCTCCTGGCGGATCGAGAGCGGCAGACCCGAGGCGATACGCAGCTGTTCGCGCACGATATCCACGCCGGTGACCATCTCGGTGACGGGGTGCTCCACCTGCACGCGGGTATTCATCTCGATGAAGAAGAACTGGCCGTCCTCGTAGAGGAACTCGAAGGTACCGGCACCGCGATAACCGATCTCGATGCAGGCTTCGCGACACGCTTCGAGTACCTTGGCCCGGGCGGCCGGGTCGATGCCGGGGGCGGGAGCCTCTTCCAGCACCTTCTGATGACGGCGCTGCAGCGAACAGTCACGATCGTAGAGGTGTATGGCGTTGCCCTGGCCGTCGGCCAGTACCTGGACCTCGACGTGACGCGGCCGCTCGAGGAACTTCTCCATGTACACCGTGCCGTCACCGAAAGCCGAGTGGGCCTCTGTGCGGGTCACGTTGATCGCCGAGAGCAGGTGGCCTTCGGCATGCACCACGCGCATGCCGCGACCGCCGCCGCCGGCGGCGGCCTTGATGATCACAGGATAGCCGATGCGCCGAGCGGTGGTGATGTTGTCGCCCTCGTCGTCGCCCAACGGACCATCCGAGCCGGGGACCGTGGGTACACCGGCCTTCTTCATGGCTTCGATGGCGCTGACCTTGTCACCCATCAGGCGAATGGTCTCGGCACGCGGTCCGATGAACACGAACCCCGAGCGCTCCACCTGCTCGGCAAAATTGGCGTTCTCGGAAAGAAAGCCATAGCCGGGGTGGATGGCACTGGAGTCGGTGACTTCGGCGGCGCTGATCAGCGCCGGAATATTGAGATAGGACTGTGCCGAAGAGGCCGGTCCGATGCACACGGCCTCGTCGGCCAGACGCACATGCATCAATTCACGGTCCGCCTTGGAGTGCACCGCGACCGTCTTGATGCCCAGTTCCTTGCAGGCGCGCAGGATTCGCAGGGCGATCTCGCCGCGGTTGGCGATGAGAACCTTGTCCAGCATAGGGAGTCCGCCAGTGTCGGTGAAAGATCAGGAAATGATGAGCATCGGCTGGTCGAATTCGACCGGCTCGCCGTCCTCGACCAGAATCGCCTCGATTACGCCGTCACGGTCGGCCTCGATCTGGTTCATCATCTTCATGGCTTCGACGATACACACGGTCTCGCCTTTCTTGACGCTCTGGCCGACTTCGACGAACGCCTTCGAACCGGGCGCCGGGCTGCGATAGAACGTGCCGACCATGGGCGAGGTCAGGGCATGGCCTTGGTAGGTGGCGCCCGGAGCTTCCTCGGCGGGTCCAGCGGCAGGAGCCGGTGCGGCGGCCTGGCTAGGGGCCGCCTGCGGGGCGCCATACTGCGGCATAGGGGCTTGTGGCCAGCTGACACCGTTGGGATGACGGCTGATACGCACCGATTCTTCGCCTTCCTGAATCTCGATTTCGCTGATGTTGGATTCTTCCAGCAGCTCGATCAGTTTTTTGACCTTACGAATATCCATGTTGAGTCTCGACCGGTGGGTAAATGGCGGGTGGGCAAGGGCGCTGTCAACCCAAGCCAACTTTCGATAGATCGCGGCAAGATGGCGGATATTGCCGTCCCTATCGGCCTTGATAAGCGTTGTTGCCGGAGTGTGCCTAAAATCGATGGGGATGTCCAGTTGGTCGGGAACACTGTTCGCGCAGGCTGCCGCCCATGCTTGGAGAGGGCAGAGTCAACTTTGCTGTCGCTCGAACCAGTCGAGTACTCCGCGCAGGTGACTGGCGAGTTCGCCGGCCCCGACTTCACCCTGGATGCGGGCTTCGCGGATCTCCTCTTCCCCGCTGAAGAATAGCAGGCTCGGCGGGCCGAACAGGCTGAAGTGGTCGAGCACTTCGCGAGTAGTGGCGTTGGTGCGGGTGACGTCAACGTTGATGCGGGTGAACTGCGATAGCGGCTCGGCGACCTGGGGGGCCGGGTAGACCTGCCGCTCCAACTGCTTGCAGGAGATGCACCAGTCGGCGGTGAAGTGCACGAAGGTGGGCTGGCCCTGGGCGGAACTCTTGCGAAGCGCGCTGCGCAGCCCCTCGAAATCCTCCACCGTTACAACTTCTACGCTGTCGACGGTGCCCTCCCTCGAGGGAAGCGAGGCCAGAGGGCGCAGTGGATCGCTGCCACCCATGGCGGCGCCGAACACCAGTGCGATTCCCCAGGCCAGCAACATCAGGCCAACGGTCTGGCGCATCCGGGGCCAGCCCTGGGCCAGGTTGAGCGAAAGCGCGCCCAGCGCCAGGGCGCTGCCGATTGCCAGTGCCGCCCACAGCAACAGGCTGACGGATGCGGGAATGAGCCGCTCGATCAGCCAGATGGCCACGCCGAGCAGCAGGATGCCGAAGGCGATCTTGACCCCGTTCATCCAGGCGCCGCTGCGTGGCAGGGCGGTGGCGCCGAAGGTACCCACCAGCAACAGCGGCACGCCCATGCCCAGGCCGAGGGTCAGCAGGGCGGCGCCACCCATCACGGCGTCGCCGGTGGAGGAGATGAACACCAGGGCGCCGGCCAGCGGTGCCGATACGCAGGGCGAGACCACCAGGACGGAGAGGGCGCCGGCGGCGGCGAGGCCCAATGGCCCGCTGCGCTGGGCGCGGGCTTGCCAGGCATCGATGCGGCCTGCAAGCCGTGGCGTCAGGCGCAGGTCGAAGGCGCCGAACATGGCCAGGGCGAAGAGTGCGAAGAGCAGGGCGAAGACGATCAGTACGGGGGCGGACTGCAGGTGCGCCTGCATATTGAGGCCGGCACCGAACAGGCCCATCAGTACGCCGACCAGGGCGTAGGTGAGCGACATGCCGGCGACATAGCTGGCGGAGAGAACGAAGGCGCGCGGGCGTGAGGGTTGCTGGCCGACGATGATCGAAGAGAGTATCGGCACCATCGGCAGCACGCAGGGTGTGAAGGTCAGGCCCAGCCCGGCGAGAAAGAACAGGCCCAGGGCCAGCGGCAGGCTGGCTTCGCCGATCAGGCTGCTGAAGCGGCCGTCCTCGCTCTGTAGAGCGGGAGGGGGCGCAGCGGAACTGTCTTCGCTGGGTTCGTCGTCCCTGTCGCCGGCGTCCCGCCAGCCGACGAAAGCGGCCGGCATGGCACTGGCGGGAGCCTGCAGTTCGACCTGCTCGGGGGGGTAGCAGAGCCCGGCATCGGCACAGCCCTGGAAGCTGACCGAGATGTCCAGGGGGCCTTCGGCATTGCCTTGCAGCGGCGCCTCGAAGACCACACGATCGTAGAAGACGTAGACGTCGCCGAGGAACTCGTCGCTCTTGAACTCACCCGCGGGAATGGATGGCTCGCCGACCTCGAACGCGTCGTCTTGGCTCTCGACTCCGAGCCGGTGTCGATAGAGGTAGTAGCCTTCGGCATTCTCGAAGCCGATATAGAGTGTTTCGCCATCATGCCAGGCACTGGGCTGGAACGCTTCCATGACCGGCAGGAAGTCGCCCTGGCCGCTGGACGACGAGGAGAACCACTGGGCTTGGGTGGCCAGCGGCAGCCAAAACAGCACGCAGCAGATCAGACGTATGGCGAGATGACGGCTAGTCAACGCAGGGTGTCCTCTGGCAGTACGAAGGCGATCGATAGTCAGGGCGGCATGATACTCGCTTGGGTTGTCTCACCAGCGAAGCGCAGAGTTCCAGAATAACTCAGTCGACGGCAGCGTTAGAACCTTACGGGTGCGCCCTGGTGTCGCATGAATACGAACGGGCCGCCCCGAAGGACGGCCCGTGGAGATGGCTGGCGAAGTCGGCTCAATCCTTTGCGTAAGCGGCCACGGATTTCTCGATGGCCTTGTGAGCGGCATCGACACCTTCCCAGGACTCCACCTTGACCCACTTGCCCTTTTCGAGGTCCTTGTAATTCTCGAAGAAGTGAGCGATTTGCTGACGCAGCAGTTCAGGCAGGTCGGTGACTTCCTGCACGTCGTCATAGAGGGTGGTCAGCTTGGCATGGGGCACGCATACCAGCTTGGCGTCCTCGCCGGCCTCGTCGGTCATGTTGAGGATGCCGACCGGGCGGGCGCGGATGATGCTGCCGGCCTGGACCGGGTAGGGCGTGACCACCAGGGCGTCGAGCGGGTCGCCGTCGTCGGCCAGGGTATGCGGAATGAAGCCGTAGTTGGCCGGGTAGAACATCGGTGTGGCCATGAAGCGGTCAACCAGAAGGGCGCCCATCTCCTTGTCGATCTCGTACTTGATCGGCGCGTGGTTGGCAGGGATCTCGATAGCGACATAGATGTCGTTGGGAAGATCCTTGCCGGCAGGGATGTGGTCGAAGTTCATCGTCGCTTCCTTCGTTAGGCGAAATTTGGAGACACCGCAAAATGCGAAGAATTATACGGACCAGGCCCGGTGATTACCAATGCGACATAGGTGAAGTGGGCCGTTGGTCGACTTGGGCTTTGGTTGACAGGTTGAGTTTGTTGCAACCGTGTATGATGGCCGACGTCAGGCGGTTCGGCCAGCCATGCGGAGTGAGCGGTGATCAGCGGCGATATCTTGAAGGAGCGTGTCTTGCCATCTAATCGACTGTCGTTGAGTGTCGGGCAGGCCTTTGTGGCGCCGGATCGTCGGCATCATCGCAGCTCCATGTCGGTGCGTATCCCCGGCGAGGCCGCTCAGTCCGCTGCCAAGGGCGCCTGTGCGGTAATCAGCGACACCAGCTCGCGCAATGCCATCGCCAAGCAGGCCGGCGATCTCAGCGTGAGGGGGTTTCTGGCCGATTATTTTTCCACGCCGGATCATTGGGACGTGAAAACGTCGGCCACTCGCGTGCTGAGGGCGCTCAACGGCTGGTGTTACAGCCAGAGCACCTTCGTCGAGGGGGGCAGCTATGTCGCCTCTCTTTCCGCCATGGTCTATCGCGGGCGTGACGCCCACCTGTTCCATATGGGCGATACCCTGGTCTTTCGCCTGCGCGGGGCCGAGTTCGAGCAGCTCACCCGCGATCACGTGACCGACCTGGGCGGTTATCGCTACCCGTCTCGGGCCCTGGGGCTTGATGGCAGTATCGACATCGACTACATGCAGCTGCCGCTGAAACAGGGTGACATCTTCCTCTTCACCACCCAGGCGGTACGCGGCACCCTGATGCCGTCCGATTACGTGCGCCTGATCCGTGAAGATGCCAGCGATCTCGATGCGGCCTGCGAAAGGCTGGCCGTGGCGGCGCGGGAAAGGGCCCAGGCGCGGGGCTATGGGGCCGACCAGTTCTGCTTCCAATTGGTGCGTATCGACCAGTTGCCCGAGATCGAGCAGGATCACCCCAGCCGCATATACGGCGACCTGCCGATCCCGCCCGAACTCTCCCCGGGAGAGCGTATCGATGGAATGGAGGTGCAGGAAGTGCTGTCGCGGACCGCCCAGTCGCGCGTCTACCGGGTTCGCGATAGCCGCACCGAGCGCGAGATGGTGATGAAGGCACCGAGCCCCGAACTGTCCAATCGTAATGCCTATCTGGAGCACTTCCTGCTGCAGCAGTGGGTGGTGGAGCGGGTCAAGTCACCGTTCCTGGCTCGGGTCATGGAGTCCTCGCGTCCGCGGCGCTACCTCTACTACCTGATGGCCTATGTGGAGGGCACGACGTTGACCGAGTGGGCCCGGCGCCATCCTCAGGCCAGCCTGGCCCAGCGACTCGATATTGCGGCGCAATTGGGCAAGGCGGTCCAAGCCCTGCATCATCGCGAGGTGCTCCATCAGCGCATTCATCCCGACAATGTCCTGATCGACACCCATGGCCAAGTGGTACTGACCGACTTCAGTGCCTGCCACATGCGCGATCTGGACGGTCATCGGCGCTCACGCGAGCTGGCCCGTCAGACCGGCCTGTCCGAGCACAGTGCGCCGGAATATGCGCTGGACGATAACGTCGGTCGGCGCAGCGACCAGTACTCGCTGGCCTCGACGGTTTACTGGCTGCTGACCGGAGAGCTCCCCTATGAGCTGAGCCCGGATCGCCTGCGCAGTCATACCGATCTCGAGCAACTCAGCTATCGCAGCTCCAGGCTGTACAATCCCGAAATCACTCCTCAGCTCGACGACACCCTGCGGCGAGCGCTGGATCCCCAGCGCTCCTTGCGCTTCCGGCGCATGTCCGAACTGCTCTACGCGTTTCGGCATAACACTGGCCGAGGCGAGTCGCAGCGTCGCAACCCTCGACGCTTCTTGCGTGAGCCGGCCAACTTCTGGCAAGGAGTAGCCGGGATTCTGCTGCTGTTGCTGGTGCTCTCCTGGTTGCTGCGATAAACAAAGGTTGTGTCGAGCGATAACCGAAACGACGAAGCCCCCGCCGATGCGGGGGCTTCGTCGTTAGCTGGGCTGCGACTCAGAGCTTGAATTCAGGCAGCTTGCGTTCGGCCTTGGCCAGCTTGAGGTTTGCCACCTTGGGCAGTCCGTTCTCGAATGGCGGGTAGTCTTCGCCCTGGATCAGCGGCGACAGGTAACGGCGACAGGCGTTAGTGATGCCGAAGCCGTCCTCGCGGATGTATTCGCGGGGCATGAACTTCTCGCGATTGGCCACCTCGGCCAGGGGGGCGGGCTCGATGCGCCATTCGTAGGGCTCGTCGCTGACCCGCTTGATGGCCGGCATCATGGCGTTCTTGCCGGCGACGGCCAGCTCCACTGCCTGCTTGCCCACGGCATAGGCCTGTTCCACGTCGGTGCGCGAAGCCAGGTGGCGTGCTGCCCGCTGCAGGTAGTCGGCTACCGCCCAGTGGTATTTGTAGCCGAGGTCCTGCTTGACCATGCCGGCCAGGGTCGGTGCCACGCCGCCCAGTTGGCGATGGCCGAAGGCGTCGGTATTGCCTGAATCGGCGAGGAAGGTACCGTCCTCGTAGCGCGCGCCCTCGGAAACCACGATCACGCAGTAGCCGTACTTCTTCACGCACTCCTCGACGCGGGCCATGACCTTGCCGCGCTCGAACGGTACCTCGGGAAAGATCACCAGGTGAGGAGGCTGGCCTTCACCTTCACCGGCCAGGGCGCCGGCGGCGGCGATCCAGCCGGCATGGCGGCCCATCACCTCGAGCACGAACACCTTGGTCGAGGTGGCGCACATCGAGGCGATATCGAGAGAGGCCTCCAGCGTGGAGGTGGCGATGTACTTGGCCACGCTGCCGAAACCTGGCGAGTTGTCGGTGATCGGCAGGTCGTTGTCCACGGTCTTGGGCACGTGGATCGCGGTCAGCGGATAGCCCATCTTCTCGGAGAGCTGAGAGACCTTGAGGCAGGTGTCGGCACTGTCGCCGCCGCCGTTGTAAAAGAAGTAGCGAATGTCGTGGGCCTTGAAGACTTCGATCAGGCGCTCGTACTGGGCGCGATGACTCTCGATGTCCTTGAGCTTGTAGCGGCAGGAGCCGAAGGCGCCGCCGGGCGTATGGCGCAGCGCGGCAATCTCTTCGACCGACTCCTGGCTCACGTCGATCAGGTCTTCGGTCAGGGCACCGATGATGCCGTTGTGTCCGGCATAGACCTTGCCGATGCTATCGGAGTGTTGGTGGCAGGCTTCGATCACACCGCAGGCGCTGGCGTTGATCACGGCGGTGACACCGCCTGACTGGGCATAGAAGGCGTTATGCTGGGCCATGGGGCTTATGTGCTCCTGGAGAATGTCCATTTCATGCTTCATTCACGACAAGGCGAAACATTTTAGACGAAAGGCGGCGAACCTGCACGCCGCTGGAGGGGGGCCGTCAGGCCGTGCTAGTCTGCCGGTTCCTTTCCGGCGGGCGCTGCCTGCCTGCTCTACCAGGTGATTAAGGTCGGAACTCCATGCACCTTCATATTCTCGGTATCTGCGGCACCTTCATGGGTAGTCTGGCCCTGCTGGCGCGCGACCTGGGGCATATCGTCACCGGCTCGGATACGGGCGTTTATCCGCCGATGAGTACCCAGCTCGAAGAGGCCGGCATCGGCCTGTATGAAGGCTATGGCGAGGCCAATCTGACGCCGCGCCCCGATCTTGTGATAGTCGGCAACGCGCTGTCGCGAGGCAATCCCGAGGTCGAGGCGCTACTCGACCAGGGCATCCCCTACACCTCGGGACCGCAATGGCTGGCAGAGCATGTGCTGTGCGGACGCCGGGTCATCGCCGTGGCCGGTACCCATGGCAAGACCACCACGGCGAGCCTGGCCGCCTGGTTGTTGGAGTCGGCCGGGCTCGAACCGGGTTTTCTGATCGGCGGTGTGCCGCGCAACTTCGGTATGTCGGCCCGTCTCGGCGCTGCGGGTTCGCCCTTCGTGGTCGAGGCCGACGAGTACGATACCGCCTTCTTCGACAAGCGCTCCAAGTTCGTCCATTACCGCCCTGATATCGCTATCCTCGGCAACCTGGAGTTCGATCACGCCGACATTTTTACCGATCTTGCTGCTATTGAGCGCCAGTTCCATCATCTGGTGCGTACCGTCCCGGGTCGCGGCCGGCTGCTGGTTGCCGATGGCGAGCCAGCGCTCGACCGCGTACTGGGCATGGGTTGCTGGACGACGGTGGAGCGCTTCGGCGATGACGACGCGAGCCCTTGGCGGCTGGAGCTGGAGCGTGATGACGCCTCGCGCTTCCGGGTAGTGCACCAGCAGGGGGAGGTGAACGAGGACGCCGTGGTCGACTGGTCGCTGACTGGCACCCACAACGCACGCAATGCCTTGGCGGCACTGGCGGCAGCCCACGCCTGCGGCGTCGATCTGGCGCGAGGCTGCGCCGCGCTGTCTCGCTTCGAGACGCCGCGTCGACGTCAGGAGGTGCGCGGTGAGGTTGCCGGGATTCAGGTCATCGACGATTTCGCCCATCATCCCACGGCTTTCGCTGCCACCCTCGAAGGGTTGCGTGCCGCCACGCCGCGCGGACGCCTGCTGGCGGTGATCGAGCCACGTTCCAATACCATGCGCCTGGGGACCATGCGCGCGCGCCTGGCGGCGAGCGTCGCTGCCGCCGACCTGGCTTTTTGGTACCAGCCGCCGGGCCTCGACTGGTCGTTGGCTCCGGTGGTGGAGGCCAGTCCTGTGCCGGCACGGATCGAGGAGGATATAGAAGTCCTGGTAACGGCGCTGGTGGCCGAGGCGCGCCCGCTCGATCGGATAGTGGTGATGTCCAACGGTAGCTTCGGCGGTATCCACGAGAAACTGCTCGCAGCACTTGAGGTGGCTCATGGCTGAGCAGACGCTGCGCCAACCGGTCACGGTTGCGATCACCGGAGCTTCGGGCGCCCAGTACGGCCTGCGCCTGGTCGAGGCGCTGGTGTTGGCTGGCCATGAGGTATGGGTGATGGTCTCCAAGGCCGCCCACCTGGTCATCGAGACCGAAACCGACGTTACACTGCCGGCGAGGCCCGAGCGGATGGCCCAGGCGCTCGTCGAGCGCAGCGGGGCCGCCGAGGGTCAGATTCGTTGCTTCGGGCGCGAGGACTGGATGGCGCCGGTGGCGTCGGGCTCAGGCGCGCCTTCTGCGATGGTGATCTGCCCCTGCTCAACCGGCACGCTCTCGGCAGTGGCTACCGGCGCCAGTAACAACTTGATCGAGCGCGCCGCCGACGTGGCGCTCAAGGAGCGCCGCCAACTGATCCTGGTGCCGCGCGAGACACCGCTGTCGGCCATTCACCTCGAACACATGCTCAACCTGACTCGCATGGGGGCGGTGATCCTGCCGGCTGCGCCTGGCTTCTATCACCGGCCAGCGACGGTCGACGACCTGGTCGACTTCATCGTGGCTCGAATCCTCAACCAGCTTGGTATCGAGCATCACTTGCTGCCGCGCTGGGGGGAGCAAGCGTCGTACCCACGCTGACGCCACCCGAGCGTCATCGAATTCTGGCAGGCTGGGCGCACAAGGACGAGTTCCGAGACCCTTCTCATGATCAAACTATCGCTGCTGTCGGTGTTCCTGCCGACCTTTCTGTTCGTCTCGCTGACGCCGGGCATGTGCATGACCCTGTCGATGGTGCTGGGCATGACCCAGGGGGTGAAACGCACGCTGTGGATGATGGGCGGCGAGCTCGTCGGCGTCGGCCTGGTGGCGGCCGCGGCCGGTGCCGGCGTGGCCACTCTGATGCTACGCCAACCCGGACTCTTTGCCGTGTTCAAGTGGCTCGGCGGCGCTTACCTCTGCTATCTGGGGGTAATGATGTGGCGCTCCCGCGGACGCATGGCCATTCCGCTCGAGAGCATCGAGCTGGCACCGGCTACACGTGGCCAACTGGCACTGCAAGGCTTCGTCACCGCGGTGGCCAATCCAAAGGGTTGGGCTTTCTTCGTCGCCCTGTTGCCGCCCTTCCTCGACGCCTCGCGCCCGCTGGCTGGCCAACTGAGCGCGCTGATTGCGGTGATCCTCACCATCGAGTTCCTGAGTTTGCTGTTGTATGCCGCTGGCGGGCGCGGCCTGAGGCGCGTGCTCGGCGAGAGCGGTAACGTAAGGCTGCTCAATCGTATTGCCGGCACGCTGATGGTCGGCGTCGGCCTCTGGCTGGCCTTTGGCTGAGGTCCGCGGCAACGCTCGTCACACGGCCGGCAGCAGCGCTACCCGAGCGCTGAGCAATACCAGCGAGGCGACTGACAGCCAGGGCCACGGGCAGGGTGAGAGCGGGGCGTGCGGCCTGCGCTGCCAGACCAGCCGCACCAGCGCGCAGACCACCAGCCCCAGCAGACCGCCGCCGATCAGATCGGTCAGCCAGTGCACGCCGACGACCAGGCGCGACAGCGCCATGGGCAAGGTCAGAGCAATGGCCAGCCAGTAGGCCCAGAAGCGTCGCTGTGAGGGCAGTTCCTGGGCGATGAAGGCGGCAGCCAGGCCATACAACACCACAGCGGACGAGGCGTGGGCGCTGGGGTAGGCCAGCGAACCGAGCAGGTAGTCGGGCGTATCGGGGCGTGGACGGCCGATTAGCGCTTTGCCCAGAATATTCAGCACGGCGAGGCCGCCGAGCCCGGCGGCGACGTGCGTCAGGGCGGCCAGGTGTCGGCGGGCCAGCAGCCAGGCGCCCCAGGGCAGGAACAGGGCCAGTATGCCGATGATATCGCCGACGCGGGCCAGTAACTGGCCCGCTTCGGGCAGCATCGGCACCACCAGGGAGTCGAAGAAAGCGTACACTTGCAGGTCGATAGGGAAGGGGCCGCGCTGGCGAATGACCGCAATGGTCAGGCCTGAAAGCCCGCCGAGCGAGAAGATCAGCAGCAGCCAACTGGCCAGGGGTATCTCGCCCTGCCAGCTCCGTTTGAGCCAGATCCGGCGCAGCAGGGGATGGCGTCTTGCGCCGCGCGCCAGCATTCGGTAAACGCGCCCGGAACGGCTCACCTGATGACGCAGCCACGAGAAGGTCACTACCAGCACCACGACGATTACAGCCAGCGTGATCAGCAACGCCTCCAGCCCCGCCGGGATCGTTAACAATTGCTGCCAGGTCTGCCCGAGTAGGTACCCTGGCAGTACATAGGCTGGTGCCCACAGGGCCGCCGAGGCCAGATTGGCCCACAGGAAGGCACGTGGTGACATATGCAGCATGCCGGCAATCAGCGGGATCACGGGACGCACCGGGCCAACGAAGCGCCCGAAGAATACCGACAGGCTACCGTAGCGTTGAAAGAAGCGAGCACCTCGCGCCAGCCATTCCGGATGGCGTGACAGTGGCCACAGCCGAGTGACCCGCTCCCGCTGGGTATAGCCCAGGGTAAAGCTGAGCCCGTCGCCGAGTATGGCACCGCTGAAGGCCGCCAGCAGCAGCGAGGTCACGGACATGTCCTGGTGGCCGGCCAGCGAGGCCGCTGCCGTCATCAGAACCACGCCGGGTAGCAGCAGACCGACCAAGGCCAGCGACTCGAACAAAGCGATGGCGCCCACGACGAACAGCAGTATTTCGGGAGAAGGGGCGAGTTGCAGCAGGGTTTCGGTCAGGCTCAAGCATCGGCTCCTTGGTTACCAGCTCCTGAACACGGCAATCGCTTCAGTTGTTACTGAGTTGTCGCGTCATGGTCAGCAGGCGCTGCTCAAAGCGCGGCCAGCTTTCCCCTGGAAGGCGCTGGCAATGGGCGATTTTCACCTGAAGCGGCCCGGTATCCACCAGTACCGTGGTTTCAAGCGCCTGACCGACGCGTTGCTGCACCATCTGGACACCGCTCTGGCTGGTATCCGGCAGTACCAGCCAGAAAGTGCAGGCACTCTGCCGGCCGAGGAAGTCGTGGCGTCGTGAAAAGCGATTGACGACCAGACAAAGCGCATCGAGCAGGGCCTGGCGCGCCCGGCTGCCGAACTGTTCACTGGCCATTTCCAACTGCGGCAGGTGAAGCGTAAGTACGGCAAAGGGCTGGCCGAGGAACTGGGTGCGCTTGTACTCGCTGGCCAGCAACTCATGCATGGCCTCGCGAGCCAGGGCGTTACAGTTAGGGTCGCGGGGGTTGGTGGCGTCCAGCAGCGCCTGTTGGCGGCGCTGCTCCCAAGGAACCAGAGCAGCCACCAGGGCCATGGCGACATAACTCAGTGCCAGGTGGACATCCAACTGCATGTCGCTGAGCAGGAGCCAGACCGGAGCCAGCAGAAGATTGAGCAGCATGGCGGAGGCGAGGGGTAGCAGTAGAACCGTGAGCAAGGGGGCGAACCCTAGCCACATGATTCCCGCCTCGTCCAGCCATGGCAGTTCCAGAGCCAGCATCAGGTAGCCGACGATCAACGCCAGATAGGCCGACAGCCGGGCCTGACTGGCGCTGGCGATGCACATCAGGCAGGCCACCAGCATGACCAGGGCAAGAGAGGCAGGCAGCAGAATGTGGTTGTAATCGCCCATCAGATAACGCCAGATCGAATAGCCGCCCAGCAAGAGGGTGGCAATCGCATAGGCAATGACGATACGCGTCATATGGGTGCGGTTGTCGTCAGCCATGGGGGCTCTCCGTCTCGATCTGGAGGTCGTCGCGCTGGCGCTCGAAGCGCTGCACCGCTTCCTCCAGGGTGCCCAGGTCGCTCAGCGGGGCGAAGCGGACCTTGGCGCTGGGACGCAACCCCTTGAGTAGCGTATGGCGCCGTTCGCTTGCCTGCTTTTTATCCCGGCTGAGCAATAGCGTGGCCAGGGTGCGGTGATCGAGGCGATAGCAGCTCTCGAACTCGTGGGTCAGGCGGCACAGGTCCTGGGCCAGCGGCCATAGCTGACGGCGCGAAGTGCGTAGCAGCATCAGTTCGGCGTGCACCCCTTCGCGCCGGCAACGCGCACGCTCCCGGCGCAGGTCGGTGGATAGCTGCTGGCCGCTCCACAAGGGGAGCCCTGGTACCAGGCGCATACGCTGACGCGCGACGGAGCGGGTCGGCAACAAGTGGCGGTTACGCGCCAGCCCAAGCAGCATGAGTGGCAGCAATACCAGGCCAGAGAACAGCGTCTGCTCGATCCCCAGCAAGTCCGCCAGCATCCACCAGGTCAGCACCGCCAACGTGCAGGTAAGGGCCAGCACCCAGCCGGGCTGAGGCAGCATCAGTAGGGCGGGCCAGACCCACAGCCACAGCGCGTGCCGTTCCGGATCGGCGACGAGCAGGCCGGCCAGCAGCAGGCTGGGCAGCAGCTGCCAGGGCACGGTGGCAGGCCGCCGGTGGCTCATCTCGAGCAGGCTGGCAGTCACCATCAACCAGACGCTGGCCAGGACCAGCAACAGGGCGCTGGACAGCCGTTCCGACAGGTATGCCAGCAGGATCAACAGTAGCGCTGCGGCCCACAGGTTCAGGCGCATCAGCCCGACTTTGTACTTGCTCTGCATGGTGCCTTACTATGGAGGTCGACGTGGAGTCGCGCCAGTATAACGCCCGCAGCGCCATGTGGCGCTCTGCCAGGAGAACTTCGTTCAGCATGTCCGCTCACGCTTCCCAAACCGAATGCACCGAAGCCGCAGTAGGTGATGTCGTCGCCTACATGACTCGCCTTGGCCAGGCGGCGCGTACCGCGGCCACCCACATGCGTCGTGCCGTCACGGGCGACAAGAATCGCGCCCTGCTGGCCATGGCCGAGCAGCTCCAGCATCGCCGCAGCGACGTGTTGGCCGCCAACGCCGAGGACATTGCACGCGGGCGTGACAACGGTCTGGAGCCTGCGCTGTTGGACCGCCTGGCACTGGATGAGGGTCGCATCGATGCCATGGTGGAAGGGTTGCGGCAGGTGGCGGCATTGCCCGACCCCGTCGGAGAGATCGAAGGGTTGCGCTACCGCCCCAGCGGTATTCAGGTGGGCCAGATGCGGGTGCCGCTCGGCGTGATCGGGATCATCTACGAATCGCGGCCCAATGTGACGCTGGAAGCCGCCAGCCTGTGCCTGAAGTCGGGCAACGCCAGCATTTTACGCGGAGGCTCCGAGGCGCGCGATTCCAACGCCGCGATTGCCGTCTGCATTCGCGAAGGGCTACGTTTGGCCGGGCTGCCGGAGGACGCCGTACAGGTGGTGGCGACCACCGATCGTGCGGCGGTAGGGCAGTTGATTGCCATGCCGGAGTATGTCGACGTCATCATTCCCCGTGGCGGCAAGTCGCTGATCGAGCGTATCTCGCGCGAAGCGCGGGTGCCGGTGATCAAGCACCTGGATGGGGTGTGCCATGTCTATATCGACGCCACGGCGGATCCCGAGAAGGCCTTGGCGATAGCCGTCAATGCCAAGACGCAACGCTACGGTACCTGCAATACCATGGAGACGCTGCTCATCGATGCGCCCGCCGCCGCAGCGTTGTTGCCGCGGTTGGCCAATGCCTATGCCGAGCACGGCGTCGAGCTGCGTGGCTGCGATCGTACTCGGGCGATTCTGGCCGATATTGCCACCGCGAGCGACGATGACTGGCATGCCGAATATCTGGCGCCGATCCTGGCGGTTCGCATAGTCGACGGTATCGATATCGCCATTGAACACATCGAGCGCTATGGCTCGCACCACACCGATGCCATCGTCACCGAGGATTACGGACTGGCGCGTCGCTTCATGGCCGAGGTCGATTCCAGTTCGGTGATCGTCAATGCCTCGACCCGTTTCGCCGACGGCTTCGAGTATGGACTGGGGGCCGAAATCGGCATTTCCACCGACAAGTTGCATGCCCGCGGACCGGTGGGGCTCGAGGGCTTGACCACGCGCAAGTACGTGGTGCTCGGCGACGGCCAGGTTCGCCGGTGACCGCTCAGCAGACCAGTGCGCTGCCGGCCCAGCATGCCGCGGTCCCCCTGGAGCCGCCGCGAGTGGCCATGCTGGGTGGTACCTTCGATCCCGTGCACCTGGGTCACCTGCGCAGTGCCGTGGAGCTGCTCGAAGTCCTGCAGTTGGATCGGGTGCACATGGTGCCGGCCAAGGCGCCGCCCCTGCGTGACACACCCCAGGTTACGCCTGAGGAGCGCCTGACGCTGCTGCGGCTGGGAATCGGCGACACCCCGGGGCTGGTCGCCGACCCTCGAGAACTCGAGCGCGACGGACCGTCGTACAGCACCGATACCCTGGCCAGCCTGCGCAGCGAATATGGCAGTCAGGCAAGGCTCGTCATGGCGCTGGGTCATGACGCCTTCCTGCGCCTGGCAGACTGGCACTCACCGCAGCGCATCTTCGAGCTGGCCCACTTGGTAGTGATAGAGCGTCCCGGCTGCGAAGCGCCGTTGTCGACCGCTTTGGCCGAGCTGATCGAGGGGCGCGAAGTCTACAGTCCCGGCGCATTGATGCGGCGCCCCGCTGGCAGCCTGCTGCGCCTTGCGCTGCCCACGCGCTTGGCAATTTCTGCGACCGAGGTTCGTCAGCGTCTCGCGTCGAATATGAGCGTCCGCTTTCTGCTACCAGAAGCCGTCGAGGAGAGAATTCACGACAACTTGCTTTATCGACGTCGTTGAGCGCTGCCAGCGGCTTCCCAAGACGCTACAATGGCGGCGACCAAGACTTCCCGTTGATGAGGGGCTATGCAGAACGATTCGCTCAAGACTCTGGTGGTAGAGGCGTTGGATGACCTGAAGGCCAAGGACGTTGCGCAGCTGGACGTATCCCGGCTGACCAGTGTTACCGACCTGATGATCGTGGCCAGCGGTACCTCCACGCGTCACGTTGCCGCGCTTGCGGAGCACGTGGTCCATCAGGCCAAGGCCAGCGGTATCCAGCCGCTGGGGGTGGAGGGGCAGGTCGGGTCCGACTGGGTCCTGGTGGACCTGGGCGATCTGGTCGTCCATGTCATGCTCCCCGAGACCCGCCAGTTATATGATCTGGAGCGGCTGTGGGCCGACTTGCCGAGCGATTCGGAGCAGCAGCAGGAACACGGTGGCGCATGAGGATCCGCCTGCTGGCGGTCGGCACACGAATGCCTGGCTGGGTCAGTGAAGGTGTCGAGGAGTATCGTAAGCGTCTGCCACGCGATTTTGCCTTGGAAGTCGAGGAAATCGCTCCCGGTCAGCGTGGCAAGAACTCCGACACGGCCAGAGCCGTGGCGCTCGAGGCCAAGCGAATTCGCGAGCGGCTGCGCGGTGATGAACTCACGGTCGCACTTGAGGTCGATGGAAAGAACTGGAGCACCGAGCGACTGGCCCGGGAGGCCGAAACCTGGCGCCATGAGGGACGCGATGTGGTGTTACTGGTCGGTGGGCCGGACGGACTGGCCCCGGAACTCTCGGCGACGGCCGACCGGCGCTGGTCGCTGTCGCCGCTGACCCTCCCGCATCCGCTGGTCAGGGTGATTGTGGCCGAACAACTCTACCGCGCCTGGACCCTGATGGTAGGGCACCCCTACCACCGCTGAACGGCGGCTTTACGACAACCTGAGTCGAGACAATTTTCGGCATGCGCGACCGCCGTAATACTTTGAAGAACCCCGAACAAGAGCTGCGCATCTTTCGCGTGCGTGCGTTTCTTGCCGTATTGACGATCCTGCTCTTGACGGGATTGCTGATGGGGCGGCTAGTGTATCTGCAAGTGGTTCAGCATGAAGTCTACAGTACCCGCTCCGAGAAGAATCGCGTACGGGTGGAGCCTTTGCCGCCCACCCGCGGATTGATCTACGACCGGAATGGTGTGCTGCTGGCTGAGAATCGCCCCACTTATAACTTGACCCTGACGCGTGAACGGGTCGACGACCTCGATATTACCCTGGACCGGTTGGAGGAGTTGCTGGAGCTGAGCCCTGAAGAGGCCGAGGAATTTCGCATTCGCGCGCGCCAGCGTCAGCGGCCGTTCCAACCGGCGCTACTGATGAGCGATCTCGATGAGGCGCAGATCGCCCGGCTGGCGGTCAACCGGCATCGCCTCCCCGGGGTCGAGGTCGAGGCCCAACTGCTGCGCTACTACCCCGACGCCCAAGTCATGGCGCATGCTCTGGGCTACGTAGGTCGTATCAATGCCGACGAACTCAAGGAGCTCGATTCCGGGCGCTACGCAGGCACCCACTTCATCGGCAAGACCGGGGTCGAGCGGTTCTACGAGGACGTGCTTCACGGCCAGGCCGGCCTGCGTCAGGTGGAGACCAATGCCCGTGGACGGGTGCTGCGCGAGCTGGGTCGCACCGACCCGGTTCCGGGGCAGAACTTGACGCTGACGCTGGATAAAGAGTTGCAGCTATTGGCTTATAAGCTGCTCGACAACCGCCGCGGCTCGATCGTCGCCATCGCCCCCCAAACCGGCGAGATCCTGGCCATGGTGTCGGCACCCGGGTTCGACAGCAATCAGTTCGTCACTGGGATAGATTTTGCCTCCTACCGCGCGCTGCAGGAGGATATCGACCTGCCGCTGTTCAACCGAGCCATTCGCGGCCAGTATCCGCCCGGCTCGACGATCAAGCCGTTCCTGGCACTGGCCGGCCTGGCCGAGGGGGTAATCACCCCGGAAAAGACCATCAACGACCCGGGGTTCTATCAGTTACCCAATGACAGCCGTCGCTACCGCAACTGGTTGCGCTGGGGGCATGGGCGTGTCGACATGGAGCGCGCCATTGCCGTTTCCAACAATACCTACTATTACTCGCTGGCGCATGAGCTGGGCATCGACCGCCTCCACGAACAGATGAGCGCCTTCGGCTTCGGCCAGCGCGTCGGTCATGACGTGTTCGGAGAGAGTAGCGCGCTGATGCCTTCGCGTGACTGGAAGCGGGCTCGTTTCAATCAGCCCTGGTATCCCGGTGAAACGCTTTCGGTCGGTATTGGCCAGGGCTATTGGCAGGTCACCCCGTTGCAGCTGGCGACGGCCACCGCCGTGCTTGCCAATCGCGGGGAATGGGTGAGGCCACGTCTGGCGGGGCGCATCGGCGATGAGGAGGTGCCGACGGAGTTGCCGGATACACCCGACGATATCGTCATCAGCAATGACGGCTGGTGGGGCCGGATCTTCACCGGCATGGAGAAAGTTCTTAGCGGGCATGAAGGAACGGCCAGACGCACCGGGGTAGGTCTCGAATACCGTATGGGCGGCAAGTCCGGCACCGCCCAGGTCTTTTCGCTGGGGCAGGATCAGCGCTACAACGCCGAAGAGCTGGCCGAGCGGCTTCGCGACCATGCGCTGTTCATGGCCTTTGCTCCGCTGGAGGATCCGCAGATCGCCGTTGCCGTGATCGTGGAGAATGCCGGCGGCGGGAGCACCCATGCCGCGCACCTGGCACGAGCCATGACCGACGCCTGGTTGCTGGAGGAGGAGGCCCCCGATGTCGAGGAGGTGCGCGAGGTGATGGAGAGCGACACCGGTAGCGTGGCGGGGAACTGAACGATGACGTTGATGGGACTGACAAAGGGACTGCGAGCCCGACCGGTGCGGGCCCCGGTAAGTGGCATCTCGCGGCGCAAGAGCATCTGGGAACGGACACACCTCGACCCTTGGCTGCTGCTGCTGCTGCTGGTATTGCTGGTCGCCGGGCTGGGGGTTCTCTACAGCGCCAGCGGCCAGCGCATCGAGGTGGTGATGGCGCAGGGAACACGCCTGCTGGTCGCGCTCGTGGTGATGCTGCTATTGGCACAACTGCCACCCGGCACGCTGTTGCGCTGGGCGCCGCTGGTCTATGGCGCCGGCCTGCTGATGCTGATCGCGGTAGCACTCGTGGGCGACGTCGGCATGGGGGCGCAACGTTGGCTGGAAATTCCCGGCGTGATCCGCTTCCAGCCCTCCGAGCTGATGAAGCTGGCCATGCCGCTGATGCTGGCGGCATGGCTGGGCCGGCGCGAACTTCCGCCACGCTGGAAGGACCTGCTGATCTGTGCGGCGATACTCGGCGTGCCGATCGTGCTTATCGCCAAGCAGCCGGACCTGGGTACTTCGCTGCTGGTGGGGTGTGCAGGAGTTTTCGTGGTGCTGATGGCGGGACTCTCATGGCGCTTCATCGGCCTGCTCAGCGTCGCCGCCGCATCCGCGCTGCCATTGTTGTGGATCAATCTGCACAACTACCAGCGCCAGCGGGTATTGACCTTTCTCAACCCCGAAAGCGACCCTCTGGGAGCCGGTTGGAACATCATTCAATCGACCACGGCCATCGGTAGCGGTGGCCTGTGGGGCAAGGGGTGGCTGCAGGGGACCCAATCCCAGCTCGAGTTCCTGCCCGAGCGACACACCGACTTCATTGTGGCGGTACTAGGCGAAGAGTTCGGCCTGGTGGGGATGTTGCTCGTGCTGTTGCTCTATCTCCTGATCGTGATTCGCGGGCTGTGGCTTGCCACCGCTGCGCACGATACCTTTGGGCGGCTATTGGGTGGCAGCATCATCCTCACCTTTTTCATTTACGTCTTCGTCAACGTGGGCATGGTCAGCGGGATTCTACCCGTTGTGGGGGTGCCTCTTCCGCTGGTCAGTTACGGTGGGACCTCCAGCGTGACCTTGATGGCGGGATTCGGTATTCTCATGTCCATTCATGGGCATCGTCGCCTGCTGCCGCGCTAATGGCCGGGTGCAGTGTGGTGCGAGTCTGGACGAAGTGGCCCCGATCAAGGAGTGGCGCAAGCATGAAGCCATCGAGAAAGTGGAAAGGGGCTGGCGGTGCGCTGGTGGCCACGACGCTATGGATGTTGGCGCCGACCTTGCACGCAGCGGACTTCGACCCTGCTCAGCATGAGGGGGCGAGGCTGCTGGTCAATGAGCTCAGCGGGCACGGCATCGAACGCGACTGGTTGGAAGCGGCACTGCATGACGCCGTATTTCAGCAGGGCGTGCTAGATGCCATGGCGGGCGCGGCGGAGCGCCGGCTGCGCTGGGACGAATACCGTGAGATATTCCTTCAGCCGGAACGAATCGCCCGTGGTGTCGCCTTCATCGAGACCCATGACGATGCCTTTTCCCGCGCCCAGGCCGAGTACGGCGTGCCGCCGGAAGTCATTGCCGCCATCATCGGAGTCGAGACCAGCTACGGCCGTTTTACCGGGCGTCACCGCGTCATCGACTCTTTGGCCACACTGGCTTTCCATCACCCGGCCCGCGGCAGTTTCTTTCGCGGCGAACTGGCCGCTTTTCTCGAAATCAGCCACGAACAGGGTGTCGACCCGGGTAGCCTCAAGGGCTCCTATGCCGGTGCCATGGGCTATCCCCAGTTCATTCCTACCAGCTACCGCGCCTATGCGGTGGATTTCGACGGCGACGGCCAGCGTGATCTATGGACCAACCCGGTCGATGCCATTGGCAGTGTAGGGAACTATTTCGCCGAGCATGGCTGGCGTCGCGACGAACCCATCTATACCGAAGCCGAAGGGCCAGACGAGCCTCCCAAGGCGATCGAGTTCAACAGCACCCAGCGGCCTTACCAGTACCTGAGTGAATTGGAGCCAGCCGGGATCATGCCTCGAGCAGAACTCGATGCAGCGACAGCGGTCATCCCGCTGGCCTTGGAAATTGACGATACGGACTGGCGCTACCGTCTTGGATTCGAGAATTTCTACGTCATTACGCGCTACAACCATAGCCACTTGTATGCCATGGCCGTGACCGAGCTGGCCGAAGCGATAGCGGATCAGCGCGCTCTCGAGCCCTTTCCGCTGTCCGCGTCCGTAGCCGCCGAGCAGGAGGGATCGCTGTGAAAATGGTGTGGGCGGTACTGATCGTGACGACCTTGGTGGCTGGCTGTGCCGGCAGCGGTTCGAACGTCCCGGCACAGCGAGACGGCGCAGCGCAGGGGCCAGCCGCGACGTCGACGGGGGGGGAGCGCTACGCTATGAGTGGCGACGCTTACCCGCAAGACCCGCCCGACGTGAGCCAGATTCCCAATGCCGTACCACGCGTTGAAGCACCCTCGCGAGGAGGCAATCGCCCGGTCTACGAGGTGTGGGGCAAGACCTATCGTGTGCTGTCGGATGCTCGCGGCTATGCGCAGCAAGGCACGGCATCATGGTATGGCGAGAAGTTCCACGGTTATGCCACATCCAACGGCGAGATATACGACATGTACAAGATGAGCGCGGCACACCGCTCGCTGCCGCTGCCGACCTATGCCCGGGTCACCAGTCTCGACAATGGTCGTTCGGTGATCGTGCGTGTCAACGATCGTGGTCCCTTTCATAGTGAACGCGAGATCGACCTTTCCTATGCCGCTGCGGCAAGACTCGATATCCTTGACCGCGGCACTGGCCGAGTGAAGGTCGAAGCGATCGATCCTGCTGTCTGGCTGGCTGAAAACGGCGGCGGTAACGCGAACCGGACAACTGCGACCGCTGTTCAAACGGCTGCCGCATCGACGCCCCGCGCGGGGGTGACACAAGCCGATGACGCGGCGGCGACTGCCGGCACGACTGCCGGCAATGCCGCACGCAGTGGAACCGGAGAGCCTGGGCGCGATGCGCCGATCTACCTGCAGATCGCTGCGCTGGGCTCGGCCGAAAATGCCCAGGCGCTCAAGACTCGTCTAGAGCACGAGTTGTCGCATCCGGTGCGTGTCGCGGATGGCACCGGAATGTATCGGGTCCAGGTTGGCCCTCTGGCCCATGCCGGACAGGTCGAGCCCGTCCGCGATGAACTGAGACGTGCCGGTTTCGACCAGGCCTTTATCGTCAAAGCCGCCGATTGATTGGCGCGCTTACCCTTGATACTTCTCGACGCATCAATGAGATCCATGCCCATGCGAGTACTGCTTTCCCGTTTCCGCTCACGGCTTCTGCCGTTGACGCTGCTGAGCCTGCTCTTGATCGTTTCCCAGGCCCTGGCCCAGGCGGTGCCGGCACCACAGCCCCAAACCGTGATACCCGCACCGCCTCAGGTTGCGGCCAAGTCGTGGATACTGATGGATGCCGATAGCGGCAGGGTGCTGGCGGAGAATAACGCCGACGAGCGTCTGCCGCCGGCGAGCCTGACCAAGCTGATGACCGCCTACCTGGTCGAGCGCGAACTCAATCGCGGCAATATCAGCATGGACGATACCGTTCGTGTCAGCGAGAACGCCTGGCGTACGGGCGGCTCCAAGATGTTCATCGAAGTCAATACCGACGTTTCGATCCGTGACCTGCTTTACGGAATCATTATCCAGTCCGGTAACGATGCCAGCATCGCCGTAGCAGAACACCTGGCCGGTGGCGAGGCGCCCTTCGCCGACATGATGAATCAGCACGCGTCCCGGCTCGGTCTGAACAATACCCACTTCGTCAATGCCACGGGACTTCCTCACCCCGAGCACTACTCGTCGGCTCGGGATCTGGCGCTGCTGTCTCAGTACATCATCGACGACTATCCCGAGCATTACGCCATCTACGCCGAGAAATACTTTACCTACAACGATATTCGTCAGCCCAATCGCAACCGGCTGCTATGGCGCGATCCGACGGTGGATGGACTGAAGACTGGCCACACCGAAGAGGCCGGATATTGTCTGGTGGCTTCGGCCGTACGCGATGACATGCGTCTGATTGCGGTAGTGATGGGTACCGACTCCGAGGAGGCTCGTGCGCAGGAGACCCAGAAGCTGCTCAGCTATGGATTTCGCTACTTCGAGACCCTTCAGCTCTACGAACAAGGGGCGGTATTGAATACGCCGCGCCTCTGGGGGGGCGAAAAGGATGAGCTGCGCGTCGGCGTCGACAGCAATGTCGCCATGACGCTGCCGCGCGCGCGTAACCATGAGCTAAGTGCTCGCCTGGACATACGCCCGGACCTTACCGCACCGATCAGTCTCGGCGATCGAGTCGGGACCCTCGAGGTGCGTCTCGGCGAGGAGGTCGTGGGCGAACAAGAGCTGGTGGCCCTCGAGTCGATCGAGGAGGGTGGACTGTTCAAGCGGCTTTTCGATCAGGTACGGCGCTTCTTCAGCAACCTGCTCAGCGGCTGGTTCTAGGTGCGGTTTGGTCGACGGGTAATAGTTGAGTAAAATGCTCGGAAATTGTCTTCGAGACCTTAGAGAGCCATGACAGACAACAAACTGCGCGATTTGCGTCAGCCAGCGGCACCGACGATCACCTTCCCTTGCGATTACCCGATCAAGGTGGTGGGGGACGCAGCCGAGGATTTCACTGCTAGCGTGTGTCAGGTGGTGCTGCGTCATGATGCCGGCTTCGATGCGTCCAGCATCGAAGTGGTGGAGAGCCGCAATGCTCGCTTCCTGTCGGTGAGACTGACTTTGCGCGCCACCGGCGAGGCCCAGCTCAAGGCGCTTTTCGCCGATCTCAAGGCCACCGGTCGCGTGCACATGGTGGTGTGACATGAGCGAGGACGGCCATTCCTCACCCATCGCTCTGCTGAACCTGGGGCGGCGCCACTATTTACCTGTGTGGCAGGCCATGCGCGAGCTTACCGACAACCGCGGCGAAGCAACACCGGATCAGTTCTGGCTGGTGGAGCATGAACCGGTTTTCACCCAGGGCCAGGCGGGTAAGCCCGAGCATCTGCTGATGCCGGGAGATATTCCGGTGGTACAGACGGATCGCGGCGGGCAGGTGACCTACCACGGCCCGGGGCAGGTGGTGCTCTATCCGCTGCTCGATGTGCGCCGGGCGCGGCTCGGCGTGCGTGAACTCGTCTCGGTACTCGAGAACGCCGTCATCGCCGTGCTGGCCGAGCATGGTGTCGAGGCACGGGCGCGCCCGGATGCGCCTGGGGTCTATGTTGGCGAGGCCAAGATCGCCTCGCTGGGCCTGCGCATCCGGCGTGGCGCGAGCTATCATGGCGTGGCGCTGAACGTCGAGGCCGACCTGACACCGTTCCAGCGCATCAACCCCTGCGGCTATGCCGGCATGGCCATGACCCGTCTGGCCGATCTGGTTGCCGAGCCGCTCTCCAGCGAGCGGGTCGGCGTGCGGTTGGCCGAGTGCCTGGCACAGCAGTTGGGCCGTAGCCTGATGCGGGTCGATGAACAGGAGCTGTCTGGATGGCCGGCTACTGCCGAGGTGGACGCCGATTGAACTGCCTGCCACGGTCGGCGGCGAACAGACCGCGACGAAGAAGGCGACCTGAGAGGTCGCCTTCTTCGTATTGGCTACTAGGTGGCAGCGTGTCAGCCGACGTTGACCGCCTGGATGCGGTTGGGCTCGGGGTCTTGCCCCGGTATCGCCGCGGGTGCGGCCAGTCCCAGGTTGTTCTTCTCGAAGACTTTGTCTGCGCGATAGCTGGAACGCACCAGCGGACCCGAGGCAACTTCCATGAAGCCTTTCTCCAGGCCCAGGCGGCGATAGCGTTCGAACTCCTCCGGCGTGACCCAGCGCTCCACCGGCAGGTGGTTGCGCGTCGGGCGCAGGTACTGGCCGAGGGTGACGATATCCACATCGATGGCGCGCAGGTCGTCGAAGGTAGCGAGGATCTCCTCGTCGGTTTCGCCCAGCCCCAGCATCAGGCTGGTCTTGGTCAGGACCTGCGGGCGATGACGCTTGGCATGGGCCAGCACGTCGAGGGTCTTGCGGTAGCCGGCACGCGGGTCACGCACGTAATGGGTCAGGCGCTCGACCGTCTCGACGTTCTGGGCGAATACCTCGAGGCCCGAGTCGACCACGCGCTCGATAGCGGTCGGATCGGCGTCGAAGTCGGGCGTCAGCGCTTCGACCACCACCGCCGGGGTATTGGTCTTGATCGCCCGAATGCAGTCTGAGTAGTGGGCGGCGCCGCCGTCTGCAAGGTCGTCGCGGTCGACCGAGGTCAGTACCACGTAGCGTAGCCCCATCAGTTCCACCGACTTGGCGGTGTTGGCCGGTTCCTCGCTATCCAGCCAGCCGCGCGGATTGCCGGTATCGACGGCGCAGAAGCGGCAGGCGCGGGTGCACACCGAGCCCATCAGCATGATCGTGGCGGTGCCGTTGCTCCAACATTCGCCCATGTTGGGGCAGTGCGACTCGGCACATACGGTGCTCAGGCGATGCTCGTTGACGTTGCGCTTCACTGCCTCGAAGCGGCCGCCGCCGGGAATCTGGGCTCGCAACCACGGCGGCTTGCGTCCCGGCTCGGGGCGCTCGTCGGCCTGGTCGCGCTGCTTCATGCCGTCCTTGATGGCGGCAAAGCCATGCTCGGTGCGAAACTTCGCACCGCTCGGCACGCGTTTTGAGGTGTTGTCGCTCATAGGGTGTGAGCCCCTCCACTCGGCGGCTGCCACAACCATGCCTGGATGCTGCGGTATGTCGTGTTCCAGCACAGCACCAACCCGCATGGCCAGCAATTGATACGATGGTCGCAGGCCCGTAATCTATCATATTCGCGCCTGCCTGGCACAGCGGCCGGAGCCGCTGCTCGGACGGTCAAGCCTTCAGCCGGGAGGTATCGGTAGGCAGACCACGCCATGATCGGGCATCGGCTGCGGTGTCGCTTTGAAATGTGCCTCGATTTCGCCCAACCGCTCACGTACGAAGCGCAGGAACAGTTCGGTAACAGGGGTGGGAAAGCGATCTCTGGGATAGACCGTGCACCAGGAACGGCGCAGGGGGAAACCCGGCAGGGACAGCTCGGCCAGTAGTCCTGCGCCGAGTTCCAGGCGTACGGCCAGTCGCGGCAAGACCGTTACGCCCAGGTGCGCCATCACCCCTTGCTTGATCGCCTCGTTGGTACCCAGCTCCATGGTATGCTGAAGCGCAACGTCCTGTTCGGCGGCAAGCTGTTCGAAGGCGGTGCGCACCCCCGAGCCCGACTCACGCATTAGCAGATAGTGCCGGGCCAGATCCTCCAGGGTGGGGGAATGAGCCTCGAGCAATGGATGGCCGGGCCAGACGATGGGAATCAGTTCATTTTCCAGGAACGGCATGAAAACCAGATTGTCGTCATCCTCGGGGACCATCGCCATGATCACCAGGTCGTCGCGGCGAGCCGCCAGCCGCTCCAGTGCCTGGCTGCGGTTACACACCTGCAGCCGCACCTGAACGTTGGGATAGTGGGCGCGAAAGCGGGCGATCAGGTGTGGCACCACGTACTGGGCCGTCGAGACGGCCGCCAGGTTGAGCTCGCCGGATATCGTACCGTCCATGTCCGACAGGGCCATCTGCAAGCGCGAGACCTGGCCGAAGATAGCCTGTGTCGATGCCGCCAGTGCATCGGCGGCCGGCAACACATGCAGGGTCTTGCCGGAATACTTGAACAGTGGCTGGCCCAGGGCTTGCTCAAGCTGGCGGATCTGCGCGCTGACTGCCGGTTGGGTCAGGCCCAGTCGCTCGGCAGCCCGCGAATAGGACTGTTGGCCATGCACGGCCTGGAACACCTGCAACTGGCGAAAGGTCAGGCGGTTCAGCAGGCTAGGCGTCGTCATCGATCAATCCGCTAGAAGGGTCGGGGAGGCCCGTTGAAGAAGCCTATTCATGCTATCACTGCCAGCGAGCAGGGTCATGCCGACAGCCTTGGCCGGCAACGGCAACTGCCGTCCGCCCCTTATCTCGATGCCCTGCGCCAGGGTGGTTGGCGTGGTGTCTTGCTTGCGGGTAGCGGGCTGGCTGCGCTGCGTGCCGGTCAGGCCTGCGTTGAACTCGAGCTGGCCTGGTGCGACAGCGCTGGCACGACCGGTGATGCCTTGGTGGCGCGAGCCCAGCGGCTGGGCTGCGACGTTGTGCATCCTGGGGAAGCGACCGCCGAGGAGCAGTGGCTTCTCGCCCGAGGCTGTTCGCATGCAGGGCTGGCTTTCATCGGTCCGCCCGAAAGCCTTGTCGCTGCCATGTGCGACGACGGTGCCTCCCAGCAGTTGATGCGCGAAGCGGGGCTACCCTTGGGGGAGGCGTCGGCGCCACAGGTCCATCTGCCGGTCTTGGCTGACTGTCGCGGCCAGGCACTGGCTCTGGTCGAGCATGAATTGCTCGGCGAGGGGTTCGCCATGGCACCCAGTGAGCGGCTGACGCCTGAGCAGCGGGCCTATCTTGGGCAGCTTGCCGTTCAGGGGGCTCGCTCGCTCGGTCTGGTCGGCCTGGCAACACTGAGTTTCTCGCTGGCCGACAATCGGCTGGGTTTTGTGGGAATGCGCCCTGGCTTGACGGGCTATGAGGGCCTAGCCGAAGTCCTGAGCGGGCTCGACCTGGCAGTGGAGCAGATTCGGCTGGTGGCAGGCGAACGCCTCAGACGTCCTCGGGTCGGGCACATGGGGCATGGCCCCGGGCGACCAGGCCAGGCACGCTGGCGCCTGCTCTCTTCAGTAACGGGTCAGTTGGGCGGTGGGCCGGGGGTCAGGCTCGACCGGCCCTCCCAGGTCATTGCCGAGACGGAAGTGCGGTTGTTGTCCTGGGGGCGAGATGGGCCGGAGGCCGGCCGTCGCGAGCGACGCGCGCTGGCCGAGTGGCGTGGCGATCAGAGGGGCATGGGGGACGCTCCTGGCGAACAGGGCTGAGCGAAACCACAGTCCAGTCACAAAAAATCGACAAAACGGCTGCGTCGAGACGGCGCAGGGCGTACTATGCTTGCTGCATCGCAGCATATTTACTCCTCCCGATGGCAATGCGTTTGCCATCGGAGAACCCTGGAGCCGAACATGAACTCACTCTTGCCGACACCCTCCAAAGAAGCCCTCAGCTTCCTGGACCCATTCGGTTTCGGCCGTGCCGCCTTCGACTACTGGCGAGACGCCGTCGAACGCAGCGTGCTGTACATGGACGTGATGCGCGAGCGTGGCAACCAGTACCTTGAACATATCGAAAAGACCAAGCCTAACGTGCTTGGCTTCGACGCTGAAGTGGTGATGGATGGCCGCAGCCTGCCACGGCCGGTGAACTACGAGCTGATGCGCATCCTGCCTCCGCCCGACGTCGAGATCGATCTCCAGGCACGGCCCTTCGTAGTCGTCGACCCGCGAGCCGGACACGGCCCCGGTATCGGCGGCTTCAAGCCGGACAGTGAAATCGGCGTTGCCCTGCGTGCTGGCCACCCCTGCTATTTCATCGGATTTCTGCCTTATCCCGAGCCTGGCCAGACGGTAGAGGACGTGGTAGAGGCAGAGATCGCTTTCCTGCACCGGGTGATCGAGGAGCATCCGCAGTCATGTCAAAAGCCCATGGTAGTGGGCAATTGCCAGGCAGGTTGGCAGATCATGATGGCGGCCTCGCTCGAGCCCGACTGTTTCGGGCCGATTCTTATTGCCGGTGCGCCGCTCTCCTACTGGGCTGGCGAGAGGGGCAAGGCACCCATGCGCTATACCGGTGGCATGACCGGCGGCAGCTGGATGACGACCCTGGCCAGCGACCTGGGCGACGGGTTGTTCGACGGTGCCCTGTTGGTGCAGAACTTCGAACGCCTCAATCCGGCCAACACCTGGTGGGACAAGCAGTATCGACTCTACGCCAACGTCGAGACCGAGGCCGAACGCTACCTCAACTTCGAGCGTTGGTGGGGTGGTCACGTAGTGCTGGGCGGTGACGAGATTCAGTACATCGTCGACAATTTGTTCGTCGGCAACCGGCTATCCACCGCGCAGTTGGTCACCTCGGACGGACGTCGTATCGACCTACGCAACGTGCGTTCACCGGTAGTGGTATTCTGCTCCCAGGGCGACGACATCACCCCACCGCCTCAGGCGCTGGGCTGGGTACGGGATCTCTATGGGGGTACCGACGACATCATCGCCAGTGAGCAAACCATCGTCTATTGCGTGCATGACACTACCGGACACCTGGGTATCTTCGTGTCGGGCAGCGTATCACGCAAGGAGCATGCCGAGTTCACCGCCAATATCGACTATATCGATGTACTGCCGCCGGGTCTCTATGAGACCACGGTGACCAGCGCTGCCGAGCGTGATGATGCCGAACTGATCGAGCGCGACTACCTGCTCGAGTTCAAGGCGCGTTCCATCGAGGGGCTCAACCGGGACGTGCTGCATCATCGCGAAGAAGACGATACGCGTTTTGCCACCGTTGCGAGAATCTCGGAAATCAACCTAGGACTCTATCGGCTGTTCGTGCAGCCCTGGATACGTGCGGTAATGACACCCGAGGCGGCACGCCTGATGCGACGCATGCATCCGATCCGCCTGGGTTACAAGCTGCTTTCCGACCGCAATCCGCTGTCTGTGCCGCTGCCGGTATTGGCCGACTGGGTACGCCAAGATCGCCACCCCGTTGGCGAGAACAACCTGTTGCGTAACCTGGAGCTGGCTGCGTCGCGGCAGATATCCCACTCGCTCGATAGCTGGCGCGAGATTCGCGACCAGAGCATCGAACACACTTTCCTGACGGTATATGGGCAGCCCCTGCTGCAAGCCATGGTGGGGCTGGGTGGCGACGCTCACGTGCATCGTCGCCAGCCCGGCAGTGAGCCGGAACATCGCCGTTTCATCGAGCGACGCCAGGATGAGCTGCTCCATCGCGTGGCCCAAGGAGGCGTACACGAAGCGGTGATGCGCTCGGTGATTCACGTACTGGGCGGTGCCCCCACGACCGACGAGCGCAACTTCAAGCGCCTTCGGGCTTCGCGCGCCGAGCTGGAACCTGGCAGCAGCCTGTCGGACTTCAAGCATCTGGTGCGCGAGCAATTCTTCATCCTCAAGCAGGATCGCGATGCGGCACTGGCGGCGATACCGCAGCTTCTGTCGAACGAGCGAGCAGAAACGATTCGCGACTCCCTGGAGCATATCGACCACGTGCTGGCTGCAAGCGGTGAGCTTTCCGAGCACGCACGCAAGCGCTACGAGCATATTCGTGAACTGTTCGGCGAGGCGCTGGAGCGTGTCGACCCGGTTGAACATCGCCAGGCGTTAGCCGAACTTCACGACGAAGTGGCGATGGGCGCCAAGGCCGAGACTGCCGCTCGCAGCGAGGTGGCGAAATTGCTCAAGGCCGATCCCGAGGCACCCAAGCCCGAACAGCCCAGGCGATCCGCCGGCGAGAAGACGCGGAAGCAGGCTTCCAAGCCCCAAGCCGTTAACCAGTCGGACGATCGCAGTAGCGCGGCAAGCAACAAGCCGGGGGCCTCGCGCAAGCCGCGCAAGCGCTGAGCACGAGGTTTTGCCTGGACGTTTCAGTGCCCCTGCCGCTTGCGGCAGGGGCGCTGGTCGTTTGGCAAGAGTGAAAGTTGCGGCAACGGTATGACCGACTTGATGCTACTTTCACATTGCTGCTTTACTGCCGCCATGGTTGAAGCGACTGGCGTGAAACAGGTTGCTGGGGTAGGGTAAGCGGATTTTTCACCCCGCGAGGATCGTCCGCCGAGGACAGGCGGGCCGGAACCGTTCAGGTGGGGCTCCAGAACCCCGCCGTGCAGAATGTGGAGCACTATGGGCAAGTCATTGGTCATCGTCGAGTCGCCGGCCAAGGCCAAGACGATCAACAAGTATCTCGGCAGCGAGTTCATCGTGAAGTCGAGCGTGGGTCATATCCGTGACCTGCCGACCAGCGGCTCGGGCAAGGCGGCTTCAGATCCCAAGGAGCGCGCGCGCCAGGCAGCGGCAACGCGCAAGATGTCGCCCGAGGAGAAGGCCGAGTACAAGAAGCACAAGGCCAAGGATCAACTCGTGCGGCGCATGGGTATCGATCCGGAGCATGGCTGGAAGGCCCACTATGAGATTCTGCCCGGCAAGGAAAAGGTCGTCTCCGAGCTGCAGAAGCTCGCCGAGAAGGCCGATACCGTCTATCTCGCGACCGATCTCGACCGCGAGGGGGAGGCCATCGCCTGGCATCTCAAGGAGACCATCGGCGGCGCCGACGAGCGTTATCGCCGTGTGGTCTTCAACGAGATCACCAAGAATGCCATCAAGGAGGCATTCAAGGAGCCCGGCACGCTCAACGTTCCCCGCGTCGAGGCTCAACAGGCCAGGCGCTTCCTCGATCGCGTGGTGGGTTTCATGCTGTCGCCGCTGCTGTGGGCGAAGATCGCCCGCGGCCTCTCGGCTGGCCGGGTACAGTCGGTGGCGGTGCGCTTGATCGTCGAACGCGAGCGCGAGATACGCGCCTTCGTTCCCGAAGAGTTCTGGGACGTGCATGCCGATCTCGTCTCGAAGGATGGCGAGCCGGTGCGTTTCGAACTGGTGCGCCAGGACGGCAAGGCCTTCCGGCCCACTTCGGAAGCCGAGACGCTCGAGCGTATCGAGCGGCTGCGCAAGGCAAGCCTTGCCATCACGGCGCGTGAGGACAAGCCCACCCGTTCGAAGCCCAATGCTCCCTTCATTACCTCGACCCTGCAGCAGGCCGCCAGCGGGCGACTCGGCTTCTCGGTGAAGAAGACCATGACGTTGGCCCAGCGCCTCTACGAGGCGGGCTACATCACCTACATGCGTACCGATTCCACCAATCTGTCGCAGGATGCGGTGGCCATGGCGCGAGAGCATATCGAGCAGGAGTACGGCAAGCGCTACCTGCCCGAGTCGCCCAACCGCTACTCGAGCAAGGAGGGCGCTCAGGAGGCCCACGAGGCGATCCGCCCCTCCGACGTCAATCGCATGGCCTCCGACCTGGCCGGTATGGAGCGTGACGCCGAGCGCCTCTACGAGCTGATCTGGCGTCAGTTCGTGGCCTGCCAGATGACCCCTGCCGAATACCTCTCCAGCACCCTGACCGTGGAAGCCGACGGCTATGAGCTCAAGGCCAAGGGCCGGGTGCTCAAGTTCGACGGCTACACGCGGGTGATGAAGCCGGCCGGCAAGAACGAGGACCAGGCGTTGCCGGATCTCGCCGAGGGCACGTCCATGCGACTCGAGGCGCTCGACCCCCAGCAGCACTTTACCAAGCCACCGGCCCGCTATACCGAGGCGAGTCTGGTCAAGGAGCTGGAGAAGCGCGGTATCGGCCGCCCTTCGACCTATGCCTCGATCATCTCCACCATCCAGGATCGCGGCTACGTCAAGCTGGAGAGCCGGCGTTTCTACGCCGAGAAACTCGGCGATATCGTCACCGAGCGGCTCAAGGAATCCTTTCCCGACCTGATGGATTTCTCCTTCACCGCGCGCATGGAAGATAGCCTCGACGAGGTCGCCGAGGGCGAGCGCAACTGGCGTGAACTGCTGGATGCGTTCTACGCCGAGTTTCGCGAGGAGCTCGAGGCGGCCGAGAGCGAGGAGGGCATGCGGCCCAACCAGCCGGTGCCCACCGATATCGACTGTCCCACCTGTGGGCGCAAGATGCAGATCCGCACGGCATCCACCGGCGTGTTCCTGGGCTGCTCCGGCTACAACCTGCCGCCCAAGGAGCGCTGCAAGACCACCATCGACCTGCTGCCCGGCGATGAGGCGGTACCCGCCGATGCCGGCGAAGAGGCCGAAACCCAGGCGCTGCGCGCCAAGCATCGCTGCCCCAAGTGCGGCACGGCGATGGACAGCTACCTGATCGACGAAAACCGCAAGCTCCACATTTGCGGCAATAGCCCCGACTGTGATGGCTATGAGATCGAACAGGGCAAGTTTCGTATCAAGGGCTATGAAGGCCCAACTATCGAATGTGACAAGTGCGGCAGCGAGATGCAGCTCAAGTCGGGCCGCTTCGGCAAGTATTTTGGTTGCAGCAACGAGTCGTGCAAGAACACTCGCAAGCTGCTGAGAAGCGGCGAGGTGGCTCCGCCAAAGATGGACCCCATTGCGATGCCGGAGCTGGCCTGCCAGAAGGTAGACGACCACTACGTGCTACGTGATGGCGCCAGCGGCCTGTTCCTGGCGGCGAGCAAGTTCCCGCGCAATCGCGAGACGCGTCCCCCGCTGGTGCAGGAACTGAAGGCTCACGCCGAAGAGCTGCCGGAGAAATACCACTATCTGCTCGAGGCGCCGAGCGAGGATCCAGAGGGTCGTCCGGCCCAGATCCGCTACTCGCGCAAGAGCAAGGAGCAGTTCGTCATGACCGAGGAGGAGGGCAAGGCGACCGGCTGGCGAGCGACCTATGATAACGGTAGGTGGCAAGTGGAGGACAAGCGCAAGTGAGCCCTCGAGCCCGTACCAATCAGTTGCTCTACCAGGCCGAGCTGATTCTGGACATTCCTCCGGGTAACGACGAGCACGGCGAAGCAAGGCGCATGGCTTCAGAGGAAGCCGCGCTGGCGCTGACCGAGCTGGCGCTGGAGTCGCTGCTGCGTGAGGTGACCGAGCATGCGCGGCTGGAGCGCCATGACTGGCGCGAGCTGTTGGGTGCCGAGGGGAGTGGAATTGCCGAATTGCATCGCTTGCGTGAGCTGGCGATGCGTCCCGAAAGCTGGCTTTGCTGGCTGTTGCAGCGCTTCGATGCGCTACATGAAAGTGCCGGCGTGGCGCGTCGGCGTAACTCTGCTCAGCCGGGACTCATCGTAGTAGGCAGTGGTGCTGCGCTAGGCGATGAATTGCGCGCCTGCCTGCATGAGGCCAAGCGGGAGATAGCATCGCTGCGCGAAACCAGCGAGGAATGGTAGCCCACCTAGCCCTGGATCCGCTTGCTTTACCAATCGCCTTTGATTGATATAAGTCAAGCGATCGCGGTGGGCATTGGCTAGGATGAAAGCAAGCAGTCGGTCATCGAGACTGGCGGAGTGTTTCGGGGGGGGCTCGTATGCGTTTTCATCAAGTCAGAGAGCTGGTGGACTGGGCGGCGGATTACCATGCCCGCCTGGCCGAACAATACTCCCGGCTGGCCGCGACCGGTGACGACGAACGGGTACGAATGGCGCTGAAATACCTGGCAGAGCGAGAGCTCAAGCTGCAAGCCGACCTGCTGGGCTATCTAAGCGATGGCAGTGACCATGGCGACGTACTGAACACCTGGTTCGACGACCCCAATGACTTTCCCCATCCTCCTGTACTCGAACGTCTGCCGGAAGGCATCGAAGTTGAGAGCGTGCAGAGCGTACTTGCAACAGCGTTGACCGCGCACAGGACCCTTCAGGATCTCTATGCCCACCGGGCCGATCTGGCCGGTGGCAATCATGAGAAAGAATTCTTCGAGGCTTTGTCCAAGGGGCATGAAGGGGAGGTGCGCCGTCTCGTGCGCAACATGCAACGGCTCGAAGACTATTGAGTTTATGTGCCAGACTGCAGATAGGCCTCACGATCAAGGAGACCGTCATGCCGGAACGATTTATGTTGAGCTCCATCTCGAACGATCTTCTCTCCCCCCAGATGCTCGGTTACTGGAACGATGGGTCGCTGCGTGAAGTGCCGGACGACTCCGGCATCTATTGCGTCTTTCGTGCAGCCGCAGACCCTGAGACGAACGTCATGGAAGTCCAACAATTACTCTACGTGGGCGAGCATCGCAACGTACGTTACGGCTTGCAGCACCATCCCGACAAGGGGAAATGGCATGCCTTCCTGCAGCCTGGTGAGGAGCTGTGGTACTCGATGGGGTTGAGTGGCTACGTCAATCGAGAACGTCTGGCTGCGGCCATGATTCATGCCCACAAGCCCCGTTTCAACGGTGACAGCGAGTACCTGGATCGCTATCCGTTCCCCGCGACCACGGTGCATATCTACGGCAAGAAGGACAAGCTGCAGAGCATTTTTACCGTGGAGCATCGCGCTTAGTGCAGGCGGTGGCATACCCGAAGAGCTCGTGTCAGTGAGTGCCCCCGACAGGCTTGCCTGTCGGGGGCACTGTGCTTGCGGGCGTCGTGAGGCCGCCGGGCTGTGGTTCACCGCGCTTGGACTAGACTGCTTCCATTGGCCGATTCTCGCCGTCAGCGTGCAGAGGAACAATCAGGGAGGAGCAAACCGTGTCCGAGAATTCCTACAATCGCCACTTGCTTCCCGCACTGTGGCCATTGCTCGAGGCGGAGCAGACAACGAAGGGGACGACGCTCGAGGCATTCGCCCTACTCGGCGATGCCCTGCGTGCCAGGGCCACCGACGTGCACCTGGATCCCGAGCATGAGGCCTACCGAATCCGCCTGCGCATCGACGGGCGTATCGTAGATGCGCTACGGGTCGATGCGGCGCAAGGTGCGCGCCTGGTGAACCAGTTCAAGGTGCTGTCCAAGCTCAATCCGGTCCCTTCCCTGTTCACCGCAGAAGGCAGTTTCCACTGGTCGCGGGAGGGGGGCGACGACAAGGAGATCTTCCTGCGCGTCACGGCGGTGCACTGCGTGACGGGTGAAAAGCTCGCGGTTCGCTTCCTGGCGCCGCCGCAGACCTTCGACGACATTGTGGCACTGGGTATCGGCGAAGAGGGAGCGTTGGGCATAAGACGCTGGATGGATGCCACAGGGAGCATGCTGCTGGTGGCCGGGCCAACCGGTGCAGGCAAGACCACCACGCTTTATACCCTGCTTGGCCAGTTGCAGTTGACCGATAGTCACGTCGTCACTCTAGAGAATCCCGTCGAGTACAGCATCCCCGGTATCAACCAGATCCAGGTGAACCTCGACCACGGTCTGGATTTCGCCAACGGCACCCGTTCGCTCCTGCGGCTCGATCCCGATTATGTGCTCATTGGTGAGATTCGCGATCGCGAGTCGGCGCATGCGTCGCTCAGCGTGACCAGTAGCGGTCGTTCGCTGATGGGCACACTGCATAGTCGCGATGCGGTGGGAGTGGTGACCTCGATGCGTCAACTCGGCCTTACCGACAGTGAGATCAGCGCCAACCTGGGGCTGATAATCGCCCAGCGGCTGGTTCGCCGGCTGTGTCAGCATTGTCGCGAGCAGGTGCCGCCTGAGCGGAGCGACTGCGAATGGCTGGAGGCGATCGGTCATGCTCCGCCTGCGCTCACCTGGAACGCCAAAGGGTGTCCGCAATGCGACGGCCTGGGTTTCCACGGTCGCATTGGCGTGTTTGAAATCTGGCAGCTTTCTCCCGAAGACCATGCCCGGATTCTGCGTCATGCCGACGAGTCCGAGCTGCGCCGCAGCCTGCTCGAGCGGGGCGTCGGGTTGATGCTGGCCGATGGGCTGGCCAAGGCAGAGGCGGGGATCACCAGTCTGCGGGAAGTGTTCCGTATGGGGGCCATTCTATCGGCTTGAGTCGTGGGCTTCTCGCAGGCATCGCACTCATGGAGTCGTCAAGATGATGGTGCACAAGTAAATGGCGCGATCTCATAAGGTGGCAAGAATATCTTGGCTGACTTCTCTCGGATCCCCTGCGATAGCCTGCCACTTGGGTAACGCGCGACCTGGTTGTCGCTCCGCCAAGGCTCGGTTACGTTAAGCGAACTGACAGTCGTCAAGCGATACGTTATAAAGCGCCTGTCGCGTACCAATCTGCCCGTGAGGAGCCGATGAGATCCGTTTCCCGCCGTCGCTTCGGCCAACTGGCCCTGCTGGCCCCCTTCACTCTGGTGATGGGTCATGAAGCCCAGGCCAACCTGATAGAAACCATGCTGGCGCGCGCTCATCTGCCTCGTCATGCTGACGAAGTGTGGGTTCTCATCGATGACAACGAGTCCGCGCTGAGCCTCTATCGCGGTGACACGCTTCTCGAACGTTTCGCTCCCATCTCGTTGGGACGTGCCGGGGCAAGCGTAATGCGGACTCAGGGGGGCAACATGACCCCGAAAGGTGAGTTTCGCGTCAATCGGTTCAATTGGGAGAGCGATTGGCACATTTTCGTCGGGCTGGACTACCCGACCCCTTCCCATGCACGCATGGCGATGGAATCAGGGCTTTACACGAAGCAGGATTACGCAGATTATTTTGCCTACTATCGGCATCACGGTTACCCACCCCAGCAAACTGTGCTCGGCGGCTTCATCGGTATTCATGGTGTCGGTAAGGGGGACCCAGAGGTTCATGCCAGGTTCAACTGGACTCAAGGATGTGTAGCGGTGACCGACAGGCAGATCGAAAGGCTTTCTGAGCTAATCGACATTGGCACTCGCGTCGTCATCCGCTAGGCTCTAGATACGCAAGGGACGTTTCGAGCTATGGACAAGCGCCGTGTGTTATTATAAAACAGCGTTTGACTCTTGTGCTTGGCAGCAGTCGCTGCAAGAATCCTGCACTGAGCAGGGGAGCCTGTACCACAGGCAACATCAACGCCGCTGTACTTAACTCGTGCAGTACCAAGGAAGACTCAAGGAGAACATCATGACTCTGAAGACCACCCTGAAGCTGACCGCCGCTGCTGCTTCTATGGCCATTCTGGCTGGTTGTGCCAGCAACGCCGCTCTGGATGAGGTTCGCCAGACTGCTGAAGCCGCCCAGGCCGACGCTGCAGAAGCTCGCAGCATCGCTACTCAGGCTCAGAACACTGCCAACCAGGCGCAGCGTGACGCCCAGGCGGCTCTGCAGATGTCTGAGCAGAACCGCGAGGAAATGAACCGCATGTTCCAGCGCTCCATGCAGAAGTAATTCTGCTGGAGCGCCGCATCGTCTTCGGGCGATGGCGGTTCTGCAACGAGAAAACCCCGCCTCGGCGGGGTTTTCTCGTTGCTCGGAGTGAACCGCAACGGAGAGGCGCGTGGCGGTTCCCCGTTGTGGGTCCAGGCTAGAGGTGACTGACTTCCAGTTCCGAGAACAGGCTGGTCTGCTGGCTGATTTCCAGCTCGGAGAACAGCCCGTCGTCGAGCGTCTCCTCCTGACTCTCCGAGGCCGGCTCTTCCTCGGCTACCCTTAGCAGCGAAACCAGGCGGCCGTCGGGCTGTTCCACGACTTGACGCAACTGGGCATAATCGATCGGTGCGGGTTCTTCGCCGAAGGCACCTGCCACGATTTCCATGGCGTTGAGGATGGGCTCAAAGGTGCCGAGGTTCTCCTCTAGCTGAGGGAACGATTGCGCGTAGAGAACTCCGTCGGCAGACCAGGCAACCTTGAACGGCTGATCGATGATATTGACCTGAGTGCCGCTCGGGACACGCTCGTAGAGCGACTCGATGTCTTCGGGGAACATGCGGATACAGCCTCGGCTGGCGCGCATGCCGACACCATCGGGTCGGTTGGTGCCATGGATCAGGTAGCTGGGCAAGCCGAGCAGGATGGCGTGGCGACCCAGGGGGTTGTCAGGGCCAGGTGGCACGACGGCGGGTGCCGGTTCGCCACGGGCGGCTGCTTCTTCACGCATGGAGCTCGGTGGCGACCAGTGGGGATCCTTTACCTTGACGGTGGTACGGGTTACGCCCACGGGAGTCGCGAAGCCGTCGCGGCCGATACTGATGGGGTAGGTCTCGACGATGCCGGGGCGCGAATAATAATACAGGCGCAGCTCCGAGAGGTTGACCACGATACCTTCCCGCGGTGCGTCCGGGAGAATGTACTGGGCCGGGATCACCACCTCGGTACCAGAATGGGGTGCCCAGACGCTGACCTCTGGATTGGCCATGCGCATCCCCTCGTAGCCCACGTTGTGGCGGCGCCCGATATCGAGCAGGGTTTCCCCTTCCTCGACGGTCACGGTATAAGCCTCGCCGATCACGTTGCCCTCGTCGGGCAGATGGAAATGGCCTCGGGGCAACTCCTGGGGGGCTTCTGTGCCTTCTTCGGCAAGGGCCGTCGTCGCCAGTATGGCGGCTAGGCCGAACAGGGCAGCGCCAAGACCGATACGCCTGGCCAGTGTCGGGTTCTTCATCTACGTCAGGATCTCGTTTCTAGGTCGCCTGAAGGACGCATGTCGACATGCCTTCTTCGGGCGACGGTCATGCGCTCTCCCGTTAGGGGGAGCGCCAGGTTCGTGCAAGGCTGCGATAAGATGCATGTGTATAGTATAGCGTTCGCGGGCGTTGCGGGAGTCCCGCCGCACCTCGCGAGAGGGCCGTTCCGCTCAGGCGGCCTGAGCCTTGAGATTGAGTGTGTCGAGTAATTGCTCCACGGCCTGAAAGCGGGCCTCTTCCTTTTCCATCTCCGCTTCGAAGCGAAGGGTGTCGGCGCCGTCGAGGCGATAACGCTGTGGTTCTGCCTGGATCATCTTGACCAGCGTCAGTGGATCGACTTGGGTCTGGCCGCCAAAAATGACCCGCCCGCGTGCGGCGCCAGCCTCCAGTCGTACTATGCCGAGACGCTCTGCGCGCTGACGCAAGCGTGTCTGGCGAATCAGGGTCTTGACCGGTGCCGGTAGCAGGCCGAAGCGGTCAATCATCTCCACTTGCAGCTCGTTGAGCTCGGCTTCATCGGCGGCGCTTGCGATGCGCTTGTACATCACCAGGCGCTGCTGGACGTCGGGCAGATAGTCGTCGGGGATCAGTGCCGGCAGGTTGAGGCTGATCTCGACGCCGTCGCTGAGCGGGGATTCGATATTGGGCGTCTTGCCGGCGCGTATGGCGGCCACTGCGCGGTCGAGCATCTCCATGTAGAGGGTGTAGCCGATGGCTTCCATCTGGCCGCTTTGCTCCTCGCCGAGCAGCTCACCGGCGCCACGAATCTCCATGTCGTGGCTGGCCAACGTAAAGCCGGCACCGAGATCTTCCGCGGCGCCGATGGCCTCCAGGCGCTTGACGGCGTCCTTGGTGATCGCCCGCGGCGGCGGCGCAAGCAGATAGGCATAGGCCTGGTGGTGGCTGCGGCCCACGCGGCCGCGCAGCTGGTGCAGCTGGGCCAGGCCGAACTTGTCGGCGCGCTCGATGACGATAGTGTTGGCGCTGGGTACGTCAATGCCGGTCTCGATGATGGTGGAGCACACCAATACGTTGTAGCGCTTGTGGTAGAAGTCCGACATGACCCGCTCCAGGGCGCGCTCGGGCAACTGGCCGTGGGCCACCGCTACGCGAGCTTCCGGCACCAGCGAGCGGATCGTCTCGGCAGCGGTCTCGATGGTCCTGACCTCGTTGTGCAGGTAATAGACCTGTCCGCCGCGCAGGATCTCGCGCAGGATGGCTTCCTTGATGATCGATTCGTCGCGCTGTTGGACGAAGGTCTTCACCGACAGCCGGCGTGCCGGCGGTGTGGCGATGATCGACAGGTCGCGGATGCCGCTCATGGCCATGTTGAGCGTGCGTGGTATCGGTGTGGCGGTGAGGGTGAGGATGTCGACCTCGGCACGCAGCTCCTTGAGCCGCTCCTTCTGGGCGACACCGAAGCGGTGCTCCTCATCGATGATGAGCAGCCCCATGTTGGGCAGTTTCATCGACTTCGACAGCAGCTTGTGGGTGCCGATCACGATGTCGGCCTGGCCGCTTTCGATACGCTTGAGCGAGGCCGCCTGGCCCTTGCCGGCGGTGAAACGAGAGATCAGCTCAATTTGCACGGCGGTGTCGGCGAAGCGGTCACGGAAGTTTTCGTAATGCTGGCGGGCGAGCAGGGTGGTAGGCACCAGCACTACTACCTGACGCTCCGAGTGTACCGCAAGGAAAGCGGCACGCATGGCGACCTCGGTCTTGCCGAAGCCAACATCGCCGCATACCACACGGTCCATGGGGCGTGGCGCCGTCATGTCACCGATCACCGCACTGATGGCGGCTCGCTGGTCCGGGGTTTCTTCGAAGGGGAAGCTGGCGGCAAAGCGGGCGTACTCCTCGTCGGGAAGGGCGCAGGCGAAGCCTTCGCGCGCCTCGCGACGGGCATAGACGTCGAGCAGCTCGGCAGCCGTATCACGAATCTTCTCCGCCGCTTTGCGGCGCGCCTTGTCCCATTGGTCTGAACCGAGCCGGTGGAGCGGGGCAAGCTCGTCGTCGGCGCCGGCATAGCGCGAGATAAGATGCAGGTTGTCCACCGGTACGTAGAGCTTGGCTTCATCGGCGTATTCCAGGGCGACGAACTCGGCCGCCTGGCCACCGGCCTCCAACCGCTCCAGGCCACGATAGCGCCCCACGCCATGGGTCTGGTGCACCACCGGGGCGCCCGGGCGTAACTCGGCAAGGTGGCGAATGGCCAGCTCGCCCATATCGGTGGCCTTCTCGCGGCGCCGGCTCTGGCGTACTACATCGCCGAACAGTTCCGTCTCGCTGACCACGGCAAGGCTGGGCTGCTCGAGCCATAGCCCGCTGCTGACCTCGCCCTCGGTGAGGGCCAGTCGCGAGCCGCCTTGGCAAAAGGCGTCGAATCCCTCGGCGTGGGGAAGTTCGAGGTGCAGCGGCGCCAGCATCTCCTCCAGCGCCTCGCGGCGACCGCGTGATTCGGCGACGAATAGCACTCGCATGTCGCGGTGCTCATCGAGGAACCTTTCCAGTGCCGCCAGCGGCTGCTTGGCACGGGCATTGATCGCTATTTCAGGCAATGTCTGCGCAGCGGCTCGATGGGCATGGCGGTGCTCTGGATCGGCGGTCAGTTCCACACGTGGGTGGCGCTTGATGGCGGCAAAAACCTCGGCAACCGGCACGAAGGCACGGTGGGGAGGCAGTAGCGGCCGGGTTGGGTCGTCGCCTAGGTTCTCGTAGCGGCTCTCGATGGCTTGCCAGTGATGCTCTGCTGCCGCAAAGGTGTCTGGCAGCAGTGCCACGCGTGTGCCTTCGGCCAAGTGCTCGAATAGCGTCGCCGTCTCCTCGAAGAAGAGTGGCAGGTACTGCTCCAGGCCGGGGGAGGGAATGCCCTTGAGCGCATCGACATACAGCGGGCACTGGCGCGGGTCGACGTCGAACAGCGTCTCGAAGCCTTCGCGGAAGCAGGCGATCGCCGAGCGTGACAGCGAATATTCGTGTGCTGGCAGCAGCTCCACTCGCTCGACCTTGTCCTCGCTGCGCTGGGTGTCGGGGTCGAAGCGCCGCAGGGTGTCGACCTCGTCGTCGAACAGGTCGATGCGAAGCGGGCTTTCACTGCCCATGGGATAGAGATCAATCAACGCACCGCGCAGGGCATACTCGCCCGGTTCGTAAACGGTCTCCACGGCCCGGTAGCCGGCGCGGGACAGGCTTTCGCGGAAGCCTTCGCGATCCAGGCGCATGCCCACCTCGAGGGTAAGTACGCGCCCGGCGATATACGCTACCGGGGGGAGTCGCTGCATCAGGGTATTGACCGGCACCAGCACGATGCCATGTTCACCATTCTGGAGGCGGCGCAGGGTCCGCAGGCGCTCCGACACGATATCCTGATGCGGCGAGAAACTGTCGTAGGGCAGGGTCTCCCAGTCGGGAAAGGGCAGTACCGGTACCTTGGCGAAGAAATTCAGGTCGTTTTCCAGCCGCTGGGCGCTGGCGGTATCCGGTGTGACGACAAGTAGCGGCGCGTCGCTGGCAAGGTGAGCCAGCGCCAGGGCAGCCGAACTGCCGGGCGGTGTCTGCCAGTAGAGGGTGTCGCGAGTCCCCGTCGGGCGGGGCGGATCGAGCGGCGAGAATTTGGGCATGATGTCGTCAGGCGTTTCGTCGGTCGTGGGTGCTGGTCGTCGAGGCCGCATGCAATGCCTGGTTGGGAGTCACTGCATCCGCTAGGTGAGCGATCATACCAGCCCGACGCAGTGCTTGTAGTCAACCATCGATTTCTGTAATCCCCCTACATCACCTGCGACCATCCTGCGATTGCCCCAGCGAAGCGCGAACGGGATAATGACGAGGAATTTACGACTATTAGAGAGGCTTCACGTGAGTCAGCAACCCCTCGAGACCGTCTTCCAGGAATGGCACGACAATCAGGCGTTTGCCGAACAAATGATCCCGCTGATCGGCAGCCTCTATCGCCACAACAACGTGGTCACCACCCTCTACGGGCGCTCGTTGTTCAACCGCTCGGTGATCCGCATCCTGAAGGATCATCGTTTCGTCAGGAAGGTTGAGGGCACCGAGCTCTCGGTGCAGGATACTCTGCCCTTGGTCCAGGCCATGACCGAGCTCAATCTGGGCCCGGCGCATGTCGACGTAGGCAAACTGGGCGTGATCTTCAAGAAGCGCGGTGGGGGCGACGCTAAGGCCTTCCTGCGCGAGGAACTGGCCGAGATCGTCGATACCCACGACCCCGATGGCAGCAACGGTCAGTCACAGGATGTGGTGCTGTACGGCTTCGGTCGTATCGGTCGCCTGCTGGCGCGGGTGCTGGTAGAGAAAGCTGGTGGCGGCAATCTTCTGCGTCTGCGTGCCATCGTCGTGCGTGGCCGGGGCGATATCGCCAAGGACCTGGAAAAGCGCGCGAGCCTGCTGCGTCGTGATTCGGTCCACGGCCCGTTCGACGGCACCATCAGCGTCGACTACGAAACCCGCACCATTACGGCCAACGGCAACGTGATCCAGGTGATCTACGCCGACAAGCCTAGCGATGTCGATTACACCGCCTACGGCATCGACAACGCCGTCGTAGTCGACAACACCGGTATTTGGCGCGACGAAGAGGGCCTCGGCCAACACCTCGAATGCAAGGGTGTCTCCAAGGCGCTGCTCACGGCTCCGGGCAAGGGCGATATCAAGAACATCGTCTTCGGTATCAACCATGGCGATATCGTGGCGGACGACAATATCCTGTCCGCGGCCTCCTGTACCACCAACGCCATCGTGCCGGTGCTCAAGGTGCTCAACGACGAGTACAGCATCGAATGCGGCCACGTCGAGACGGTTCACGCCTACACCAACGACCAGAACCTGATCGACAACTACCACAAGGGCGACCGCCGCGGGCGCAGTGCACCGCTCAACATGGTGCTGACCGAAACCGGTGCCGCCAAGGCGGCGACCAAGGCGTTGCCGGAGCTATCCGGCAAGCTGACCGGCAACGCCATTCGTGTGCCGATTCCCAACGTTTCCATGGCCATCCTCAACCTGACCCTGGGACGCGAGACCGACGCCGAGGCACTCAACGACTACTTGCGCCGCATGTCGATCGACTCCTCCTACCAGAAACAGATCGATTACGTCGATTCGCCCGAGGTGGTGTCGTCCGATTTCGTCGGTAACCGCCATGCCGGAATCGTCGATGCCAAGGCGACCATCGCCAGTGGCAAGCAAGCGGTGCTCTACGTATGGTACGACAATGAGTTCGGCTACAGCTGCCAGGTGGTACGCATCCTGCAACATATCTCCAACGTGCATTTCCTGAAGTTGCCCCGCGCTCAGGGCTGACCTCGTGCTGCCGGCCATTTCCGACCCACGGGGTCGGGAATGGCTGATCCAGGTCATCTTCATGCCATTCTGAGCAGCGCCTGTGTACGCTCGACCCGCTTCATCGGGACCCGCCTAACCCTTGATTCAAGTGCCTTTCAACGCCTCTTGAACCGTGCCGAAGCCAAGCGTAGAGCGCTTTTATACCCCCTTTTGCGACCTTAGGCCGTGTGGTCTTTGGTCGCGCTTGTCTTTATAATACTGTGGATTTTTTCGGGGTGGTCCGAAGTACTTCGGGCCTGACTGGTAACGTACTGACCCAACAAGAATTCGAATCCATTCGAACCCCTTTCCTTCGCATTTCCGATCCATCAACTGGGCGAGACTATGATCGAAGTCAAGAAAGGCCTGGATCTCCCCATCATGGGGACGCCCGAGCCGCGCATCGAGGATGCGCGAGCCGTGCGTCACGTGGCTGTCCTGGGCACCGATTACGTCGGCATGAAGCCGACCATGGAGGTCCGGGAAGGGGACAAGGTGAAACTGGGCCAACTCCTCTTCACCGACAAGAAGAACCCCGGCGTGCGCTTCACGGCACCGGCTGCCGGCGAAGTCGTCGCCATCAACCGTGGCGAGAAGCGCAAGCTGCTCTCGGTCGTGATCCAGGTCGACGAGAACGAGGACGCGATCGAGTTCACGGCCCATGGACGCGACAAGCTCGCGTCCCTCGAACGACAGGTCGTCGTCGATCAACTGGTCGAATCGGGGCTGTGGACGGCGCTGCGTACGCGCCCCTTCTCACGCAGCCCGGCCCTCGACAGCGAGCCGGTTGACATCTTCGTCACTGCCGTCGACACGCACCCCCTGTGCGCGAATCCTGCCGACGTCATCGCCGAGCAGGCCGAGGCCTTCGAAGATGGGCTCAAGGTTCTGTCCAATCTAACCCAGGGCAAAGTCTTCCTGTGTACTGCGCCCGACGCAAAGATTCCTGGCGGCGACGTGGCAGGCGTGCAGGTCGAGACCTTCGGCGGCCCACATCCGGCCGGCCTGGTCGGTACGCATATCCACTTCCTCTCCCCGGTCGCTCTGCACAAGCGTGTCTGGCACATCGGCTATCAGGACGTGATCGCTTTTGGCAAGCTGTTCGCCGAAGGCCGGCTCGACATGGCGCGGATCGTCGCCGTGGGTGGGCCGCGCGCCGAGAAGCCACGCCTGCTGCGCACGCGGATCGGCGCCAGCACCGAGGAACTGTTGGCGGGAGAAATCCTCCAACCCGAAGATACGCGCGTGATCTCCGGCTCGGTGTTCTCCGGCTTCACCGCGGAAGGCAGCCTGCGCTACCTGGGCCGCTTCCACAATCAGTTCACTCTGCTCGAAGAGGGCAACAAGCGTGCCTTCCTGGGTTGGCTGTCGCCGGGTAATAACCGCCACTCGGTGCTGGGGATCTACCTGTCGAAGTTCAAGGGGCTCAGCAACTATGCGCCCAATACTTCTACCAATGGTTCCGAGCGGGCCATGGTGCCGGTAGGTGCCTACGAGCAAGTGATGCCGCTGGACATTCTACCGACCCAGCTGTTGCGTACGCTGATCGTCGGAGACATCGAGGCAGGCATGCAGCTTGGGTGTCTGGAGCTGGATGAAGAGGACCTGGCGCTGTGCACCTATGTGTGCCCGGGCAAGTACGAATACGGTCCCATCCTGCGTGACAACCTCACCATGATCGAGAAAGAGGCCTGATGATGGGTATCCGACAGACGCTCGACAATCTCGAACCGCATTTCCACAAGGGCGGCAAGTACGAGAAGTGGTACCCGCTGTACGAGGCGGTTGACACCATCTTCTATTCACCGCCCAGCGTAACCAAGACCACGGCCCACGTGCGCGACGGTATCGATCTCAAGCGCATCATGATCACCGTGTGGTTGTGCACCTTCCCGGCGATGTTCTTCGGTATGTGGAACGCCGGCTGGCTGGCCAACAGTGCCATTGCCGACGGTTATGCCTCAATGGACGGTTGGCGCGAAGCCATCCTCATGGTGCTTGCCTCGGGCCACGACCCGGACAGCTTGTGGGCCAACTTCGTACTCGGCGCCACCTACTTCCTGCCAATCTACCTGGTGACCTTCGTCGTGGGGGGCTTCTGGGAAGTGCTGTTTGCCGTCAAGCGCGGCCATGAGGTCAACGAAGGCTTCTTCGTTACTTCCGTGCTTTACGCCCTGGTCTTACCGGCTACCATCCCGCTGTGGCAGGTGGCGCTGGGTATCACTTTCGGCGTGGTGATCGGCAAGGAAATTTTCGGCGGCACCGGCAAGAACTTCCTCAATCCGGCACTGACCGGCCGTGCCTTCCTGTATTTTGCCTACCCGGCGCAGATTTCGGGTGATGCAGTATGGGTCGCGGCCGACGGCTATACCGGTGCGACGCCGCTCTCCATCGCTTTCCAGGAGGGCATGGCAGAGCTGACCACACAGTACAGTTGGTGGGACGCCTTCATCGGATATCTACCCGGCTCAGTGGGTGAGGTCTCGGCGCTGGCTATCTTCATCGGGGCTGCGGTACTTCTATGGACCAAGATCGCCTCCTGGCGAATCATGCTGGGCTGCCTGCTCGGCATGGCGGGAACCAGCATGCTGTTCAACTTGGTCGGCTCTGAGACCAACCCGATGTTCGCCATGCCCTGGTACTGGCACTTGGTGATTGGCGGCTTCGCCTTCGGGATGGTGTTCATGGCGACCGACCCGGTGTCCGCTTCCATGACCAACCCGGGCCGCCTGATCTTCGGCATCCTGATCGGCGTGATGACCGTGCTGATCCGTGTGGTCAACCCGGCGTTCCCTGAAGGGATCATGCTGGCGATCCTGTTCGCCAACCTGTTCGCACCGTTGATCGACCACTTCTTTGTACAGGCCAACATCAAGCGTCGCATGCGGCGTGTCGGTGTGCCGGCCGAGGAGATCGCCTGATGGCACAGAGCAATAACTCCATCAAGAAGATTCTCACGGTGGCGTTCGCACTCTGTATCGTGTGTTCGGTCATCGTGTCGACCGCAGCGGTGGCGCTGCGGTCCAAACAGCAGCTCAACCAGGAGCTCGATCGCAAGACGAATATCCTGAGCGTGGCTAACCTGTACGAGCCGGGCATGGATGTGGAGGAGGCGTTCCGCGAAGTCACTCCACGCGTGGTCGACATGCGCACGGGTGAATACACCGACGAGTTCGATCCGGAAACCTTCGACCATTTCCAAGCGGCGCGCGATCCGGCCACGGGGCGCACCCTGTCCGGCGACCGCGACATCGCGGGTCTGAGCCGCGTCGAGAACTATGCCACTGTCTATCTGGTCGGCGACGCTGAGGATCCGGATCAGGTCATCTTGCCGATCCGTGGCCAGGGTCTGTGGGGGTTGATGCGTGGCTTCTTGTCGGTGGAAGGCGATGGCAATACCATCGTCGGCATCACCTACTACGAGCACAGTGAAACCCCAGGATTGGGTGCCGAGGTCAATAATCCGCGCTGGCAGGCTCAGTGGGAAGGCAAGAAAATCTTCGAAGACAGCGAGGATCTGGCCCCCGACATCCACCTGACCAAGGGCGGCGCCAATGACGAAATCGAGATAGATGCTCTGTCCGGCGCCACCCTGACCAGTAACGGCGTCACCAATATGCTGCAGTTCTGGCTGAGCCCAGAGGGTTTCGGTACGTATCTGGCGCGGTTCCGTGAGGGAATCGATCCGGAGGAAGCCCAAGAAGCTGACGTCGAACTCGAAGCTGAAGCTTAAGGAGCCTGACTATGTCCGCTGTGACTCCCAAGGGCGTCCTGACGACCCCGATCTTCAACAACAACCCCATCGCCCTGCAGGTGCTCGGCATCTGCTCGGCGCTGGCGGTGACGACCAGCATGAGCGTCTCGCTGGTCATGGCGCTGGCCGTTATCTTCGTGACGGCTTTCTCGAGCATGTTCGTGTCGCTGATACGCCACCATATCCCGTCCTCGATTCGTATCATCGTACAGATGACCATCATCGCCTCGCTGGTGATCGTGGTGGACCAGATCCTCAAGGCATACGCCTACGAGATGTCCAAACAGCTCTCGGTGTTCGTCGGCCTGATCATCACCAACTGCATCGTGATGGGGCGTGCCGAGGGTTTCGCCATGCAGAATTCGCCGGGACTGTCGTTTCTCGACGGCATCGGTAACGGGCTGGGCTACGGTTTCATCTTGATGACCGTTGGCTTCGTTCGCGAGCTGCTCGGTTCCGGCAGCGTGTTCGGCTTCACCATTCTGCCTACCGTACAGGATGGTGGCTGGTACGTGCCCAACGGCCTGCTGCTGCTGCCGCCGTCGGCATTCTTCATCATCGGCCTGCTCATCTGGGCACTGCGCTCTACCCATCCGGAGCAGATCGAGGCGAACGAGTTCAAGATGAAGGAAAACTCTCAACCGAAGGAGGCCGTGTAAAATGGAGCACTATATCAGCCTGTTCGTTGCCTCGGTCTTCGTCGAGAACCTGGCCCTGGCGTTCTTCCTGGGCATGTGTACCTTCCTGGCGGTATCCAAAAAGGTGTCGGCGGCCATCGGTCTCGGTATTGCGGTGATTGTGGTTCTTACCATCTCCGTGCCGGTTAACAACGTCATCTACAACGCGCTGCTGGCCGAAGGGGCTCTCACCTGGACCGGTATCGAAGGTGCCGAGAACATCGACCTGTCGTTCCTGGGGTTGCTCTCCTATATCGGGGTCATCGCCGCCTTGGTGCAGATCCTCGAGATGTTTCTCGACAAGTACGTGCCGGCGCTCTACAACGCGCTGGGGGTGTTCCTGCCGCTGATCACCGTGAACTGCGCCATCCTCGGGGGCGTGCTGTTCATGGTCGAGCGCAAATACGGCTTCGGCGAATCCGTGGTCTACGGCCTGGGTTCGGGCGTCGGCTGGGCGCTGGCCATCACCGCTCTGGCGGGGATTCGCGAGAAGCTCAAGTACAGCGACGTACCGGCCGGCCTGCAGGGACTGGGCATCACCTTCATCACCGTGGGTCTGATGTCGCTGGGCTTCATGTCGTTCTCCGGCATCCAGCTCTGAGCCAAGGTGCGTTTCCGGCGGTGTACTCATCGCCGGACAACAGGTCACACAGTAAATAGGAAACCGACATGGTTGGAACATCTATCATCTTGCTCGGTGTGTTCATGTTCACCGTGGTCGTCATAGGCCTCGTCCTGGTGATCCTGGCAGCCCGCAGCAAGCTCGTCAGCACCGGTGACGTTTCCATCGAGGTCAATGGCGACCCGGAACACACCATCACTACCCAGGCGGGTGGCAAGCTGCTCAACACCTTGGCAGCCAATGGTATCTTTCTCTCCTCCGCATGTGGCGGCGGCGGTTCCTGTGCCCAGTGCAAGTGCCGGGTAGAGGAGGGCGGCGGCTCTATCCTGCCCACCGAGGAGTCCCACTTCACCTTGCGGGAGAAGAAAGAGGGCTGGCGGCTCTCCTGCCAGGTGCCGGTCAAGCAGGACATGAAGATCGAGGTGCCCGAGGAGGTCTTCGGGGTCAAGAAGTGGGAGTGCGAGGTCATCGGCAACCCCAACGTGGCGACCTTCATCAAGGAACTCAATCTCAAGCTTCCCGAAGGCGAGAACGTTGATTTTCGCGCCGGTGGCTACGTGCAGCTGGTGGCACCGCCCTACGATATCAAGTTCTCCGACTTCGATATCGAGGAGGAGTACCGTGGCGACTGGGAGAAGTTCGATCTGTTCAAGATCTCCCACAAGAACACTGAGGAAGTCATTCGTGCCTACTCCATGGCGAACTATCCTGAAGAGAGAGGCATCCTCAAGTTCAACATCCGTATCGCCACACCACCTCCCGGCACCAATCATCCGCCAGGCTTGATGTCGACCTATGTCTTCAGCCTGAAGCCGGGCGACAAGGTGACCGTGATGGGCCCCTTCGGCGAATTCTTCGCCAAGGATACCGACGCCGAAATGGTCTTCGTCGGCGGTGGTGCGGGCATGGCGCCCATGCGCAGCCACATCTTCGACCAGCTCAAGCGCCTCAAGAGCGACCGCAAGATTTCCTTCTGGTACGGCGCGCGCTCCTGGCGTGAGACCTTCTATAACGACGAGTACGACCAGTTGGCCGAGGAGTTCCCCAACTTCCAATGGCATCTGGCGCTGTCGGACCCGCAGCCCGAGGACAACTGGACCGGCCCCACCGGGTTCATCCACAACGTATTGTACGAAAACTACCTCAAGGACCATCCGGCACCCGAGGACTGCGAGTACTACATGTGCGGTCCGCCCATGATGAACGCCTCCGTCATCAAGATGCTGCTTGATATGGGCGTCGAACCCGAAAACATCCTGTTGGATGACTTTGGCGGATGACCCCCTTCGCCCTCGGGCGATTCTCCGGGCTGGCTCTCGATGGGCCGGCCCGGCTCCTTTTTCCGTTGTTAGTGGTCATGGTGCTCGGCGCTTGCCGTGATCAGACCCGCGAGCATTTCATCCAGGGCACGGCTCTGGGAACGGGCTACCACATCACCCTCTATGCCGACCTCGACCATGATCAGGTCGCTGAACTCGAAGCCGGCATAGAAGGTGAACTGGCGAGTCTCGAACGGCAGCGAAGCAGCTTTACCCGAGCCTTTGATGCTGCCTTTGGCGAGTTTCGGCTGTCCTCAACGGCACTGCGACATGAAGCGGATCGCATGACACATGCGCTTGCCGTCGATCGGTTGGCGCTGTGGCTCGACGACCATCGCTTCGCTCTCTCTGCCGTGTTAGTGGAGGTAGGGGGAGTGATGCGTGGCCATGGCGCTCCTCCTGCGGGGAGCTGGCGGCTGTCGCTTGAACGAACCGGGCTACCCGCTCCGGATGGCGCCCGGCACGTCCGGATAGAGAATGCAGCGATAGTGCACCGCTTTGCTCGACAAGATGTGGTGCCACTGGTGACATTGTCGACTCCACTGGCGGTTAGTGTCATGGCACCGAGCGCCAGCCAGGCCATGCGCCAGGCAACGCAACTAATGCAGGCCTATCCAGAAGATGCTGTAAAACTGGCTGAGGCCATGGATAGCGCTGCCAGGGTTGTTGTCAAGACACCACAAGGTATCGAAATCCATCATACCGCGGCTCTCGAGCCCTGGCTCGAACACTAGCCGCCCGGGAGGGTAACCCAATGACCACTTTCTTCGTCGTACTGGGCTTCATGCTACTGATCATGGCGGCCATGGCCATCGGTGTGATCATGGGGCGTAAGCCCATCGCCGGATCCTGTGGTGGCCTCAACAAGCTGGGCCTCAAGGAAGGCTGCGATATCTGTGGGGGCAAGGACGAGATATGCGAGGAGGAGAACCGTAAGCGCAAGGGTGAGCCGGTCAGTGCACGTCGTTCCAGCGACGAGAGTCGTGGCGCAGATCTGGGCTATGACGCTTTGCGCCGCTAAGCTCAAGATATTTGGCGCGACATATGCGACGCCAACCTCCGGGAGCCGAGAACCAACATCGACAAGTGAAAGGAGACGCAAGAGCCAATGGCTGTCCACAACTACGACGTGGTGGTGATCGGTACCGGGCCCGCCGGGGAAAGTGCCGCCATCAACGCCGCCAAGCACGGCAAGAGGGTTGCGGTAGTAGAGAAGCAGCCGGTCCTGGGAGGCAATTGCACCCATTGGGGAACGATTCCCTCCAAGGCGCTGCGGCATCAAGTCAAGCAGATCATGCAGTTCAATACCAACCGCATGTTCCGCGATATCGGCGAGCCGCGCTGGTTCTCCTTTCCCAGGGTCATGGAGCGCTCGCGAATCACCATCGACCAGCAGGTCGAGATGCGCACCAAGTTCTATGCACGCAACCGCATCGATCTCTTCTCTGGTTTGGCACGCTTCAAGGACGAGCATACTCTGCTGGTGCGTGACCGGCAGGAGGCGCTGGAAGAGTTGGTTGCACAAAAGATCGTCATTGCCACGGGCTCCCGTCCCTATCGTCCTGCCGATATCAATTTCCGCCACCCGCGAATCTACGATTCCGATACCATTCTCAGCCTGTCGCATACACCGCGCACGCTAGTTATTTTCGGGGCGGGCGTGATTGGTTGTGAGTATGCTTCGATCTTCTCCGGGCTCGGGGTCAAGGTCGATCTGATCAACAACCGGGACAGCCTTCTCTCATTCCTCGATGACGAGATTTCCGATGCGCTCTCCTACCATCTCCGCAAGCACGGCGTGCTGATCCGTCACAACGAAGAGTACGAGCGAGTCGAAGGCGACGAGGCAGGTGTCGTGGTCTATCTCAAGTCTGGCAAGAAGCTGCGTGCAGACGCCTTCCTGTGGGCCAATGGACGGACCGGTAACACAGATGAACTGGGCCTCGAGAACATCGGCCTCGAGGCCAACGGCCGCGGCCAGCTTCAGGTCGACGATCATTACCGCACCGACATTCCCCACATCTATGCTGCCGGTGACGTCATCGGTTGGCCGAGTCTGGCGAGTGCCGCCTACGATCAGGGGCTCAATGCCTGCGACGAATTGCTCGAGCGGGAATACCGCTTCGTCAACGAAGTCCCGACGGGCATATACACGATTCCCGAGATCAGCTCTTTTGGGCGGACCGAACGCGAACTCACGGAAGCCAAGATCCCCTACGAGGTGGCCCAGGCCTTCTTCAAGGATACAGCTCGTGCCCAGATCACCGGCGACACCGTAGGTATGCTCAAGATCCTGTTCCATCAGGACACCTTGGAGATCTACGGCATCCACTGCTTCGGCGATCAGGCCTCGGAGATCGTCCATATCGGCCAGGCGATCATGCAGCAGAAGGGCGAGGCCAATACTCTCAACTATTTCGTCAATACCACGTTCAACTACCCCACCATGGCCGAGGCCTACCGGGTAGCGGCCCAGAACGGGTTGAATCGGGTTTTCTGAGCCGCACGTCCTTTTATCCTCTCGCTATTTAACTAGTCACTGCTCTCGTAGGAGAGCAGTTTTTTTTGCGTGCGCCAGGCATGGCGCGCAGCGCCTGACTGGCGCTGTTCCCGAGAGTGGTGTCTCGGGATGACTTGGGGGTGAAAGTCCCCTGCACGCCCGGCAAGGGGAAGTGCTAGCCGACGGCAAGGGTGTCTCCCGCGAGGGGGAATCTGAAGGAAGCCTGAGGCAAAACGCTGGCCTGACGAACAGGAAGCGGATACAAGGCGGCATGGCGGGGTGAGGTGTCAAGAGTCACTAAAGCCCGGTACTTGCACGGAACGCCATGACGTATATCCGACAGGCATAAGCGGGAAGGTCGCGCGTCTTACCCTGGGAGGTCTGGTGGTCTGCCACGGTGCTACCGGCGTCGAGAGGCGACGGGATGGGCTATCAGGCGTCAGCAGAGGCCATAGTAAGTGCCGATTCACCACGGCACCAAGGGCCGAACATGAAGAACCGCGAGTAGGCGATGACGTCTCGAGGATCGATCATGAAGACCGAAGCTGGCGCTGACACCGCCACCCACCCAGAGGGGCAGGGGCGGAACCCCGAGCCCCGGCCGGTGGGCGTCGAGACGGTTCCGGCGTCGTCATCGTGGACGAAAGCGGAGCCCGACCCGCACATGGAGGCCGCGGTAGAGAAGGCCAACATGGCGCGGGCTTACCGTAAGGTGGTCGCCAACAAAGGCGCACCGGGTGCCGACGGCATGACGGTGCACCAACTGGCAGATCACTTGAAACAGCACTGGCCGACGCTGCGTGAGCGGCTGCTGACCGGTGAGTACCACCCCAGCCCGGTCCGAGCTGTCGAGATCCCCAAGCCCAAGGGCGGGACGCGACAGCTCGGCATCCCCACGGTCACCGACCGGCTGATCCAGCAGGCGCTGCTGCAGGTGCTGACGCCGCTCTTCGATCCGGGTTTTTCCGAATCGAGCTACGGTTACCGCCCGAAGCGCAGCGCCCAGCAGGCCGTCTCGGCCATGAAGACCCATGTCACTGCCGGCCACCGCTGGGTGGTCGTCCTCGACCTGGAAGCCTTCTTCGACCGAGTGAACCACGATCTGCTGATGGCGCGGGTCGCGCGCCGCGTTCGCGACAAGCGGGTGCTGCGCCTGATCCGCCGCTACCTGGAAGCCGGGATGTTCCAGCACGGCCTGACCACGCCGCGCCGGCAGGGTACGCCCCAAGGCGGACCGCTGAGTCCGCTGCTGGCCAATATCCTGCTGGATGAGGTGGACAAGGAACTGAGTGCCGCGGCCACCGCTTCTGCCGCTACGCCGACGACGTGCAGGTATACGTCAGGAGTCGGCGGGCAGGCGAGCGCGTCATGGCCAGCCTGAGTGACTATCTCGACAACTCACTCCGGCTCACGGTCCATGGCGACAAGAGCACGGTGGACCGGCCGTGGCACCGTGGCTATCTGGGCTACGCGTTGACCCGGCACAAGCGGCCGAAGCTGACCCTGGCCAAGGCCAGCCTGCAGCGTCTGATGCAGCGTGTCCGGGAGATCCTCAAGCGCGGCAAGGGGCGCAACATCCGACGAGTGATCGAAGAACGGATCCCGGTCCTGCGGGGCTGGGCCAGCTACTTCAGCTTCGTCGATGTGAAGCGCCCGCTGGAAGCGTTGAACCAATGGATACGGCGCCGATTACGCTGCGTGATCTGGCGGCAATGGAAGCGATCCGGCACCCGGCGCCGGAAACTCCTTGCGCTGGGCCTGGACGACCCGCGAGCCTGGAAGTCAGCGGGTAACGGTCGAGGCCCCTGGTGGAATGCAGGTCCCTGCATAGGCGCCATGCCTTACCTAACCGCCGGTTCAGTCAGCAGGGAATGGTCTCGGTGCTCGATACGGTAAGAGGGCTTAGCCGTTCTTCGTGAACCGCCGTGGTACGGAACCGTACGCCCGTATATGGAGTCCTCCCCGTTTGCAAGCATGCGACTTGATGGGCGGTACGACTGCACACGTATATCCGGTCTCTTGAATGATGCCATGGGCATCGGACCCTGATGGGCTATCCGCACGTCAGCTCCCAATCGGTGGTACGAGCAACTCGCTCTTAGGCATACAGGGGTTTGCTGACGTCGGTTCGACCTGTTCGCCATCTGCAGCACACTCAGCAATCGTCGATGGTGGGCTATCTCGCTGTAATGTTGGTGAATTTATGGGGTGGTGTCACGCTGCCTGCGCTGCCAGGTCGGGGTCATAGGCCTGATCGTGGCGCGTGATCGCCCAGGCAATACGCGCCGTCTTGTTGGCAAGGGCAATCACCGCCACATTGGTATGTTTGCGCTCGGCCAGCTGCCTGGCCCAGTGGCTGAGGTTGTCCTCCTTGCCCTCGCTGTAGCGCAGCACGGCGCGCTCATCATGGGTCAGCAAGGTGCGTAGGTAACCGTCGCCGCGCTTGCTGATGCCCAGCAGGCGGTCGCGCCCGCCGGTACTATGCTGTCTTGGTGTCAGGCCCAGGGAGGCGGCAAAATCGCGCCCGCGCTTGAAAGCCTGGGCATCGCCCAGAGCGCTGGCCAACGCACTGGCGGTGAGTATGCCGACGCCACGCAGGGTCATCAGCCGCTTGGCGATGGGATCGGTCTGGGCGTGGCACTCGATGCCTTCTGTCACCGTGACAATGCGCGCATCCAGGTGGCGCAAATCCTCGGCGAGGCCTGCCAACAAGACACGGAAGTCATCAGTCAGGCAGTTCTCGGCATCCTCCAGCCAGCGTGGCAAGGCTGCTCGCAGCTGGCCGATGCCGGTGGGCGCCACCAGCCCGTACTCGCCGATCAGGCCACGAATCTGGTTGGCCTTGGCGGTACGCTGCTGAACCAGTTCACTGCGGATGCGATGCGCCGCCTGAACATCTTGCTGGGCGACCGACTTGACGGCGACGAAGCGCATGTGGGGGCGGCCCATGGCCTCGCAGATCGCCTCGGCATCGACACGATCGTTCTTGTTGCTCTTGACGTAGGGCTTGACGAACTGAGCGGCGATCAGCTTGACGTGATAGCCGCGCGCCTGCAGCTCGCGGGCCCAGTGGTGGGCGGAGGCACACGCCTCCATACTGATCTCGGCCCCATGGGGACGCGCTTGACGATGGCGTCCAGCCACTTGTCACGCTGGTACATGCCGCGCCATTGGACCTGATCATGACGATCGACGCCGTGGACATGAAAGACGGATTTGGCAATATCGACACCAACGCGTGAAATGCCCATGGGATGCGCTCCTCAGCAGGCAGCCTCACTCTCTCAGTGTGGCGCATCGGCGCCGGGGTAGGGTGGGGAGGACTCCATCCCATTGGTGGTGTGAGAGGACGGGGGAGGAGACTCCCCCCTCCTACTCGATGTATGAATTTCATTGTGAAGACCTTCACTGCGCTGTTTCGTAACGTCCATCGCTAGTAGAAAAGTACCGTATTTTTAATCAGGTCAGGAAAATCCTTACAACAGGATGACGAAAGTTTGGTGCCAAGTATGGGAAAAACCAACTACGCAAAACGCAAGTACATTTAGTAACATTCTGTAGGAAAATATAACAATGATAAAAGACTCATAGAAATGGAAAGGGAGGTCCACCATGAACTCCTCTGGCGGTAGCGTGGCCTGGAATAGTCCACCCTAAAAATTAGTTATAGGAAATTTAGAATGGAGAACGAAATTACACATGTTTGCCTAGATAATTCGATAAAGTCTCATCGAGGATACAATGACGACTCACTACAGGCCTGAAATAGATGGGCTAAGAGCCGTAGCCGTTATACCTGTTATATTGTTTCATGCTGGATTTGAAACTTTTAGTGGCGGGTATGTCGGAGTTGATATTTTTTTCGTCATAAGCGGATATCTGATTACTGGAATTATTTACAACGAAATAGTTGAAGAGCAATTCTCAATCGTGAATTTCTACGAACGGCGAGCGAGACGAATTCTACCGTCGCTTTTTTTTGTCAGTATAGTTTGCATGGCCGTGGCATGGGTGTGGATGCTGCCGGAGGAGTTCGCGAGTCTGAGCAAAAGCTTGGTAGCCGTTAATTTATTTATTTCCAACATTCATTACTGGCAGGACATGGATTACTTCGCCGGTCCAGCAGAGATGAAGCCCTTTCTGCATACCTGGAGCCTGGCCGTAGAAGAGCAGTTCTATCTGTTTTTTCCATTGTTCATGTTATTGGTAGGCTGGGTCAGGAAATGGCTGCTCATAGGCGTTTTGACGCTGTGCTTCCTCTTTAGCCTGGCCTTGTCGGATTACGCTTCAACGCATCATCCCTCAGCTAATTTCTATTTGCTGCCCACACGCGCCTGGGAGCTTCTGGCTGGGGCTATCGTAGCAGTCTTTCTCCATCGGCACAGAGCTAAGCCTCCCCTCTGGGTAAGCAGTCTGGGAGGGGTGGTTGGGATAGTGCTGCTTCTTTATGCGATATTGATATTCGATCAGAGCGTTCCTTTCCCCGGTCGGTGGGCTTTGATCCCAGTTCTAGGGACCACTCTAATCATACTCTTTGCCAGCGAGAGAGACATTACAGGAAAAGTACTTTCCTTCAAGCCCATGGTAGGTATCGGCCTGATCAGCTACAGCGCCTACCTATGGCATCAGCCAGTGTTCGCGTTCGCCAGAGAACGTAGCTTGGGCCCCATTTCCCATATCGACTTCATTCTGTTGAGCATACTCTCCCTGCTGCTGGCCTGGTTTTCCTGGCACTATGTCGAATTACCCTTCCGTAATCGCAATAAATATACTCGACCCCAGATCTTCAGCACGGCCTTGGTAATGTCGTGCCTGATGATCGGTGTGGGTTTCTATGGTACCTACTCACAGGGTATCCCATGGCGCTTTAATGGAGAGCTTGAAAACCTAGTGATGGTGCGTTCACAAAAGAAAATAAACGCAAACTGTCAGAGCACTCCGGGAAACTTGCTGCCATTTGATGAGACATGTGTGTACAACGAGAACGGAAATAGGACGGTCGTGATATGGGGAGATAGCCAGGCAACGCCGTTAGTCGGACCGGTAGCCGAACGAGTCGATGCGCTTGACATGAAGGTAAGACAATTCGTTTATACAAACTGCCTGCCAATAGCGGGTTATACCAGAAGTGATGAACCGGAATGTGGTCGCCATAACGAACAAGTTCTGGAGTACGTCCTGGAAGACGATAGCGTCGAACTAGTCATGATGCTTGGACGATATCCGCTTCAATTTGAGGGTGTATCATTCAATAACGGCGAAGGAGGAATCGAGCACGATGGAGCGGTACGTGCCGTACCCATGAACCGTCTCGACATAAGTGATGAAGAACTTCGCATTGAACAGGTTGGGTCACTGCTTAAGGAAACTGTCGAGAGAATGGCTCGCGCCGGGAAACGGGTCGTCCTGGTCTATCCGGTACCTGAGGTGGGCTGGGATGTGCCTTACTTTCTGGTCAAGGAAAGATTGTACGGCATTGAACGATTTGCTCCCCTCTCTACGAGTTACGAAGTTTTTAAGCAGCGTACAGCATCGGCTTATGAACAAATGGCTAGAGTCGTGGAACATGACAATCTGATAAAAATAGAGCCGGCCAGACTATTCTGTGATACCTACCTGCCCAGTCGCTGCGCTACCCAGATCGAAGAAGTACTTCTTTATTACGATAACAATCATTTGAGTGTAGCCGGTGCTTCGATTCTGGTAGCACAGATATTTGAAGAAATGAAAAGCAAGGGTTGGGTGAGCGAAGAGGAGCTCAAGCTGAGCATGCTGAACGGTGGCTCAACTGGTAATGTCTTGCAGCAAAGCGACTCTGACTATCTGCAACGGGAGACTAGGCGATGAAGGTGTTGATTCTGGGGAACATGGGATACGTTGGGCCCGAAGTCACCAAGGAGCTGAAACGACGGCATCCTGAGTCGGTGTTACATGGTTATGACAATGCCTATTTCTCACACTGCCTGACGGGGGTCGACCGAAGCCCTGAAAGGCATCTGGAAAGGCAGTATTACGGGGATATACGCTATCTTCCAGAAGGATTGCTGGAAGGCTATGACGCCGTGGTACAGCTTGCCGCCGTTTCCAACGATCCCATGGGTAATCGCTTCGAGACCGTCACCCAGGAGATCAACCAGGAAGCCACCGTAAGGATTGCCAGACGGGCGGCGCAGGCTGGTGTGACGCATTTCGTCTTTGCGTCGAGCTGTAGCGTATACGGCCTAGCGAGCGGGGAGCCCCGTAAGGAGGCCGACCCGCTCGCGCCAATGACTGCATATGCTAGGTCCAAGATCGGCTCGGAGGATGCACTTGCTGCTATTGAAGGTGACATGATCATTACCAGCCTGAGGTTTGCGACCGCCTGTGGTATGTCGGCGCGCCTTCGCCTGGACCTGGTGCTGAATGACTTCGTTGCCTGCGCTCTTGCACAGAAAAAGATCACCGTGCTAAGCGATGGAACACCTTGGCGTCCCTTGATCGATGTCAGCGACATGGGGAGAGCGATCGACTGGGCCATTCAGCGACAGGCAAACAATGGGGGGCGCATTCTCAGCGTCAATGCCGGCTCCAACCGTCGAAATCACCAGGTGCGCGAACTGGCGGAAGCCGTCGCTGATGCTATTCCCGGAACGAGCGTTCACATCAACGAGAAAGAGGCGATCGATAGCCGCTCATACAAGGTGGATTTTGGCCTTTTCGAGAAGCTGGCTCCGGAGCATCAGCCCCTGATGTCGCTTCAAGATTCCATCCAAGGCTTGGTAGCGGGATTGTCCCGCATGAAATTTTCGGATGCGGGATTCCGAGATTCGCATTTGATGCGATTAAAAGTTTTACAAGACCATGTTGAACAAGGACGGTTAACAGAGGGCTTGGAATGGGTGGAGTAGCGAAACGGCTTTTACTTAAACGATAAAAAATAAGATTTTAAAGGGAGAATTATTATGAAAGTTGTGATTCTTGCTGGTGGCTTCGGAACTCGCCTGAGTGAGGAAACATCTATCCGGCCCAAGCCAATGGTGGAAGTGGGAGAGCGACCCATACTTTGGCACATCATGAAAATCTATTCTCATTATGGATTGAAGGATTTCGTAATACTGGGCGGTTACAAGGTCGACTACATTCGTAATTATTTCCTCAATTATCGCGGCAGACAGACAGATTACACCATCGATCTGAAAACGGGGCGTGTCGAGTGGCTGAACGGTGTTAGCGAGGACTGGAATGTGACGGTCCTCGACACAGGCTCGGAATCACTAACGGGAGGAAGGATAAAGCGAGCTAAGCATCTCATCGAGAATGAGACCTTCTGCTTGACGTATGGAGACGGTGTAAGCGATGTGGATATCGGACAACTTATCGAAAGCCACAAGCAATCAGGTTGTTGGTGCACGCTGACGGCAGTCACCCAGCCGGGACGCTATGGTGCACTCAGGCTGGATGAGAGTAGCAATCACGTCATGGCTTTTCGTGAAAAGGGAGCCGTCGACGGAGGTTTGATCAACGGCGGTTTCTTCGTCTGCGAGCCCGAGGTACTTGACCTGATCGATAACGATCGTACGACGTGGGAGAACGAGCCCATGGAGCGCATGGTGCAGATGGGCAAGTTGGGTTATTACCATCATCAGGGCTACTGGCAAAGTATGGACTCGCTACGTGACAAGATGGTGCTCGAGGCGGCATGGGCCGATACGCCGCCATGGAAAGTTTGGAAAGATTGAGCAGAGCTTTCAAATTGTTTCTACCAGCTGGGAAGCAAAGAACGATGATGATCGTAGATACGGCATTAGCCAAGCGGGAAGCGGACAATAAACCGATTCGTGTGGGCATGGTCGGAGCGGGTTTCCAGGGTAAAGGCATCGGCTTACAGATCATGACCGCAACACCTGGCATGACCCTTTGCGCCATCGCCAATCGCCATGTCGAATCGGCCATCTCGGTGTTTGAGCAGGTAGGGATTGCCCCAGAGCGATGCGATACGACAGCGGAGATCGAATCGGCAATCGCCAGGGGGGTGCCCGTGGTTACGGAAGATGCCAGCGCTATGGCCGCGTCTGACGGTCTGGATGCCATCGTTGAGGTTACGGGTTCTATCGAATATGCGGCAGAGGCAATATTGACGGCCATCTCCAGTGGCAAACACGTCATCCAGATGAATGCTGAGCTCGATGGAACGATCGGTCCCATCCTGAAGCGCAAAGCGGAACAGGCTGGGCTGATCTATACTTTTTCGGATGGTGACCAACCGGGTGTACAGATGAACCTGCTTCGGTTCGCTGAAGGTTTGGGGATCAAACCTGTACTGAGCGGCAACATCAAGGGATTGCATGATCCTTACCGGAACCCCGAAACGCAGCGCGCATTTGCGGAGCGATGGGGTCAGAAGCCCGCCATGGTGGCTTCTTTCGCTGACGGTACGAAGATCTCGTTCGAGCAGGCGATTGTGGCGAATGGCACGGGAATGCAAGTCGCCCGCCGCGGCATGCTCGGTCCCGATTTCTCGAACGGCGACCCCAGCTCACCACTCGTGCCCATCGAGGAAACGCTATCCAGCTTCGAGCCTTATCTGGATGCTTCAGGACCCGGACTCGTCGACTACGTGGTGGGAGCCCGGCCAGGCCCTGGCGTCTTCGTCATCGGCACTGTGTCCGATCCGCGAAAGCAGCACTATCTTGAACTCTACAAACTGGGAAAGGGGCCCTATTACTGCTTCTATACCCCCTATCATCTTTGTCATTTTGAAGTGCCGACCTCGGTCGCACGAGCCGTGTTGTTCAACGACCCTGTGTTAACCCCTCGCGGAGCCCCGGTTGTCGGTGTCGTAGCCATGGCCAAGAAAGACCTCGAAGAGGGGGCAATCATTCGTGAATTTGGCGGCTTCGAAGTATACGGCGTTGCCGAGAACATTGAGGTCATCCGCAGAGAGAGGCTTTTACCCGTTGGTCTGGCGCTCGGTTGCGTCGTGAAAAAGCGCGTCGCAAAGGATGTGCCTCTGACTTTCGATGATGTCCGGTTTCCTGAGGGACGCCTGGTTGACCGGCTGTATCGGGCGCAGGAAGACGTTTTCTTTGAGAAAATCGAGGAATAGGGGGTTAAATATGCAGTTCATCCAGACAGATCTCAAGGATGCCTACTTGGTGGAGCTTGAACCTCGAGGTGATGACAGAGGCTTCTTTGCAAGAACCATGTGCAGAGAGGAATTCGCCACGATAGGAATTAAAAACGATTTCGTTCAACAAAATACCTCCTTCTCGGCCCAGCGCGGCACACTTCGCGGCCTACACTTTCAGAAGGCCCCTGATGGAGAGGATAAACTGATTCGTTGCATCCGCGGTGCCATCGTTGACGTCATCGTCGATATTCGGCAGGACTCGCCTACCTACATGCAGCATCAGATGTTCGAACTCACCAGCAGAAACAGGCTGCAACTTTTAGTACCCAAGGGATTTGCCCACTCCTTCATGACACTGGAGGATGACGTGGAAGTCAGTTATCTAGTGACAGCACCCTATACACCGTCATCTGAAGATGGGCTACGCTACGATGACGTAGCCCTCGGCATCGAATGGCCTATGCCAGCTTCGGTGATCTCTGACAAGGATGCCAGTTGGCCATTAATTAGCGAGCGCTCCTCTCGACTTTATTAAGCCAAAATATATTAAAACGCTGACGCAGGGAGAATACCATGGAAAACAAGGTGATCGGCGTTATCCTTACGTACAATCGAAAGGAACTTCTCAAACGCTGTCTCAAGGCGGTTCACTCTCAGACCCGTCCGTGTGATATGGTTCTGGTGATCAATAACGCAAGCACCGATGGAACGTTGGAGTATCTGACATGTGGTAAGTATCCGGACATAAAAGTTTATACCATGAAGAAAAATGTGGGCGCGGCAGGTGGCTTCAATGCTGGATTCCGATTGGCCTACGATAACGGAGCGGACCATATATGGATGATGGACGATGATGTCATCCCGGATTCGGAGGCCTTGGAAAAATTGCTGCAGGCCGATGAATTTTTAGCCAATAAGGGTATGAAAAAAAGCTACCTTCTTTCAACTGCCTATACCGAACTTGGCCAAGTGTGCAATACGCCACAAGTGAGTAATGCGAGAAATGGGGCAGGGTATTTCGATTGGCCTGAACAATTGAAACATGGGTTGGTGGCGATCGGAAGTGGTACATTCGTCTCGATCTTGGTGCCTCGATCGACGTTGGAAAAATACGGCCTTCCCATTTCGTCGATGTATATCTGGGGGGAAGATGCCGAGTTCACCTTGAGAATCACCCAAGAGCAGCCAGGATATCTAGTCGGTAATAGTCACGTAGTTCATTTACGGCATGGCGGTGGGACGATTAGTATCGTCGCCGAGTCCAATCCTACGCGAATCGGCTATTATAAAAATTTTATAAGAAATAATTTGTACATTTCCAAGATTTATAAAACAAGGCGCAGAACAATATCGATTTTATTTAATAATATGTTTCTGGTTTTAAAGATGCTTGCAAGAAAAAAGATTTACAAAGCATGGGTCATTACGCTCGGGTTGGCTCAAAGCTTTGGCTATAAACCCAAAGTGGACCATGTGAATAGCACGTACGATTATTCAAGCGTTAGCGTTTCCTTTCCCGAGTCGGATCCTGCCGATACGGAAGATAAAACAAGAATAGCATGCGGTGGGACTTATCAGCAGGGATATGCGCGCTCAATATAAATCTACTGCTCGTTATGCATAAGGGAAGAAGATAGGTTGTGGCCATGAATATGCTCGCTTCTTGAGTTTAATCGATCTCGTTGCGATCGACATAAGGAATATAACATGCTAAGGAAATTAAAAGATCTTTACGTTCTGCTGACCAGGGAGCAGCGTATAAAACTTTTGAAGCTGCAAGGCCTTATCATCGTAATGTCCTTTGCTGAAATAGCAGGCGTCATGTCGATTGGCCCTTTCATGGCGTTGGTAGGTGACATGACAATACTGGAAGAATCTCAAGGTATTGCCTCGACGCTGTATCGTATGAGTGGTATTAAAACTCCTAGCGATTTTCTTTTCTGGCTGGGCATCATGGTATTAATGGTGCTGGCAGCAGCCACCTTCATATCAATGTATACGGTTTGGCGTTTGTCGCTATACGGCGCAAAAGTAGGCGCAGAATTGGGAAATAGGCTTTATCGATACTACATGTTCCAACCCTGGTTATATCACGCCACTACCAGTAGCAGTCACCTTACTAAGCAGATTTCTCAAGAAACCTTGCGGATGACGAATTTTGTCATTAATCCTTTGCTGCACATGAATGCGAAGCTTGTTATGGCATTTTTAATGAGCATAGTGATTTTTATCTATGACCCCATGGTGGCATTAATCGGAATCTCGATCTTTGTGGCTTCCTACTATCTTCTTTTCGTCACAGTGCGCCGGCGGCTCACCAAAAACGGCAAGGCAATTTCCGAAACCCAATCACAGCGCTTCAAACTGATGGCGGAGGGTTTTGGCGGTATCAAAGACGCGCTGCTGTTGGGCCACCAAAAGACCTTCATCGATCGGTTTGAGAAGCCCAGCATGCAATTTGCAAAAGCGGCAGGCAGCAACCAGGCCATCAGTCAGGTGCCACGCTACGCAATGGAGCTCGTCGCCTTTTCCAGTGTGATTTTTCTGGTTCTGTACTTACTAGCTACACACAACGGCAATCTAGGAGCTATTTTGCCAATACTTTCAATATATGCAATGGCCGGCTTCAAGTTGTTGCCAGCGCTGCAGAAGGTGTACTCCAGCTTATCGCAGATACGCGGTAATCTTGCTTCCTTCGAAGCGGTGAGAGACGACCTTTATAATAGTTCTGAACCAAGGGAGAAGGAACGGAGCTTGGCGGTGAGAAATGATATGGTCGGTAATATCACGCCCCAAGACGTTATTCGACTGGATAATATTGTATTCAGTTATCCCGGTGCACGGGAATTCGCACTTAACGGTGTTAGCATGGAAGTCCCGGCCAATCGCATGATTGGAATAGTAGGCGCCTCGGGATCGGGAAAATCTACGATCATTGATATATTACTTGGGCTCATCGATCCGGATCAGGGCGAAATCAGCATCGACGGCGTTCGTATCGAAACACACAATAAGCGGCAATGGCAGAATACACTTGGGTTCGTGCCACAAAGCATCTTTCTTGCGGATACCAGTATCCGAGAGAACATTGCTTTTGGCGTAGAGCCTGGAAAAATTGACGAAGAAAAATTAGACCGTGCTGCCGGTATGGCAAACCTCCACGAGCTCCTCGAAGAGCTTCCCAATGGGCTAGATACTTGCGTAGGTGAAAGGGGGGTTCAACTTTCAGGCGGGCAGCGCCAACGCATTGGTATTGCCCGCGCACTGTATCACGATGCTAAAGTACTTATTCTAGATGAAGCAACTAGTGCTCTGGATGGAATTACAGAAAAACTTATCATGGAAGCCATCCACGATATCATGGGGAAGAAGACCATTATAATGATTGCGCATCGACTTGCAACGGTTCGTCAGTGCAACCGAATCTATCTCATGAAAGAGGGGAGGATGATTGATTCGGGGAGCTATAGTGAGTTGTCCAGCCGCAATGAAATATTTCAGCGTATGGCGGCACATAGCTGAACATACTGGAAGGAGGCCGGATTATGTCACTTGGATCGGTTGGAAACGTTTCCACCAGCACTTCTCAAGCTACCTCGACAGCTGGCATGCGAGCTACAGTCAATGACACAGGCGGTATGTCTCGAAAAAGAAAGTGTCGACCAGACAGCATGACCACCAGCGAAATGGACATAGCGCCTTCGGGCGATCCCATCCGTGACCAGCAGCAGCTACAGACTTTCCTGGATAACATCGCCACCGATGGCATTGTGGGTATCATCGAGGCGGGTCACTGGTTTCTTTACCGCAAACTGCGCTTGCATGACGGTACTCGTCTCAGAGGGCAGGGCATGGAAAGGACCATTCTTGAAGCCAGGGCAGAAGACTGGCGTCAGGATGATTATGTTGCCATGCACTTGGACGTTGGTGAGAGCCTTCATCCACACGGTATCTTTCTATCAGACTTCTGCATGATTGGCGCTGACAAGCACGCAACGGACAATGGCCCACTGATTCGTCTTGAAGGAATGTCAGACTTTTTGATTGAACGAGTTAGAACTGAGGATGCATCGAGCTACGGAATCTTCGTTACCGGTTATGGCATTGGCCGCTTCACCAATGACATACATAGTGACTTCTGGAATTCGACTCACCGCGGCATTATACGTCAATGTCGTGCTCTGCGTGGTCAAGTCGGGATAGGCTGTGAAGGAGGGGCTCAGAACATTCTGATTATGGGTAATCATACGGACGGCCAGGTCTTGCATGGCTTTCGTCTCGCTTCGGCCTATGACACTCAGCTCCTAGGCAATAGTGCAATAAAGACAAGGAACGCGTATTGGATCGACCGACACCGAGGTATTCACGTGCTACATAACACAGCAGCCCAAGTTGAACGCGGGTGTGTATATGGCGGATTTCACGTAAGCCGTGACAGCGAGATGTCGACGGGCTTATGGATCATAGGAAATCAGTTCAAAACATCTAGATCGGCGATAACGGATGCCTACCAGGGGAATGCAGACAAGTTTACCCGCATCGTAAAGATTAAGGACAATTATCTGCAAGGGGGAAATATTCGCCTTCTCTGGTCCAAGCAAGTAGATGTCCAAGGTAACGATGGCGACGGTCGCAACGCTATCGTTACCTCTCATCAGGTCACTGGGATGATAGGTAATAATTTCATGAGTTTGATTAACAGGTCAGATGGGGTGGACGATATTGGAAGAAATTACTTAAGCAAATCTTGATGTGTTAAAAGATTGAAGTTGTGTGATAAAAACAAAACAGGGGGCATTAACTCTCTCCACTCCACTTCGAGATAAATTGAGCACTTGAGCTCTAATTTAATTAGTCGTATTTATTTGCTCTTTGTAGATCATGAAGTATTGAAATAGATTATCTTTCCTTAGTAATCATCACTGCTGTAATGAGCTCAAAAAACGATTGAAAATTCATTGGAAAAAACCGTAAATCATGGCATATAGAAAAGACATAGACGGTTTAAGAGCTCTAGCAGTACTTTCGGTGATTGCTTTTCACTCGGGACTGGATTTTACTTCTGGCGGATATGTCGGGGTGGATGTTTTTTTTGTGATTAGTGGCTTTATTATAACCAACATGATTTATAGGGAGGTTAAGGAAAAGGAGTTTAGCTATGTTGGATTTTATAAAAGAAGAGCCGCTAGACTTCTTCCTGCCTTTATTATTACTTTGCTCCTGGTTTTTGCTTTCGGGTTCTATTTCTATACAACCAAGTCGTTCGACAAACTTGGGAAGGAAATATTTTTTTCTTCACTTGGTACAGCAAATATTTTGTTTGCCCAAGGAGTCAATTATTTCGCTGAAGGCTCAGCTTACCAGCCTTTAATGCATTTATGGTCGCTTGGTGTCGAAGAACAATTTTATCTTGTGTGGCCCACTTTGTTGCTGGTAGCTTTTAGGATTTCAGATGGCGCAGTTATACCTTTGACGGGAATTGTCTTGGTTATAACAACTTCAATGGTTATTTCGGCAACTAATGACGGTAATAGCAAAGCATATTTCTTACTTCAATATCGGGCAAACGAACTATTGATTGGATCTCTTACGGCTCTTTTGTTGGCAAAATACCATAAGGATAAAGTAAAAGAGAACTACAAAAGATATCTAAGTTATTTGGGATTGTCGCTTATGGTTGCGCCCGTCTTGCTTTATGATAAAAATACTGCTTTTCCAGGTTATAACGCACTACTACCTTGCATTGGCGTTGCGCTCATCATCGCTTTTCCGAACAGAGGGCTTGTCACTAAAATGCTGTCTCACGGGATGTTGGTTTTAATAGGACTAATATCTTACCCATTATATTTGTATCATCAGCCATTTGTTTCTTTCGCTCGTTACTTCGAATTGGACATGCCGTCCTATGTTATGTTTATAACTATAGCTAGCCTATCGTCTCTTTTGGCTATGCCAACCTATCATTATATAGAGAAACCGATTAGAAACATTGCACGATCAAGCTCAATTAGTTCTTCGGCGACCATAATAGGGCTATGTCTTTTCATCCCAGTCTTGGCTGCCATTGGTTTTATCGTTGCTAAAACCAACGGCCTACCGGAGCGATTCAAGTACTTGAATCAATTTGCATTGGAAGTTACCGAATTTCATTCATCCACTTTTCATGATAATTACGAGCGCGGCTTTAATATAAGCAATACTGAACACGGAGAGATTTTATTCGTTGGTGACTCAGTATTGCAGCATTACGTTTTACCATTTAGTATCGCTATAGGGCTTGGGTCAGACGAGGTGGATACAGTAACGCGAGGCGGTTGTGTGCTTCTGAAAGGAGTAGAGTTTAATGATAAATACGCAGATATATCCTGCAATGATTTAAGATCAAGCTTATATAGTTCACAGAAAAACTATAATTATGTCGTAATTTCCCAGTCCTGGGAGTTATACCAAGACTCAGTCACCAATTTTCCTGACGGTAAAAGAAGTTATGATAGATGGACAGCTTTTATAAACCAGACAGTAGAGCATTTCTTACAGTATGCAGATGAAGTAATCATTATCGGAGCCCATCCAAGGGTCTCTGGGGCTACGAGCTTGCAACCTTCTATACGACTTACCAAGGAGTCCTACCTGCACGGGTTGAGGTCGCTTGAGATAGATAATGCTGCAAGTATAAGTTTAGCAAGTAACTTTTTCCTTGATTTCGAGAATATTAATGGCGTTACCATTTTGGAGCCACACAAAATTTTCTGCTCCCCCAACTGTATACTCAGCAGTGATATATGGTCTTACTACAGCGATAGTCAACATATCACGAGCGCAGCCACAAATTTTGTTGTCGAGAGAATAAAGCATACGCTTGCGATAAGGACAGGCGAAAGATGAACGAAACGTCTGGAAGTAAAGCTAAAGAAAAGGAAAGTCACCATCCAGACGGTGAACCGTTTCTAAGCCTAAAAGGTTGAATGGCTTAATTTTTTCATACCTACCATGGCTCCAAGCGTGAAACTGCTGGGAGCGGATAGCACATTAACCCAGGCGTAATTCACGCCGTAGTAAAAAAATCGAAATATCAATCGCTTAGTTTTTTCAGCCTGTTGGGTACTGACATTCCATCATGTCCCGACTCAACCTGGACGGATGAAGAAATCCATGCTCTTTCCGGTTCGTATTTTTTGTAATCTTGTGTAATGGTTATTGTATTCCTGTAACTTCTGGATGAATAACTGAAGTACTCAAGCTCTCAGCTAGCAGACAGAAAGGAAACTAGGAAAAGGGCTCGATCTCTATGCAGCGCCCTAGAGAATGTTTGCTATCAGGGGGATGCAAGTTAGGGGAAACTGCCATGAGCACACGAAATGACATGAAAGCAAGGGAGAAGACAATGAACAAATTTTCACGTGGTGCCTGCTTCGTTGTTGCATTGCTGCCACTGGGCATGGCAGGTGGGTGCGCCCTTGCGCCTGGAGGTCACATCGACTATGAAGCGCAGGAAGTTTCATTGGATGAACAAATAGATATCGTTACGATTACTCCCGAATTGATTGCGGAGTATCGCATAGATAGCGATACAAGCAAAGCTCAAGGCGTCACTACGGAGTTAACGAGTGAAATTGAAAATTATGAATATCGCGTTGGCCCTGGTGACGTCCTGAATATAGTTGTCTATGAACACCCCGAACTTACCATCCCGGCGGGTGGGGAGCGTAGTGCGGAGGAGTCTGGTAATATAGTTCACTCCGATGGAACTATCTACTACCCCTACGTAGGAAATTTGAAAGTCGAAGGCCGCACTGTTAGTGAAATTCGACAAATGATTACCAGCCGTCTTTCAACTTACGTAACCGAGCCTCAAGTTGAGGTCAGGGTGGCTGCTTTTAACTCCAAAAAAGTTTACGTCAGCGGCGAGGTCAATACACCTGGAGCACAGCCTATCACAAATGTTCCGATGACAATACTGGATGCAATCAGTGCTGCTGGCGGAGCAACGGAGAATGCAAACTGGCACAATATCGTTTTGAGTCGGAACGGTCAGGAGAGAACTATCTCTCTTTACGAAATGCTGAAAAGAGGAAACTTGGCACATAATTCGCTTCTGCAACCAGGCGACCTACTTCATATCGCTTCTTCTGAAAACCAAAATATATCGGTAATGGGCCAAGTAAGAAATCCAGGTAATATCACGACGGGCAGGGAGCGTATGAGCCTGACCGACGCACTCGGCCGCGCGGGTGGGGTTGTTGAGTCTAGAGCTGAACCTTCGGGTATTTTTGTTATTCGTGGTAATCCTGCCGGAAGCAACAAAATGGCGACGGTATATCAGCTCGATATTTCCAATGCCGTCGCTCTTAATATGGGTTCCTATTTCCCTCTCGAACCACATGATGTCGTTTACGTAACCTCGGCTCCGCTGGCGCGCTGGAATAACGTCATTAGCTTACTTTTGCCGTCCATATCCTTGCCCGGTAATGTGGCGTCAACCTCCAATGAAATTGGCGATCTCTAAAACAGCGAAGCTCTTGTCTATGGCGGGCACATTTCGATAAGTACGAAAAGCTGTTGTGCCCGCCCTTGTTGAGATTCTATCCAAGTCGCTATTGATGCGCGTATTCAGAGGGATGGCTGACGATGAATAGCTTGAATTCAAATAGCCCGGTTCTCAATACCGGATCTGGTGTGGCGCCGGCCGTCAGCATACCTGGGGATGAGAACGTTGACCTAGGGCGCACGCTGGGCATGCTGTTAGATAATAAATGGAAAATTATAATCTTGACCTTGCTGTTCGGATTTGTGGGGGCTGTATATTCGTTGTTGGCCACACCTATTTATCAAGGTGACGCACTTGTTCAGGTTGAAAAGACAGGGCCTAGAACGGGTGCAGATGAAATTGCTGCGATGCTACTGCAAGAGGAGCCAATTACCGGTGCCCAGATGGAAATCCTCCAATCACGACTTATTGTCGGGCAGGCTGCCAATAGGCAGAAATTGGATATCAGTGTGACTCCTGTCGTATTTCCATTTATTGGTAATGCGATTATCCGCTACGACATACCTCGCCCCGATTTCGCGCAGGGTAGACCGGAAATTTGGGGCGGTGAGCATGTCTATGTAGAATCATTAAGCGTAGCTCCCGAGCTGGAGAACAAGCCGTTAACACTTGAAGTTGCTGAGGGAGGGTATCGAGTTCTTGGTCCTGAAGGCGAGGAATTGCTGTTTGGTCGTTCAGGGGAGCGCTCCGAATCAAGCAACCCTTGGCTTGAAATATACATAAGCGAAATACAAGCGCCGATTGGAGCTCAGTTCGCACTGCGAAAGCGAAGCCAGCAAGCCACTATCGACTATCTCAGAAACCGTTTTGTCGTTACTCAGAAGGGTGAACGCGACACAGGTGTTTTACAGCTTATTCTGACAGGGCCCGACAAGGATGAAGTGAAGAGCTCGTTGAATGCAATTTCAGAAGTATACTTGGCCCAAAATATTGCCAGGCAGGCAGCTGAAGCAGAAAACAGTCTTGTGTTCCTGGATGAACAACTGCCTACAGTGCGCGAGCAATTGGTTGAGGCTGAGAATCGGCTTAATACTTATAGAATGGAGCAGGAAAGCGTGGATCTCACCGAAGAAACACGCAACATGCTTGCCGGCATGGTGGACATTGAGAGTCGCTTGAACGATCTTGAAATGCAGGAAGCTGAATTGTCACGTAGATTCACTCCAAACCATCCTGTCTATGCTGCTTTGCTTGAGAAAAGGGCTCAGCTTCAGCGCGAACGTGCCAACATGGAACAGCGTACCAGCAACCTGCCGGAAACCCAGCAGCAGATCCTGCGCATGAACCGTGATGTCGAAGTCACTCAACAAATATATGTCCAGCTCTTGAACCGCATGCAAGAGCTCAACATTGCCAAAGCTGCAACAGTTGGTAATGTAAGAATCATTGATTTCGCCATGACGCGGTCAAATCCCATTAAGCCTAAGTCCAGCTTAATCGTAATAATTTCACTTCTCGTTGGGTTCTTGCTGACTGTAAGCTTTGTTTTGCTGCGCGGCTTTTTAAGCAAAGGTGTGGAGAGTGCTGAGCAGTTGGAAGATATCGGACTTCCTGTCTATGCGACGGTTCCCCGTTCGGCAGACCAGATGAAGCTGGTAAAACGTGTCAAATATCGTAATAACAAAGCAAGCCAACATGCAATTGGGAGTTTTCTTGCCAAGTTGTACCCGACGGACATGGCCGTTGAGGCTATACGTGGTCTTCGTACCAGTCTACACTTTGCCATGATGGATGCGCTCAATAATGCAATTATGATTACGGGTCCCAGTCCTGGTATAGGCAAGAGCTTTGTTACCATTAATCTAGCGTTTGTTTGTGCTCAAGCAGGACAGAAAGTCTTGGTCATTGATGCGGATATGCGCAAGGGGAATTTGCACTTTACCTTTAACGACAAGTCAGAGAATGGTCTCTCGGAAGTACTCGCCAGCAAGCTGACTGTCGAGCAGGCGATCAGGCGCTCGGACGTGCCCGGACTGCATTACATGACCCGTGGTGTCGCGCCGCCTAACCCATCGGAACTTCTGATGCGCCATAGCTTCGCTGAAGCGATTGGCAAGGTCGGGCAGGAGTATGACATTGTGCTCATTGATACTCCTCCTGTTTTGGCGGTCACCGATGCGTCGATCATAGGCAAGGTTGCCGGAACGTCTCTTCTCGTTGCTCGCTTTGGCGTCAATCCGATAAGGGAAGTGAGAGTTGCGTCACGCAGGTTGGCTAATACAGGCGTGCATGTGCAGGGGTGCATTCTAAACGCAATCGAGAAAACGGCAGCCCTTAGCTATGGCTACGGCTATTACAGTTATTCATATAAATAACAATGCCCGCCAAAGCTTGGTGGGCAAACACCAGGCTTTGGGATCTTATCTTCTACATCTATGTTTAAGGTGGAATGCCGTGAAGTATACGACCAAGACAGCAGATGTTGATAGTATTCGCGGTGGGCTCCGTTATATACATGGTATCAGCTCTGCGCATATCTGCTGGATGACTCTATTTCTGTATCTCTACCTACTGAGCCCATATTTCGATCTTCGAGTTGCTGTGCTTCACGGCGGGATGCTGTCGATTGCACTGTTACTGGGTGCTCATCCAGCCATTTCTCTCAAGGCAGTGCAGCAAGTTCCCTTGTTAGTAACTTTTATTGGGCTTTGTCTCTTTTGTTTATATAACTTGACGGTTTTCATTTTTTATACTGAGGTTTTTGCTACGACCTTCTTGACATACATGATACAGGTTGCTCTTTATATTTTGCTAGGATATGTGCTGGCTTTATCACTAATGATAAAGTCACTGGACATGGACCAAGTCTTAACTTTGTGCTTCAAGCTTGTGGTTTTTATTGTGTTCGTAAATTCTATGATCATTCTTATAGAGTATAACTTCCCGCCGTTTAGGCATTTCATTGAATCGATGCTTTATCAACCGGAGAATTCTAATATTGATTATCTTACGAGAGAATTTCGTCTCCGAGGTATGGCTTCTGGCGGGGCGGCAAATCTATCACTGTTTCATGGCACGGTTTTGATACTTCTTCAGGCGCTTTATGTCAAGAAAAAAATAGGCTTTCTTTATTTTGTTACAGCTTCGGTAACCATTTTTACTTCTCTCTTGTTTATTGGGCGTACAGGGATAGTGGTGGCAATCATCGGAATCACATTATTTCATGTACTGAATTTTGTATTTTCAAAGGAAAAGCTGTCTTTTCGTCGTTTCCTTCTCTATATCACTATTGCTGGTATCGTCATGGCTGTCCCGCCAGTCTTTGCCTTTCTCTTTCCGGAAAACGTTCTTTCATATTCTATAAGTTTCTTATATCAAGGTATAGAAGGCGTTCAGCAAGAAGGAACCACTGCGGCTTTGGCCAGGATGGTAAATATCCCTAACGAATGGCCTAAGTTGCTGTTCGGAGTTGGTGTGCATAGCGGTGACTTTAGTTTACAGAGAAGTGTGGACCTCGGCTATATGCGAATGTTCACTGCTTTGGGAATTCCTGTGGCTATCGCATTCTACTTTTTTGTAGCCTTCCTTGGCAAAAGTGTCTATAGCGTAACGCATTACAAAAGTTTCTGGATCGTATTCATGATTATTATGTTTATTGCTGAGTACAAGGAGCCCTTTATTTTCAAAGGGTATTCTGCAAGGCTTATGTGGTTGATTATTGGGGTTGGGCTCTGTTACAGATACTCTTCTTTGCAGTCTAATTGTAATAAAACAGCCTCCGATTACGCACAATGATTTAGCGATTACGTTCTCGCATGCACAAAGGGAGAGAGTCATGCGTCCCATAATTTCCATTGTGGTTCCTGTATACAATAAAGAAAATTATGTTTCACGATCTATTATGTCAGCATTAGATCAGACATACACGGAGTTTGAAATAATCGTCGTCGATGATGCTTCTACAGATAGCAGCATGGAGAAGGTGGAAGAATTCAAGGATTCCAGAATTCGTGTGCTTCACCGTTCGCAGCCCGGCCCTGGAGGATATGCCGCTCGTAACTATGGCATACGCGAAGCCCGAGGGAGCTGGATTGCTTTTCTCGATGCCGATGACGCTTGGTTTCCTGAGCACCTCGCTCAATCGATGCGAATTGCTAACGAGTTTCCGGAAATTTCCCTTATCAGTGCCGCCCGGATGAGTGATATGGACGGGGCGATGAAGCTGGATCCCTTTGCGAAGCAGTTTATTTCTCAAGGCCCTCAGATACTTTACTTATCTGACTACCTTGAGTTCGCTTGTAAAGGGTTGAGGGCGATGGGGACAAATTCGATACTCATAAAGCGGGAGGCACTCTACCGCAATTCCATTTTTCCGGAGGGTCGTGCCGAGCGCTCAGGAGACCTTTATACCTGGGTAATGCTAATAGCAAGAATGAAGCTCATGGTTTGGTCCCCTCATGTTGCCTCTATCTCCTATCGTCAAGCCTCTTTCGTTTCCCGAAACAGTGTCCCTTCTATGCGCTTGTTTCATGAAATGGTGAGCGATTTGGAGCCTTATATCGATGAATGTCAATCCAAGGCTTTGAAAAAGTATGTGAATAGAATGGTGAAGTATGCTTGGCTTGAAAATAAAAAGGTTAGCACTAACATAGAAGTTTCTGAGCTGTGTAGGTCTTTTTACTGGGATGTTGATTTGATCTATTGCTGTAAATGGTTTCTGATTTCTTTGTTGCCATTTGATGTCCTTGTATCTCTTCACAAGCGCCATTTGTCATCTCGCTAGTATGGATCCTGCTTCCTTTTGGGACGGAGAGTGTGTCATGAAAAAAATATATCGCTTGGTTCCCGTTGGTCTTCGTGAAAGGGCTGCCTTCATGCTACGTGCTGGTTATTATCCTCAGTTCAGCAAACCTATTACGTATAACCAAAAAGTAAACTACCGCAAATTGTACTGGAAGAACTCTTTGTTTGTTACATGTTCTGATAAAGTTGCTGTTAAAAAGTATGTGGCGGAAAAAATTGGGCATGAACATATCATTGACAGTGTTTTTGTTGGTGACATGATTACGCCCGCACAAGCAAAGCAGCTAATGGAAAATTACGGTTCTTTGGTTGTTAAGGCTAACCATAACTCCGGGCCCGTTCAGTTTCTTGACCCAGGTGATAGCGAAGAAGCCATCCAGGTTGTTTGTCAAAACATCAAAGATCAACTTAATGAAGACTACGGTAAGGTAAAGCAGGAACCTTGGTACAGTCATGTAAAACCAAAGGTTCTTGTTGAGCGCAAGTTGCACATGATGGATGGTTCTGATCCTTGTGATTATAAATTTCATGTTTTTAATGGTCGTGATGGAGGCAGGCAGACTGTAATACTCCAAATGGATTACGATCGCCATAAGATGTTGCATCGCTCCTTTTTTAACGAGTCGTTAGATTGGCTACCTTTTTCTTGGAAGCAGCCTTGCCTTAGAACCAGTATTGTTCGCCCGCCAAGATATGACAGGATGCTTGAAATTGCGAAGTTGCTGGCGCTTCCTTTTTCACATGCCAGGATTGATCTTTACAATATTGACGGCAATATTTATTTCGGTGAAATAACTTTTGCCCATGCCTCAGGAAGAGGTAAATTTTCCTCTATTATTTATGATAAATGGTTGGGGAGGTTGTGGGAGCTTGATCCCGCTATTTAGAAAAATAAAACTGTTATTTACCTCTGAGGGTGGTTTTCCTGTCATGCATATCATGCACATTATTACTAGTCTATACCCTGGTGGAGCTCAGTCGGCTCTGTGCCGCCTATGCATGAACGACACGAATAACAAGCATACTATCGTTGCAATGATCGGTGGTGGGGAATTAGAGGTAAGGTTAATTGACCAAGGCATTGTTGTGGAGACGCTGGGTTTCACCCGGCAGGGTGGCCTATTCAAGGGGTTCTTGGCTCTCTGGAGACTTTTAAGATCGTATCGCCCGGATATTGTCCAGACATGGATGTACCACCCAGATCTAATTGGCGGTCTTTGCGCTCGTCTCGCCGGGGTCCGTCATGTCTGTTGGGGCATTCGACATACCGCACTTGAACCCGGTAAGAGTTCACGGTCATCAATGTTGATCGCGCGACTGTGCGCTTCGTTGTCCGGCTTGGTGCCCACCAGAATCGTCTGCTGTGCACACAAAGCGGCGCGAGTACATGAATCACTTGGATATCGATCCGACAAGTTGGTCGTGATTCCCAACGGTTACGATCTTTCTGATTTTTATCCCTATGTTGAGGATAAGAATGAGCGTCAAAAATTCCTTTGTGATAGCGAACAGCTTTTACCTATTTTGGGAATGGTTGGTCGCTTCAATGCACAGAAGGACCATGAAAATCTACTGAGAGCTTTGGCAGATCTCAAATCGCGCGGTGTGGGCTTTCTCTGCCTGCTGGTAGGGGCCGACCTCGATGCTGACAATAGAATGCTCTCCATATGCATTGAGGAGCTTGGACTTCAGCAAGATGTTAAATTGCTGGGGTTGCGGTCGGATATCCCGGCAGTTATGAACGTTCTCGATCTTCATATTCTCTCGAGTTCATTTGGCGAGGCTTTTCCTAACGTGATTGCCGAGGCCATGGCATGTGGAACCCCTTGTGTCGGCACGGACGTTGGGGATACATCAGTGATTATCGATAAGTGGGGATGGGTTGTCCCTCCTCGTGATTCCAAGCAGCTTGCCGATGCCATCTATGAAGCAATAAAAGAGCGCGAAACTTCCCCTTCGTTGTGGGCTCAGCGTCGCCAGTCATCGGTGGAGCATATAAGGACGCATTTCACTATCGACCGAATGGTCACTGCTTTCGATGACTTGTGGTCAGACTGTATGGAGGCGAGAAAATAATATGAAATTTCTCATCGTTGCCGGCGCGTCAGGATCACTGATTAATTTTCGCGGCCCGCTCATCAAGGATCTTATAGCAAGTGGGCTAGAAGTACATGCTGCCGCACCGGATCTAAGCAAAGACGTCCTGACGCATACGAAGCTGGAACAAATAGGGGCTAAGGCACATGATGTCTATATCAGTCGTACTGGAATTAATCCTTTCCACGATATCCGTACTCTGGTAGAGCTGGTGCGCCTCATGTGGGTCATCAAGCCCGACTACGTAATGGGATATACGATAAAACCTGTGATTTTTGGTACTTTTGCTGCTGTGCTGATACGTTGCCCGAGGCGTTTTGCACTGATTACGGGTTTGGGGTATTGCTTCTCCAGCTATGGGCAAACTGCTAAAACACGCTTTATTGGAAGTATTGCAGCCAAACTCTATCGGCATTCGCTGCGTTTTTCCAATAAGGTTTTTTTTCAGAATCCTGACGATCAGGCCCTATTTCGCGATCGGAATATAATCAACGAATCTGTTCCTTCGGTGGTAGTCAACGGCTCCGGTGTTGATATCGATCACTACATGCCGTGCGCCTACCCACGGAAAGTCGTATTTCTACTGATTGCGCGACTATTGATCGACAAGGGGGTTCGCGAATACGCCAAGGCGGCCTATAACCTCAAGACTAAATATCCAGAGGTCGTTTTCACGCTGGTCGGCGATCTCGATAGTAACCCAAACTCCATCACCGCTCAGGAACTCGACCGTTGGGTCCAGGATGGCGTCATCGACTATTTGGGCAAGCTGGATGATGTGCGCGATGCCCTGAGCAACGCTAGTGTCTTCGTTCTGCCTTCCTTCTATCGCGAGGGAATTCCCAGAACGATTCTCGAGGCTCTGTCAATGGGGCGTCCCATCATTACCACGGACACTCCCGGTTGTCGCGAGACGGTCGTCGACCAGGAGAACGGCTATCTAGTGCCTCCCCGGGCTGCCCCTGAGCTGGCGAACGCCATGCGTGCCTTCATTGAGTCACCGCAGCTCATCGCCACCATGGGGAAGCGCTCTCGCGAGCATGCACTTCGTAAATATGATGTACGCAAGGTCAATGCCATTATGCTCAAGGAGATGGGAATTTCATGCTCAAGCGTCTCTTCGATATCAGTGTTGCCACGGTCCTGTTGATCGTTCTGTCGCCGCTTATGCTTGCGATCGCCACCTTGGTTAGGCTCAAGCTCGGCACACCCGTGCTATTCAGCCAAGTGCGTCCCGGGCTGCAGGGTCGACCTTTCCGGATATTCAAGTTCCGCACCATGCTTGATTCGCGCAATGACGATGGTGAATCACTGTCCTCGGACAGGCGTTTGACACGCTTTGGCAAGAAATTGCGGGCGACGAGTCTGGACGAGCTGCCGGAACTCTGGAACGTATTAAAGGGCGAGATGAGCCTTGTCGGACCCCGTCCGCTGCTCATGGAGTATCTTCCTCTCTACAGTCCTGCCCAGTACCGTCGGCACGAGGTGCGGCCGGGCATAACCGGCTGGGCTCAGGTCAACGGACGTAACAATTTGAATTGGGAAGAGAAGTTCCGCCTCGATGTTTGGTATGTCGAGCATCATTCGCTGTGGCTTGACATCAAGATTCTACTCCTGACCGTTACCAAGGTGTTGGCTCGAGAAGGTATCTCCCCCAGAAGCCACGAGGTCACCCCACGTTTCAATGGTTCCAGCAATGCTCGCTCATTGGACAGAAACCCATGATGCGTCACAACGTTCTTCTTCTATCTGCGGGGCGACGGGTCGAGTTGCTGGAGTCCTTCCGCAAGTCGCTGAGCTTCCATCTGCCGCTGGCCAAGGTATTCGCGGCCGATACAGCATCTCGTTACTCTGCTGCTTGCCATGTGGCTGATGCTTGCTTTGACATACCGCGAGTGTCCGATCCCGGTTATATAGACGCTTTGCTAGCGCTGTGCCGAGAGAAGCAAGTTGGGCTGTTGATACCTACGATTGATACCGAGCTAATGGCTCTTTCGCAGTTCCAGGATCGATTTCTGGAAGAAGCGACTCAACCCGTCATCTCAGATGCAAGGTTAATAGCGCATTGCCGGGACAAGCGACTCACTGCCAAGGTGTTCAAGTCGATCGGGATCGATACGCCTGAAGTTTATCCGCGCCACGACCTGTCTTTCCCTTGCTTCTGCAAGCCTTACGATGGCAGCAGTGGCAAGGGTGCCTTCCTTGTCTCCGGACCGGATCGCCTCAGTCGTTCCATGCTTGAAGACGAACGAAACATATTCATGGAGTTAATCGGCAATGATTACAACGAGTATACCATCGACGCTTACTATGATCGGCATGGAGAAATGCGCTGTCTCGTACCGAGGCAGCGCCTTGAGGTTAGAGGCGGTGAAGTCAGCAAAGGAGTAACCCGCGGGGGGTACGTTTACGAGTATCTCACCAGGCGCCTCAAGCGGTTGAACGGCGCACGCGGCTGCATCACAGTGCAGCTCTTCTACCAGCCCGTTACCCAAAGCATCAAAGCGTTCGAAATCAATCCGCGTTTTGGAGGCGGCTTTCCTCTTGCCGATGCTGCCGGAGCCAATTACCCCGATTGGCTGATTCGCGAATATCTCCTGGGACAAGAGATCGAGAGTTTCGACCGATGGCAGCAGGATCTCTTGATGCTTCGTTACGACGCCAAGGTATTGCTGTCGCACAACAAGTAGCGGCTTTGCCGGCATTCATAAACCGAAGGGGCTTTACTTATGTTGAATACCCACTTTTCCCCATGGCCCTCCTTCACCTTTGAAGAAGCCAAAGCGGTCGAGCAGGTACTCCTCTCGAACAAGGTCAACTACTGGACCGGCGAGGAGGGGCGAGCTTTCGAGCAGGAATTTGCCATGGCAACTGGCTGTGAGTACGCCATCGCGGTCTGCAATGGTACGGTCGCCATGGAACTGGCGCTGCGCGGACTGGGTATCGGCCCCGGTGACGAAGTCATCGTTACCTCACGTACTTTTATAGCGTCTGCTTCCTGCATCGTCGCGGTGGGCGCGACTCCGGTCTTTGCCGACATTGACCGTGACTCCCAGAACATCACTCTCACCACAGTTGCCGCCAAGATTACACCTCATACGCGCGCTATAATCGCGGTCCATCTGGCAGGGTGGCCTTGCGACATGGACGGACTCTTGGCACTGGCGCGCAACGGGATCACTGTGATCGAGGATTGCGCACAAGCCCACGGGGCTCGATATCGGGGCCACGCTGTCGGATCCATCGCGAAAGTGGGTTGCTGGTCCTTCTGTCAGGACAAGATCCTGACGACAGGTGGGGAGGGCGGTATGGTGACGACCAACGACCCGGAGCTATGGCGGCTCATGTGGTCCTACAAGGATCATGGCAAGAGCTGGGATGCCGTTTATCAGGAACGGCACCCCCCCGGGTTTCGTTGGCTGCATCACCACTTCGGTACGAACTGGCGGCTCACCGAGATGCAGGCGGCCATCGGAAGGTTGCAGCTGCGTCGCTTGACGGAATGGTCCGAGAAGCGCCGGTACCATGCACAACGCATCTGGGAGGCTGCCAAGGAGTGCTCGGGGTTGCGGGTACCGACACCTCCCGAGTACATTCAGCATGCTGCCTACAAGTGCTATGTATTCGTCGAACCGGAGACGCTAGCCGGGGGTTGGGACCGGGATCGCATCATCGATCAGATCGTATCCCGCGGCGTGCCATGCTACAGCGGTTCCTGTTCTGAAATTTATCTGGAAAAGGCCTTTGAGGGAACCGGTTGGAAACCGCCGGAGGGGCTTCCAGTGGCGAGGGAGTTGGGCAGAACCAGCCTGATGTTTCTTTGTCACCCTACGCTAACCGAGGCGGAGCTTGATCTCACTTGCCGAGTTCTGTCCGAGGTGATGTCGCTCGCCGTTGATTGACTGGCATCGTATTGCACCCTGAGTTTACAGGAGCTCCATGTTCTCCAACTTGAAGGAACTGATTGCCGTCTACGCGATGCCGTTACCTCTCTTCGTTATTTTTCTTGGCCTCGCTGCGCTGCTATTTTTCAGCGGCCGACGGCGAGGAGGGTTCGGGTTGGGTGCGCTGGCTACGGTCATGCTTCTATTGGCGGCTTGTAGCCCCTTGGCTGATAGGTTACTGGAACCCCTCGAAAGTCGTTACCCGCCGCTGCGGATATCGGGTGACGAAACATGGGTGGAAACCATCGTGGTACTGGGAGGAGGTTGGCAGCCCGAGCGCGGGGGCTCAAGCTTGTCGCGTTTAAATGAAAGTTCACTCTTTCGGCTGACCGAAGGATTGAAACTGATGCAGGATTTTCCTCAGGCTCGCTTGGTGGTTAGCGGCGGTAGTCGGCGAGAGGGCATGCCTCCCGTGGCAGAAGCTTATGCTCAAGCGGCCGCCGAGCTTGGCGTATCTGCCGTGGAGCTGGTGGTTCTCGATTGGCCCACCGATACCGCAAGCGAAGCCCGGGCAGTACGTGACCTGCTCGATCGAGGCAGCAGGCCATTGTTGGTTACTTCCGCCTCTCACATGCCCAGGGCCATGGCCCACTTCCGGGCTGTAGGTCTCGATCCTGTGGCGGCCCCAACCCATCGACTGGTAAACCCCGGAGTGGCATGGAACTTGGCTTACTGGCTGCCCACCAGCCAGGCATTGAGCAAGACAGAGCGTGCTCTCCACGAGTACATGGGGCTTGCCGCTTTGGTATGGGAGCACTGAAAGCTTCCCACCACTTCTCACTGATCTCTATAACTTCTACGTCTATATAACTTTTACGTCTAGAGCGCAGACGTCAGGCTCAGGCTTTGCTGCTCTCGACCACTGCTCGAACGCAGCGGCTGCTCATCCCTTCATCGAGGGAGAGGATATGAAGGCGGTGGGTGCTGCCTCTTGCAAATCCGGCACCTTTGCCGGTCGGCGACTCCCGATTTCCATGGGAAGATCCAGCGAGCGCTGCCTCGAAGGGGCGGGTGTCCGACCTAGCCACACCTGGTCGACGATCTCATCCGTAGGAACATAACCCGTGGGGGCCGCAATCAGTAGTTCTCGAATCCTCTCGAGCTCAAGATATTCGACAGCTTGCAATAGCTGCCCCAGATAAGCTTCCATGCGCGACCAGGGCCAGTAGTGTTCTCTGGCTGTTCTGATGCGCGGATGGTCCGTAGGCGCCACGTTCTCTCCTATAAGTAGCTCCTCGAAGAGCTTCTCGCCGGGTCGCAGGCCCGTATGACGGATCTCGATGTCACCTTTGGGATTCTCCTCGCTCAGCACTTCCAGCCCCGATAGCCGAACCATCTCCTTTGCCAAGTCGGCAATGCGTACCGGCTTGCCCATGTCGAGTACGAAGACGTCGCCACCGCTACCCATCGCACCCGCCTGAATCACTAGCTGAGCGGCCTCGGGAATGGTCATGAAGTAGCGTGTCACTTCTGGGTGGGTCACGGTAATGGGCCCCCCTCTGGCGATTTGCTCACGGAACAGCGGAACCACCGAGCCGGAGGAGCCAAGAACGTTTCCGAAGCGGACCATGCTGAAGCGCGTGTGAGACTGATGGTCGGCCAGCGCCTGACAGATCAACTCGGCAATCCGCTTAGTAGTCCCCATCACGTTGGTAGGGCGCACCGCCTTGTCGGTCGAGACCAGCACGAAGGTTTCCACCTTGCAGGCCACGGCTGCCTGAGTCGTGGCCAAGGTGCCGAAGACATTGTTAAGGATCCCCTGGGTCACGTTGTGCTCTACCATGGGAACATGCTTGTAGGCTGCGGCATGGTAAATGGTTTCCACGCCGAAGGTACGCATCACGGTGTCCAGGCGCTGCCGATCCTGCACAGAGCCCAACAGTGCCCTCACCGACACATTCAACCCCTGTTCCTGCATTCGCTGTCGCAGGGCGCGCTCAATGGTGTAGAGCGCAAACTCGCTGAGCTCATAGAGCAGCAGTTCTCTGGGGGCCTGCTGGAGCACCTGGTGGCACAGTTCCGAACCGATGGACCCCCCTGCGCCAGTGATCATGACCACCTTTCCCCGTACATTGGCATCCAAGAGCTCCTGATTCGGCGGCACTGGGTCGCGCCCCAGGAGGTCTTCCACGGTAACGTCGCGAATTTCGTTGAGGCGGGTATGCCCGGCGATCATTTCTTCCATGCTCGGCAGGGTCTGAACGGGGACGGACAAGGGCTCCAGGACACATAGGATCTCCCGTCTGCGTGAGCGTGGAGCGCTGGGCATGGCCAGCAGGATTCGTTCGGCCCCGTAGTGCTTGAGCAGGCGTGGCAGCATTTTGGGGTTGTAGACCTGTAGTCCCTCGACAAAGGTACCGTGCATACCCCGCCAATCGTCGACGAAGGCAACCGGCGCATATTCAGAACCCTGCCGAAGGGTGTTCACCAGTTGCGAGCCCGCTGCTCCGGCACCGTAGATGATGACCCTGGCCTTGTAGCGGATCATGCTGTGCATATTGAGCGAGCGTAGTAGGTAACGCACCCCGCCTAAGCTGAGCAAGGCCAGCATCGGATAGATCAGGCAGATTGATAGTGGCAGGGGGATGGAGGACAGGCTGGAGATGATGGCGAGCAGAGCTGCGGAGGCCGAAATCCCGATTAATAGCGTTTTCATCGCCTTGACGCTGAGGTAGCGAATCACAGCGCGGTAGAACCCCAGCCTCGCGAATATTGCAAGGCTTATCGGCAATACGATCAACCACATGCCCCAGGCGCCATGGTCAAGGAGCGGCTCAATGTTCTCGAGGCGCAGCCAGATGGCCGTGACGAAGCTAAGGGTCAGCAAAATGGCATCGATGAAAATTTGTATCATTCGCTTGTAATGGCGAGGCAAGCGAAAGAGACGGTAGAGAATCATCAACATGTCGAGTCCTTTCTGCAAGTGATATCTAAAATAACTTGAAAAGGAATGGCTGCCAGACCAACATGATTCTCTGCGAGCAATCCCTTTTGTTAAACAATGTTACGAAGCATATGAAAGTAAATGGGAATACCCAAGTTGATTTTCCTAAGCAGGGGCTCGACATGCATACATTTAGTTACAAACAAAAGATGAGTGAAGTTTGAATCAGATATCATCAGGTTTTTAATACTTCAGATGAGGGTGGGGGACGAGCTATCTGTGAGAGATAAATGGTTAAGTACACTTGTCGGTTTGATAGCTAGGAATTAAGAGGGAGTCTTCTAATGCTTGGTTTGTGGATAAATGAAATTCAAACTAGGAAAAATAGTAATATCCTTCTCAGGAGAAAATTTCTCCAATCTATTTTTGGTGAGGTGGCGTGGTACTTGGCGCGTCATCATCGACCAGGCTCATCCTTTGAGGTGCGCTGTGTACGTAGCGGACCGAAACCTGGCTAATTCTGCCAATGTCATCACCGAGGCGCTATGTTTCAACGAATCCTAATACTTTGCACCGGCAATATCTGCCGTAGCCCTGTCGCTGCGGCGATGCTGGAAGATCGACTAACCGGCAAGCAGATCGAGTCAGCGGGCCTGAACGCGCCGGAAGGTCAGGGGATAGAACCCACGGCCCGTTTATTGGCCGAGGCCGAAGGTTTGGACGTCAGTGCTCACCAGGCGCGCCAAGTCAGCTTGGAAACCCTGTTCAAGGCCGATTTGGTGCTGGTGATGTCCGATGGCCAGCGCCTTGCCGTTGGCCAGATGGCTCCCTCCGTGCTGGGTAAGACAATGCTCTTCGGACGCTGGCTGGATGGCGGTCAGGGACGAGAAATTCCCGATCCCTACCGCAAGAGCGACGAAGCGTTTCGCCAAGTACACCAGCTGCTTCACGAGGCTGCCGATAGCTGGGTCGGCAAGCTGTGAAGCAAGCCTGGGCTCAACGTGGTTGGCTCGCGTCAGAGCAGGCCGGTGAATGGAAGGTCAGGAGGGTGGCGAATGTCACAAGCCACGTCGGGGCGAAGGATAGCCGAGCAAGGCGACATCTCTTGGCGATGGGTGAATACGGGCCTGCTGGGGGCTTTCGTTTCTCTATTGCTTCTAATCCCCAGCGGATACAAGTCAGTGCCGCTAGCGGCACTGATGCTGGCTCTCGCGGGGGCGATGTTGCGCCGTGACCCGATGAAGGAGGCGTGGCAAAGGCTGGATAGGGAGGATCGGCTCTGGCTGTTGTCTCTTATAGCTTTCTCAGGGCTGTGGTGCTTGGACGCAGCTCGCAGCAGCGTATTCTCTGGCGTGAAGCCGGATAACGAAATGATGCCGTTATGGTCTCTGTTGACGGCAGGGTTGATGATGTGGTGGCGTCGATACCCACCCTCACGGCTGGGCTTGTGGATAGGCTTGGTCGTAGGAGGGGTGGGAGTCGGTGTCATTGCTTTGTATGAGCGCTTCATGCTCGGTGCTTATCGCGCTGACAACGGTATGAATGCCATACCTTTCGGCAATCTCTCACTGCTGCTTGGTGTGCTGGCGCTAGTGGCCATGCTGGGTCGCGTAGACCGTCCGATTTCCTCCTGGTCCTTGCTTACTCCTGCATTGGGGCTATCCGCGGTGGCCGGTCTTGCTGCCTCCTTCCTGTCCGGCACCCGCGGCGGCTGGGTGGCCGTCCCCCTGCTTGCCTGGATGAGCTACGGAGCCTTTTCCCCCTTTCTTTCTCGGCGCCGGCTACTCCAGATGGCCGGAGGGGGCTGGCTTTTGGTGGTAGCGCTGGTAGCGATGACTGCTTTCACGGACTACGGCGTAATCCAGCGGGTAGAGCGTGCCATAGATGATGTGCGGGACTATGTGATCGAGGGTGATGGTGGCAGCTCCGTGGGGCTGCGGCTGGAGATGTGGCAGGCCGGAGGACGTATGTTCATGGAAAAGCCGCTGCTGGGGTGGGGAGATGAGGGGCTCAAGGAGGCACGTGATATGATGGTGAATCTCGGTTTGTTGCATCCCGGGGCGATACGCCACGATCAATTGCACAGCGACCTGGTGGATACCGCAGCACGACGCGGCCTGCTGGGAGTCCTGGTATTGCTGGCTTTCTATGGGATGCCGGCGGTGTTGTTCGCGCGTCACCTCCGCTGCTCTCGCGACATCCAGGCGAGAGCTCTAGCGTTGTCAGGCCTCCTGATCGTCACCGCCTTCATAGGATTCGGACTGACGCAGTCGATGCTGAGAGACGTGAGAGGACTGAGCGGCTATCTGGGATTGTCAATGGCTTGCTGGGTGCTACTGAAGGCACGTCAGGCTGAGATGGGAAGAACGCCAAACGTGGGAACCGGTGCGGTGGCGCTATACGATGAAGCGTTCAAATGAGTTGCGGCATAAGGGATATATGTTACTTTCTGTATCTGTGTTATATTGCGTATTGAGATGGTCGAAAGCTGACAGACAATGGCATATCCCAAAAGGGATAAAAGGCTTGTGGCTATCTCATTCATGATAATGGCTGCTGACAGAGCGTCTCAGCATTAAAATTTGCCATGAACGAGTACGAAATCTCTCAGGTAAAGGAAGTTTGATAAGACCGAATACTTCTTTAGATCCTGATGGTTTTGATGATCGTTACTACGCATTTTTTTGCTGCTGATGCTGCTGAAAGCAACTCATCAAGAACCCGCTTTTCTGATGAGGTGCTTAAATGAGCAAGATGAATACTGTACGCCTCCCCGTCGCTAGAACATCCAAGGAGCTGCGCAGGGAAATGTTGCGCGCCAATCGGTTCCTGGGAAGACATCAAGCATGGTGGGGGCTGGTGCTAACCCCCGTCATTCTCTTTGTGTTTGCGCTTTTGACTGTCAGTGGCTGGAATTGGTGGTGGCCCTTCTCCGCCTTCATGCTGTCCTGGGGAGCAGTCGAGCTATGCTTCCTTCCGCGTCGCCTAGCGATCCAGCGGCTCGCTGCGATTGAGAGCCGCGCCGAAGTGGTAAGGCTGGCCTGGCTGCATGGCGTCGCTTTGCGTGATGTCATCCGACAGCGGCATCGAACCGGACATTAGTCATGTTCTTGTTTCCCATTCCGGTCCAGTAACCCCAAATAACAAGGAGGAGAAGAGGGCAAGGCATCCTCGGCGTCTTCCTGCTGCAGTGCACCGAGAATCATCTGGCGCAGGAGGGGCAGGTGCGACTCTTCCAGATTGCGCATCGCAGAAAGCAGCGTAAGCTTACCCCGTCGGGCATGACGCATGAGAGGAAGCAGATTGTGGGGGGCATCACGTAGCTCCCCCCGGTAACGAACGGCAAACACCGCACTGCTGATATCTCCCCTTCGCAGCTGCCGGCTCAGGGCGAGGGATGGCGAGGCATCACGATACCAGTCAGTTAGTTCCAACCGCTCCCTTGGCATACCGCGTGGCCAGAGCCTGTCCACCAGGATGCGGGCGCCATCGCTGGCGTCGGGCTCGGCATAGATTCTCTTCAGTGCAATGTCGTATGACATGGGCACCTCCAGTCCTTGTCCGGGATGACTAGTTTCGTCATTACACCGAGTGGAAGCAACTCATACCTGTTTGGTTGTCTTTTTGGCCTGCCGTCACGTCGTAGGAATTTTTCTGGACGCTTGCTTTGTTCGTTTCCGATGTCATCGCTCGGGCGGCAGCAAGGCGGGGTTGGACGCCGCGATACGGGTGAGGTGTACTGACATGGATTTCATTAGGCTCGGACATCGACGAATCCAATCCTTGGTGCATAGTCGGGTCCGCCATCAATGCGAGGGATTGTATGAGCGATTTCCTATTCAGCTCCAGGCGCCTTCCCCCGGGTTGCCTCGCCAAGGAGCTGGAATCGATTTATCTCGAGGATCCCGTTTCTGCTCGGGAGTTCCATGGCGACTGGGGGTCCTTGGCCATAACCCCATCTCGTTATTCCGGTTTCGCTCCAGTCGAGAACGGAACCCATTTCTGTGTGATCATCGGGGGGCCGGTGCTGTATTTCCATGACAACCACTTCCTGACTGGCAACGATGACCAGGCAGGAACGAGGGCCATACTCGCTCACTTTGAAGAGGGTCAGGTTGACTGGGGCGAAGACCTCAGTGGTCCCTTCGTGATCTTGATCATTGACAAGGCCTCGCGTCGTGTCATCTGCATCACCGATCTCATGATGTTCATCCCCGTCTATCGATACCTGCGAAAGTCCTGGCTGGTATTGGGGACTCATGTCGATGCACTAGCGGGAGCCTGCGGCCCGGAGGTGGATTTCGATGAAGCTTCACTGGTCGATTTTATTCTTCACGATGTCGTGACCTTTCCATACAGTGCCTATCACCAGATTCGTCAATGCCACCCAGCCACGAAGCATGTGTTTAGGCTGCTGCGGCATGGAAAGGCTCCTTGCTTGGAGCGTACGGCCTACTGGCTGCCCAGTGAAACGGCGACTTTCCCCAATCTCAAGGAGGCGGCCGAGGTCTTGAAGGAAGGGCTCAATGGCTACATCGAGCGGGTCACGGGCTCGATGCGGCGGGTGGCCCAGTTCATCAGTGGTGGAGAGGACTCACGGGTGCTGGCAGCCCTGCTGCCGCCGTGGCTGGAGCGGGACAGCTTCATCTTTCTCAATAGCATGACCCGAGAGGGCCGCATTGCCGAGAAGGTGGCATCCGCTTCAGGGACTCGCTTCCTTGCCGATTATCGAGACGAACTCCATTACTTGAGCATCTTGCCGGAAGCTTCGAGTCTAGTAGGTAGTGGACACCAATACATCCATGCTCATGCCTTGGGTTTCCACCGGCGTCATGGGCTTGCGGATTACGATGCCGTTTTTGGAGGCTACGTCAGCGATTCCCTGCTTAAGTCACGCTCCGCGCGGAAGCTTCCGCTGTCCAGTTTCTTCAGCTTCCTGCCGCAGTGGCAGTTACCGGGCGAGACACGGACGCAGGCGGTAAAAAATCCCCTGTTTCCCGACCGGCTGCTGCAGGAAGTGACGCGGCGGCGTCGCGAGCATTTTCGCAGAGTGAGAGCCCTGCGGCCGCAAAGCGCTCACGAGTGGTTCTCGCTCTGGCCGATGACAATGCGGCTTGGGATTTCCAACCTCTACAGTAACCGTCGTCTGTTCAGGAGCTACGAGGTGTTCATGGCCAAGGAGGCGGTGAAGGTCAGTGCCGCTTGTCCTGCGCGCTGGAAGCTCAATCGACGATTGTTCCTCGCCGCGTTCGGGCCGTACCTGAAACGGACCCGCTTTCTGCTCCATGCGGACGGCCGGCTGCCGGCCTTTCCCTGGTGGGTGAATTTTCCATTGCATACCACGCTGTGGACCGCGCGGGAACTGGCAAGACGCTTGGGATTGCAAACGCGTTACCAGGGCTCCTGGGCCGATTGGAAGACGCTAATGGCCAGTCCAGAGTGGGCGATGGCAAGGGCCGGTGTGAGGCCTGAATACGTGCGGCTCCCGTCATTGTGTGCCGCATTGGCATCAGGTGCTCTGCAGGAGCATGGGCTCAGCGCCATCCAGCGCATCAACCTTCTGCAAACATGCCAACAAGTCAGCAACGCGAGCCTGCGTCGACAAGCGGAATGGCGGAGCACCTCGGCCCGCATATGCTGAGATCGCCGCACTATGTTTCGAGCGCGTCCTGTGCGCGCTTCTGCCATGGTCCGGGCAGGTCGGCGGCACGTGACAGCGCCCGCTGGGCTTCTCCATCTTCCCCTTGGGCTTGCAGCAACAGACCCAGGTTCAACCAAGCTGCCCCCAGGTCTTCTCGTTGTCTCACGGCGTTCCGCAACGCCTCGATGGCACCAAGTCTATCGCCAATGTTATGGCGGGCATTGCCTAGGGCAAAATACCCCATCCCGGAGCCCGGGAAACGCGCCACCAAGGCTTCCCAGGCCGGCAGGGCGGCCTGGGCGCCCTGGACCTGCTCGAAGGTGGCGATTGACTCCAGTGCGCGGCGCTGACCCACGCTCTGCGGCATTTCTCCTGGCGCCATGGCGACGAATGCCCAGCGCTCGCTGCGTGCCCAGGTGGCATCGAAGCGGCGAAAAGACTCGATACGCTCCGCCTCCTCGCCGCTGTGCAGAATCATCTCCTCGGCATCCAGATCGTAGCCGATGGCAACGGCATAATGCCACATCGGCCATGCCGGCAGTGCAAGGTTCTGCATGACAACCACTGGCTGGCCGGCGGCAATTTCAGTCAGCAACGCATCCAAGCTGCCATTCAATACGAACGGAATTCGGCCGTGGCGTCTCACAGTCGCAAGCATTTCGGGCTGCACGCTGCCTTCACGATCAGGAATGAACACCTGTGGAATCAGGCTCTCCATAGCCACATCCACGTCGCTATGGTTGAGCGCCATGGCCAGCGAGGCGGGGCCGCACTGGTACTCGCGCTGGGAATGGAAGGGCACACCGTCGATCAAAGCTTGCCGGGGGAGAGCCTGCTTGGTGCTCTCGGCTAAGCGCGGCGTGGAGGCACAGCCCGTAAGTACGAGCATCAAAAGGACCAACAGCAGAACGCCCGCGAAGCGGGCGTTCATGCATGCTGGCTGGAATCGGCCTTGCATGTCATGCCTCATCAGCGCGTGAACGGGAATACGTTGGTCAGGCCCAGAATATCGGTGACCAACAGGACGAGGAAGATGAGTACCAGAGCACCGACGACGCTGGCACCGGCGGGCAGTTGGTCGAGCTGTTCGGCCATCTGACGTGCCTCTTCATCGGAGAGGGCAGCGACGCGGGCTTCGACTTCGGCTAGGTCGACACCCTGGGCCACGAGTTGCTCCTGAACGTCAGCCCGGGACAGGATCTCATTGATACGTTCCCGGTCGCTGTCGGCCCGTTCTGCGGAGAGGGCGGCCTGGGTAGAGATCAGCTCGCTGGCAGGCTGCGGCGCGGCCGAAACGGAGACGCTGCCGAGCACCAGGGCCAGGATCAGCAGGGGGCTGAGAAAGCGGCGGAGTGTTTTCATGATCAGTGTTCCTTCTTCTTGGGTAAAGGCTTCCGGCTCTTGAATGATCCAACGCTCCCTGTTCGGGGAGCGCAGACGTCCACGTGCTCCAACGATGCTTTATAAGTATAAGCAGAAAGCGCGTGAAATTTCATGCCCTTGCATTCTAGTTGAGGGAAAGTTTTCTATTGGCGGCAGCAGCCTTAGCCCACACGGTAAGAAGAGGGCAGCTCGGCAAGGAGGCCGCGCCCGCCCGCAAGCGTCAGGGCCAGGTCGTGAAGACCCTGCCACAATGGCAGGGGTGCCGCCCCCTTGATCGAGAGGTCGAGACGCTGGGAAAACAGTAGTAGCTTGTGCAGGCGTTTCCTCGGCAAGCGAGAAATGGCCTGTTGGTAGGCGGGGCGACGCTTGTCGAAGATGGCCGGCTTCTGCGCCTTGCAGGCGTGTTCGAAGCTCTGGCCCTGATCGAGGTGTTGATGCAGAGAGAGTAGCGTACGCAGTTCGCGGTTGAGTGCCCACAACACGATGGGGGCTTCGACGCCTTCACCGCGCAGGCCGCGGACGATGCGCGAGACGCGAGCTCGCTCGCCCTTGAGGCAGGCATCGGCCAGAGTGAAGACATCGTAGCGAGCGCTGTCCTCCACGCCTCCTGCAATCTGTGTCGGGTCGACACGCGTTCCTGGCGGTAGCAGCAGGGCCAGTTTCTGCAACTCTTGGTCTGCTGCGAGAAGATTGCCCTCAGTGCGCTCGCCCAGCAGGCGTGCGGCATCGAGATCCAGCGAGAGACCGTGACGCTCGGCGCGATCGCGCAGCCAGAAGCCCAGCCTGGAGACGTCTACCGGCCATACCGGCACGAACAAACCGAGCTTGTCGAGTGCCTGGAACCAGGCGCTCTTCTGCTGACGGAAGTCGAGCTTGCCCATGCTGATAAGCAGCACGTTATCCTGGGTGCCCGGTGCATCGGCATACTCTCTGAGCGCCTTGGCGCCCTCCTGCCCCAGGTTCTGGCTGCCCAGGCGCAGCTCGATCAGCTTGCTCGAGGCGAACAGCGAAAGACTGGCCGAAGCCTCGCGCAGCCGGCCCCAGGCGAAATTGTTTTCCACGTGGAGAATGTCGCGCTCCTCGATGCCGCGCTCGCGGGCAACGGCGCGCACGCCATCGCAGGCTTCCATGTGCTGCAGCGGCTCCTCACCGGCAACGATCACCACCGGGGGTAGCTTCTTGGCCAGTGCCTCCGGCAGTTTATCGGCAAAGACTTTCACAGCAGTACCTTCACGCGAGCGCCTTCAACATGGTCGTCATGGGCGAGCGTCTCCCAGCGAGCGCAGTCGGTCGAACAGGCGGCGCAGGGCCTCCTGGCGAAGCTCCTGACGGGCCTCTTCGCGCAAGTCATCCTGGGCCAGCAGGTTGTCGTCGCTGACAGTGAAGCGGGTCGACACCTCGAGGCGTCGTTCGGTCAACTGATAGGCGCCATCGCTGCGTCGCTGGACTGAGAAGGGCACCGACAGGTTCATCTCGTGCTCTTGGGGGCCACTGTCGAGCACGCTCATCTGACGCTCACGGAATGTCTCGGGGCCGAGGTTGAGAATCAGCGGGGCGTTGTCATGCACCCGCGTGCCGATCGACGCCAGGCGCTCGGCCACCAGGCGAGACAGCTCGCTGTCGGCTCCCGCCACGGCGAGTTCATTCACGGTCAGGCCCGGCGTATCGAAGCCACGCAGGTGAAAGCCGCAGCCGGCCAATGCCATGGCCGCACTTGCGGTCAGGGCGAGAGTGAGAAATCTGCGTCGCTGCATGAATGCTCCCGTTCGGTCTGGGTCAGCCCACTACAATATTGACCAGCTTGCCCGGTACGACGATCACCTTGCGCACTGTCTTTTCCTCGGTGTGGCGTTGAACGTTCTCGGCGGCAAGAGCTTCTGCCTCGATGGCCTCTTTGGAGGCATCGGCAGGCACTTCGATGCGGGCACGCAGTTTGCCGTTGACTTGCACTACCAGTTCGAGGGAGTCACGCGCCAGGGCCGACTCATCCAACTTCGGCCACTGTGCATCGATGGCTGGCTCTTCGTGACCCAGTTCGCGCCACAGAGCATGGCAGGCATGCGGGGTGATCGGGGCGAGCAGCAGAACGCAGGCCTCTACGGCCTCGCGAGCCACCGCCAGGCCCAGGGGAGTGGCATCTTCAAACTTCGAGAGGGCGTTGCTCAGCTCCATCACGGCGGCAATGGCGGTATTGAAGGTGGTACGCCGGCCGATATCATCGCTGGCCTTCTTGATGGTCTCGTGGGTCTTGCGGCGCAGCTCGCGCTGGGCCTCATCGAGCGCCGAAGTATCCAGCGAGCCCGGTTCGCCTGCCTCCAGGTGTTCGGCCACCATGCGCCACAGGCGCTTGAGAAAACGGCTGGCACCCTCGACGCCGGAATCGGACCATTCCAGTGACTGCTCCGGCGGAGCGGCAAACATCATGAACAGGCGCACGGTGTCGGCACCGAAGCGATCTATCATCGACTGCGGGTCGACGCCGTTGTTTTTCGACTTGGACATCTTCTCGATGCCGCCCATCTCCACCGGCTGGCCGTCGCCGATCAGCACCGCGCTGACCGGGCGGCCCTTGTCGTCGCGCTTGACCTCCACATCGGCGGGGTTGAACCACTCTTTGCCGCCGTTCGGCGTCGGGCGATAGAAGGTCTCTGCGATCACCATGCCTTGGGTGAGCAGTCTCTGGAAGGGTTCGTCGACCTTCACCAAGCCCAGGTCGCGCATCAGCTTGGTGAAGAAGCGCGCGTAAAGCAGGTGCAAAATGGCGTGCTCGATACCGCCGATATAGAGATCCACCGGCAGCCAGTAGTCGGCACGCTCGTCGAGCATTGCCTGCTTGTTGTCGGCACAGCAGAAGCGCGCGAAGTACCAGGATGACTCCATGAAGGTGTCGAAGGTGTCGGTCTCGCGCACCCAGCCGTCGCCGAGCTCGTAGAACTCGGGCATCTTCTTCAGCGGCGAGCCACTAGCATCGACGGTGACCTCCATGGGCAGGGCGACCGGCAACTCATCGTCGGAGAGCGGTACGGTCTGGCCCTCGGGGCCGTACTTGACCGGGATCGGCGCGCCCCAGTAGCGTTGGCGGGCCACACCCCAGTCGCGCAGGCGGTAATTGATCTTCACCTCGCCGCGACCCAGTTCCTTGAGCCTTGCTGCAATGGCATCGAAGGCGGCATCGAAGTCGAGACCGTCGAACTCGCCGGAGTTGATCAACCGGCCGTATTCCACGTAGGCGGCCTCGGAGAGGTCCGGTGCCCGGCCATGGTCGTCGGCTATCACCGCCTCGATGGGCAGGTCGTACTTGGTGGCGAACTCCCAATCGCGCTGATCGTGGCCGGGCACCGCCATGACCGCCCCGGTGCCGAATTCCATCAGCACGAAGTTGGCGACATAGACGGGCACCTCACGGCCGCTCAGCGGATGCACGGCCACATGCCCGGTAGGCATGCCGCGCTTCTCCTTGGTGGCAAGTTCCGCTTCGGTGGTGCCGCCGCGGGAGCATTCTTCGCAGAAGGCGGCGAGCTCGGCGTTGCCTTCGGCAGCCGCCTTGGCCAGCGGATGGCCGGCGGCGACCGCCACGTAGGTCACCCCCATCAGCGTGTCGGGGCGGGTGGTGTAGACCGAAAGCGGCTCGGCAGCGCTTTCATCGGCGGCCTTGATGTCGAACACGAGTTCTACGCCGCGCGACTTGCCGATCCAGTTGCGCTGCATGGTCTTGACCTGCTCCGGCCACTCGATCTTGTCGAGGTCGGCAAGCAGCTCATCGGCGTAGTCGGTGATTTTGAGGAACCACAGCGGAATCTCCTTGCGCTCCACCAGGGCGCCGGAGCGCCAGCCACGACCTTCGATGACCTGCTCGTTGGCCAGTACGGTCTGGTCCACCGGGTCCCAGTTGACGGTGGCCATCTTCTTGTAGACCAGCCCCTTGTCGACCAGCTTGGCGAAGAACCACTGCTCCCAGCGATAGTAGTCGGTGTCGCAGGTGGCGAACTCGCGGCCCCAGTCGTAGGCGAAGCCCAGCGCTTTGAGCTGGTTGCGCATGTAATCGATGTTGTCATAGGTCCACTTGGCCGGTGGCACCCGGTTCTGGATCGCGGCGTTCTCGGCCGGCATGCCGAAGGCGTCCCAGCCCATGGGCTGCATCACGTTCCTGCCTTGCATGCGCTGGAAGCGCGAGACCACATCGCCGATGGTGTAGTTGCGCACGTGCCCCATGTGCAGCTTGCCGCTGGGGTAGGGGAACATCGACAGGCAGTAGAACTTCTCGCGGCTGGCATCCTCCACCGCCTTGAAGCACTGATTCTGGTCCCAGAACTGCTGGGCGTCGCGTTCGATTTCAAAGGGCTTGTACTGTGCGTCCATCGGCTTTCGAATTGACCTTAAAATGTTCGGGCACGGAGCGTCGTGCAGATGCGCAGGAAGTTGTCCGACGTCATGCCTCGCCGTCAACCACACGATAAAACGTTGAACTGACGGCAGGATGGCGTCTAAATGGTAACCAAGGATACCCCAGTAGGGCATGCCCGGCCATGCCCGGCCTATGCAGAACCCGCTTCGAGGAGATGACCATGAGCGAACGTCCCGACTCTCATCGCGAACATCGGCTGCGCGAAGGCTACGAGCGTATGCTGGCCCGCTTGCGTGAAGGCGCGGGTGACCTGACCTGGGAGAACCTGCAGCGGGAGCTGGACGAGGCGGTAGAATTCGAGGCCGAGTTCGAGGAGTTCACCAAGGATGAGCTCGCCCTGCTGCGCGCCTGGGTCGAGCGCGACCTGATCGACATGCGGCGCTATCTGCAAGCGGGCGGACGTGGTGTTGCCGCCTGGCTGGGGATCGACCTCGACCAGCTTTCGCGCAAGGTGGTGGACTCGCTGTTTTCCATTGCCGATCGCAGCATCGTCGAGAACGCCCGGCTTAATGAAGACCTCGAGGCCGCCCGCGCCGACTATTGCGAGGGCGAGGTGGCCGCTCCCGGGCGGATGGCCTGCGTGCACTGCGATGCGGTGGTCGAACTCGAGGGCGTAACACGCATCGATCCTTGCCATCAGTGCGGCCACCGCTACTTCTACCGTGTCTCGCAGTGAGCCTGCCTCACAGCCAGGCGTCGAGACCCAATATTGCCATGACAACCAGGACACTCAACACCAGGGCATAGTTCTGGTTGTAACGCATCATGCGGTAGCCGCTGACGCCGTAGCGGCCCTGCAGTGACAGATTGATTCCCGACAGCGGCCCTACCGAAGTGCCCACTGCCCATGAAGCGAGGGCGGTGAAGGCGAACAGGGTTTGCTCATTACCGCTCAGGTTGAGCATCGAAGCGAGTACCGAGACGCCGATGATTGGATGCAGCCCCACCACGGCACTGGCCACGATCGCGAGGAAACTGAGGACGGCCTGAGCGGGGCCAAAGCGGGTGAATAGCGTCCATTCACTGCCCGTGGCTGCGGCAACCAAGGTCGAAAGTCCCAGGGTTAGTAGCCCGGCAGAGAGGAACAAGGCAATTTCACCGCGCATGGCGGGCAGGCGCGACAAAGTATGTTGGCGCACGCGGTGAAGGGTCCAGCGCGGCCCGGCGGGCAGGTTGCTGGCCAATGCCACGGCCGGCAACAGGAAGGTGATGATGCTGACGATGCTGAGTTCGGGAGTCAGCTGGAAATGAAACAGCATTACCAGGGCGGCCATCACCACCGGCATCAGCAAGCTGCGCGGCGAAAGCGAGAAGCCTGCGACCTCGGTCAGATCGAAGCGGCGTGACAGTTCCAGCGTGGTCAAAGTGCCGCTGAGCAGCGCCAGCGGTAGGCCCACTGCGAGAATTCGGGCGTACTCCATTTCCGGTGCCAGGGTCATCACCACACCCATGGAGGCGAAAAAGGGGGACCACAACGCTGCGCTGGAGAGACCCCGGTTCAACGCCAGCAGCTGAGGCGTGGTCAGCGGGCCGCGCCGAGCCAGCCGGTCGCCGATCATGAAGACCGTCGACAGGTTGAGGATGGTGCCGAGCAGGTGCACGCCTAGCCAGGTGCCCAGGGTGCCGCGGCGACCGGTGACAGGATGGCCCAATTGACGTTTTGAGCCGCTGCGGTTGCCAATCAGCCCGATGAAACTCACCCCGACCAGCATCGCCACTACATAAGTGTTGCCGCTAGTGACGGTTGGCCAAGCGATTTCGGCGGCGTAGCGCCACCGTGCCAGGACCAGTAGCCCCAGGCCGATGGCGGCCAGCGCTCCGGCCTGCCAGCGGGTGCGGCGAGGAATGTCGCGCCACAGCAGCAGGGTGGCTAGCCATAGTGCATAGCCGACGCCGTTTGGCAGCGGTGTCAGCCCGGTGAAGCCGAGAATCTGCAGCACCAGGCCGATCAGTATCAGTACGCCAGCCAGGGTGTGGCGCGTAGAGGTCGATGGAGAATCGGGCGAGGGGGCGATGACGTCGGGCTCCGGATCGAGGTGTTTTGTAAGCAGTCTAACAATATTCTCTTATGCGCGGCGACTCGGTGCGTCACGCGCTTCTTCCAGCAGCGCCAGCATCGCCCGCGCAGCATTCGATAGTGTACGGCTTCGGTGCACCAGATAGCCCAGCGAGCGATGAATAACGGGATGCTCCACGTCCAGCTCGTGCAGCTCTCCGGCGACTAGCCGCTCCGGCAGCAGGCTCCATCCCAGGCCAATCGCCGTCATCATCTTGAGCGTTTCGAGATAGTTGGTGGAAAGCGCCACGGGTAGCGTAAGGCCGGCAGCGGCGAAGCGCGACTCGATCAATGTGCGGGTAAAGGTCAAGGGGCCGGGCAGTACGGCATCGAAGTCGCACAGCTCGTGTAGCATGAGGCGCGCGCGACTCGCCAGCGGATGATCATGGGCGCAAACGAAGCACATTCGATCGTCCCACACCGGCACTACGTCGAGTTGCGGGTCTGGGTGCGGGGCCAGGGTGACCACGGCCATTTCCAGTTCGCCATCCAGCACGCCCCGGTAGGCCTGCTCCGAGTCGAGGAAACGCAGGTCCATTTGCACTTCCGGATGGGCCTGGGTGTAGGCCTTGAGCAGCGGTGGCAGGCGATGCAGGCCGATGTGATGGCTGGTGGCCAGGGTCAGGCTGCCAGCGACCCGACCCTCAAGATTGATCAGCGCGCGGCGGCTGTCGTCGACCATTACCAGGATTTGCCGGGCGCGGGGCAGAAGTACCCGGCCAGCCTCGGTGAGCGTGACGCGGCGGCCGATGCGGTCGAATAGCCGAGCGTCGATCTGCGTTTCCAGTGAGGCGATGCGCTTGGAAACTGCGGGCTGGGTCAGATAGAGCTGCTCGGCGGCGCGGGAGAAGCTGCCGCTGTCGGCCACGGCGAGGAAGGCCTGTAGGCTTTGTGTGTCCATCGTTTTGTTGTATTCCTTTAGGGAATCCAATGAATAAATAACATGAATTGCTTTTATGGACGAGCCACGCAAGACTTGGTCAAGACTCGGACCGGATAGCAAAGGGCCATAAAGCCCGGGGAGAACGATATGACAGGCCAGACGCTTTACGACAAGCTGTGGTCACAGCACCTGGTGAAGGAGCGCGACGACGGTACCGCACTGATCTATATCGACCGCCAACTGCTGCATGAAGTGACCTCGCCGCAGGCCTTCGAAGGGCTGCGCCTGGCCGGCCGCAAGCCGTGGCGTCTCGACGCCAACCTGGCCACGCCGGACCACAACGTGCCGACCACGTTCAAGGAGCGCGCCGAGGGCAACGCCGGCATCAAGGACCCGGTGTCGCTGATCCAGGTGCAGACGCTCGACGACAACTGCATCGAGTTCGGTATCGAGGAGTTCAAGATCAACGACCCGCGCCAAGGTATCGTTCACGTGGTGGGGCCGGAACAGGGCGCCACGCTGCCGGGCATGACCGTAGTCTGTGGCGACTCCCACACTGCCACCCATGGCGCCTTCGCCGCCCTGGCCCACGGCATCGGTACTTCCGAGGTGGAGCACGTGCTCGCCACCCAGTGCCTGCTGGCGCAGAAGATGAAGAACATGCAGGTGCGCGTCGAGGGCAAGCTCGGCACCGGTGTCACCGCCAAGGACGTGGTGCTGGCGATCATCGGCAGGATCGGTACCGCCGGCGGCACCGGCTACGCCATCGAGTTCGCCGGCAGCGCCATCCGCGAGCTTTCCATGGAGGGCCGCATGACGGTGTGCAACATGGCTATCGAGGCCGGCGCCCGCGTCGGCCTGATCGCCGTGGACGACACCACCATCGAGTATCTTGCCGAGCGCCCCTTCGCCCCCAGGGGGGAGCAGTGGCAGGCCGCCGTGGCCGACTGGCGCAACCTCGTCTCCGACGCGGACGCCCAGTTCGACAAGGTGGTGACGCTGGATGCCAGCGAGATCGAACCGCAGGTGAGCTGGGGCACCAGCCCAGAGATGGTTACCGGCATTTCGGGCGAAGTGCCCGACCCGGTCGAGCAAGGCGATGACACGGTCAAGCGCGGCTACACCCGTGCGCTGGAGTACATGGGGCTCGCGCCGAAGCAGAAGATCACCGACATCAGGCTCGACAAGGTATTCATCGGTTCGTGCACCAACTCGCGCATCGAGGACCTGCGCGAAGCGGCTAAGGTGGCGCGCGGCAAGAAGGTGGCTGATTCGATCAAGCTCGCCATGGTGGTGCCGGGCTCCGGCCTGGTGAAGCGCCAGGCCGAGGCCGAAGGGCTCGACAAGATCTTCACCGAGGCGGGTTTCGAGTGGCGTGAGCCGGGCTGCTCCATGTGCCTGGCGATGAATGCCGACAAGCTCGGTGCCGGCGAGCACTGCGCCTCCACCTCGAACCGCAACTTCGAGGGCCGCCAGGGTTACGGTGGTCGCACCCACTTGGTCAGCCCGGCGATGGCCGCCGCCGCCGCCATTGCCGGTCACTTCGTCGACGTCCGTCGCTTCGACGCCCAGTCCGCAGCAGAGGAGGCCTGAGCCATGAGAAAGTTCGAACGTACCGAGGGGCTCGTCGCTCCGCTCGACCGGGCCAACGTCGATACCGACCTGATCATTCCCAAGCAGTTCCTGAAGTCGATCAAACGTACCGGCTTCGGCGTTAACCTGTTCGACGAGCTGCGCTACCTCGACGAAGGCCAACCGGGACAGGACTGCTCGCAGCGCCCTGTGAATTCCGATTTCGTGCTCAACCAGCCGCGCTATGAAGGCGCCAGCGTGCTGCTCGCACGGCGCAACTTCGGCTGCGGCAGCTCACGCGAGCACGCCCCCTGGGCGCTGGAGGACTTCGGTTTTCGCGTGGTGATCGCGCCGAGCTTCGCCGACATCTTCTACAACAACGCCTTCAAGAACGGCCTGCTGCTGATCACCCTGCCCGAGGAGACGATCGACCGACTGTTTGGCGAAGTGGAAGCCAACGAAGGCTATCGCCTCGATGTGGACCTCGAGAGCCAGCGCGTTATCACACCAAGCGGGGAGATCCTCGAATTCGAGGTGGATGGTTTCCGCAAGCACTGCCTGCTCGAGGGGCTCGACGACATTGGCCTCACCCTGCAGGACGAGGACGCCATTCGCGCCTTCGAACAGCGCCACCGCGCCGAGCGGCCGTGGCTGTTCCGCGATGCCGCTCAGGTCTGACACGCTTACTCTGCAACCGCTGGAGAAGCGAGGCTGATCCGGCGGCAGGCCTACGAGGAGGCGCTGTGAACCCATCCCTGGGCGCTACTTTTGCCATCCATGGCAAAAGACCTCCTTTACGGCCTGCCCCCGGCGCCCCGCTTGGCGACGGTGGTAGCTACTTAAGGAAACAACAGAATGACACGCAAGATTCTGATATTGCCGGGTGACGGCATCGGCCCCGAGATCACTGCCCAGGCCAGCCGTATCCTGGCCGCCTGCCAGGCCCACGGCCTCGACGTCGAAGTGGAGGAGGCGCTGGTCGGGGGCGCGGCCTATGACGAGCACGGCGAGCCGCTGCCCGCCGTCACGCTGGACAAGGCCAAGGCCGCCGATGCCATCCTGCTCGGCGCCGTGGGTGGTCCCAAATGGGATAAGCTCGAGGATCTGGCCAAGCGCCCCGAGAAGGGGCTGCTCGGCCTGCGCAAGAATCTTGGCCTGTTCGCCAACCTGCGCCCGGCGATCACCTATCCGCAGTTGGCCAGCGCCTCCAGCCTCAAGCCCGAGCTGGTGGCCGGCCTGGACATCATGATCGTGCGCGAGCTCACCGGCGGCATCTACTTCGGCCAGCCGCGTGGCATCGAGGTGCGCGACGGCCAGCGCGTCGGTTTCAATACCTACGTCTACTCCGAGAGCGAGATCGAGCGCATCGGCCGGGCCGCCTTCGAGCTGGCGCAGAAGCGCGGCAAGCGCCTGTGCAGCGTCGACAAGGCCAACGTTCTCGAAGTCACCATCCTGTGGCGAGAGGTGATGGAACGCCTGGCGCCGGAATATCCGGACGTCGAGCTTTCTCACATGTACGTCGATAATGCCGCCATGCAGCTGGTGCGCGCGCCCAAGCAGTTCGACGTCATGGTCACCGGCAACATGTTCGGCGACATCCTTTCCGATGCCGCGGCGATGCTCACCGGCTCCATCGGCATGCTGCCCTCGGCCTCGCTCAACGAGAGCGGCCAGGGCATGTACGAGCCGTGCCACGGCAGTGCACCGGACATTGCCGGACAGAACGTCGCCAACCCGCTGGCCACCATCCTCTCGGTGGCGATGATGCTGCGTTACACACTGGGCGAGCCGGCACTTGCCCAGCGTATCGAGGACGCGGTGGGAAAAGTGCTGGACGACGGCTTGCGGACCGCGGATATTTCATCCGAAGGCATGCGCACCGTGTCGACCCGCGATATGGGAGATGCGGTGCTGTCGGCCTTCGAGGCAGCCTGAGCGCCGTCTCCCGAATTGCTGCCGTTCCCCTGAGCCCGGGCTCGCCTGCGAGGTGGGCCCGGGTCATGTATACTATTGGCCTCATTCTTTTCAGGAGGACTTCACATGTTGAAAGTCGGTTTCGTCGGTTGGCGCGGCATGGTGGGCTCGGTGCTCATGCAGCGCATGCAGGAGGATGGAGATTTCGACGGCATCGAGCCGATCTTCTTCACCACCTCCCAGGTCGGCAAGCCTGGCCCCGACATCGGCGTGGACGTACCTCCGCTCAAGGATGCCACCGACATCGATGAGCTCAAGGCGTTGGATGTCGTGATCACCTGCCAGGGCGGCGATTACACCAAGCAGGTCTATGGCGACCTGCGCGGCAGTGGCTGGAAGGGTTACTGGATCGATGCCGCCAGTACCCTGCGCATGGAGGACGAGGCGACCATCGTGCTCGATCCGGTCAATCGTCGTGTCATCGACGACCAGTTGGCCCGTGGCGCCAAGACCTTCGTCGGCGGTAACTGCACCGTCAGCCTGATGCTGATGGGGCTTGGTGGGCTGTTCGAAGCCGACCTGATCGAGTGGATGACCTCCATGACCTATCAGGCCGCCTCGGGCTCCGGCGCCAAGCACATGCGCGAGCTGCTCAATCAGATGGGCGCGCTGCGCGATAGCGTGGCGAGCGAGCTGGACGATCCGGCCAGCGCCATTCTCGATATCGATCGCAAGGTCACCGAGGCCATGCGCGGTAAAGAATTCCCGATCGAGAACTTCACCGCACCTTTGGCCGGCAGCCTGCTGCCCTGGATCGACACCAAGTTGGATAACGGCCAGAGCCGTGAAGAATGGAAGGGCAGCGTCGAGACCAACAAGATCCTTGGGCTCCAGGACAATCCGGTACCCATCGATGGCATCTGCGTTCGCATCGGCGCCATGCGCTCGCACAGTCAGGCCTTCACCATCAAGTTGAAGAAAGATGTGCCGATAGATGAGATTGAGGAGCGCATCGCCAAGCACAACGAATGGGTCAAGGTGATCCCCAACGACAAGGAGGCCACCATTGCCGGGCTGACGCCGTCGATGGTCACCGGCACCTTGAGTGTTCCGGTGGGCCGCCTGCGCAAGATGAACATGGGGGGAGAGTATCTTTCCGCGTTCACTGCCGGCGACCAGCTGCTGTGGGGTGCTGCCGAACCGCTCAAGCGCATGCTGAAGATCCTGCGCGAGCAGTGATCGTCTCGCAGTGCCAATGACGGGGCATCTCCTGCGGGAGGTGCCCCGTTTTTGCGTGAGGCCTGCGGCAGGCGCTGCGAGGATGTGTTACATATTTCTTCAAGATCTTGATCCCGGTCGTCAAAAGAACCGGACGCTTTTAAGCAAGCGGGCAACGCAAGGGAGCTCAATGAGACGCAAGTTGACATTAGCCATGCTGCTGGCGCTGTCGGGGGCAAGCCCGCTGGCGCTGGCACTGGGGGTTGGGGAGGCCGATGTGCGCTCCTCGCTCAATACACCGTTGCGTGCCGTCATTCCGCTCACCGATACGGCCGGGCTCGATCCCGACTTGCTACGTGTCAGCGTGGCCGAGGCTCGCGAATTCGATTCTGCCGGGCTGGTGCGCACGCCGCTTGCGGCCAGTGTAAAGACCGATGTCGCAGTGCGTCAGGGGCAATGGGTGGTGACGCTGTCCAGCGTGCGTGCGGTGCGTGAACCTTGGATGGACCTGCTGCTGCGCTTCGACTGGCCCTCGGGGCGCCAGCTTCGTGAAATCACTTTACTGCTCGATCCACCCGATTACGACAGTATGCCCGCACTGGTGAGCGGCTCGAATCATCAGCCTGAACCTTCGTCCAGGCCATCCGCCGAAGAGCGGCCGATCGCCCCCGAAGTGGCGGGAGCTCGTGCTGCCGCTGCGCCGATGGTCGGCCAGGTTCAGGGTGAGAATGACGCTTGGGTCGGCAGCGGCGATACCTTATGGTCGGTTGCCGGGCGCCTGCGTCCCGACAACAGCATCAGCATGGATCAGATGATGGTGGCGCTGGTCGAAGCCAACCCCGACGTCTTTCCCTCGGGCAACATCAATGCCATGCGCGCAGGACACTCCCTTGATGTGCCGTCGCGCGATGCCATCGCCGCACGCTCCGTGGACGAGGCATCCCGCATCGTTCAGGCCATGAATCAGGCCTGGGCCAGTCGCAGTGGCGGCGCGCCCGCCCGTGTGCCCCTGGAACCGTCGATTGCGGCAGGCGAGAGTGTGGTTGCTCAGCACTCTCCGGCCGTGGCAGAGCCGGCTGGGCAAGCCGAGGACCAGGCTGAAGCAGAGGCTATGTCGCCAGCCGCTGAAGCCGATGCGTCGCCTCGGCTCACGCTGCTCAGCGACGATGAACTTGCCGCCGAGACCGCAATGGGCATTGCCGAGGATAACGACCGGTCGGCATCGAGTGACGAAGGCGTTCTCGATGCCGAGGTGCTGGCTACGCTGGGTGTCGGGGAATTGGCCATGGAGGGGAGCGACCCGCGCTTCGTACTGTTCGAGCGGCGCTGGCAAGAGAGCCGCGCCGCGCTCGAAGAAGTGCAGGCCGAACGCGACGCTCTACAGCAGGAACTTGGTGGCTTGCGTGACGACGTCGAGGCCATGCGCGAGCAACTGACTGCCCTGCTGTCCAGCGGTGCGGGCAGCGAAGGCATCGGATCCGGCAGCGTGGTGGTGCAGAGCGAGCCCGACACCCAGGTCGATGCACCTTGGTGGGGAGGCATGTATCCGACGGCCTTCGATCGCAACCTCATCCTTGGCGGTGCGGGACTGGCTGCCTTACTGGGTCTCTGGCTGTGGGTTCGCCGCCGTCAGCGCCGAGAAGCTGCCCCGGCGACGGGAAGCAATGCCATGCCCAACATGATCCACGGCATGCCGCCTCCCGGTGACGTGACGATGCCGCCCGGCGCTCCCACCAGTCCACCCCCGCCCATCGCTTCAGGCATGACTGTCGATGAACCCGGTCCTCACCTGGAGGAGGTGCCGCGCAGCACCATGCCGCAGGCCGAAGCGATCAGTGAAGCAGATATTTTCATGGCGTACGGCCGCTACGACCAGGCCAGGGAGCTGTTGGAGGCGGGCCTGGACCGTGATTCCGAGCGACATGACCTGCGACTCAAGCTGCTCAACGTACACGTGGAACAGGGCAACCGGCAGGCGGCAGAGCGCGAGGCGCAGTTGCTGGCCGAGACTGGCGACTCCGCGCTGGTGGCTGAAGCCGGGAGGCTACTGGCCAAGCATCAGCCCACGCCGCCCAGCAATGGCGCCCAGGCGAGCAGTAATGAAGCGCCACGCGATGACGCCCAACCAGCGGGGCAGAAGATCGTTGAACCGAAGGAACACGCTGCGGAGCAGGGGGCGCCTTCGGTTCCGGTCGAGCCGCAGCAGGTCGACTTCCCCCGCCTTGATACTGTCGGTCGCGAAGACACGCCGCCGGACGAGGTGGCGCCCCAGGAGCCGCCGCCACGGGATGAGACGACGGACGAAACCCCGGATGAACTTGGCGACGAGAAGCCGCCAACCGATGTTTCGCGACAGACACCGCTCGCCGAACGTAGCGAGACGACGGAGTGGCGAACGATCGATTACCAGCCTCCTACCTTGGACCCGGAGCCGCCGACACGTGAAGAGACACCCATGCAGCCCAGCGTCGAGTTCCCCGTGATGAGCGATGTCTCTGATGCTCCCCAGGAGGGCGAGCAGACGGAACGCTCGAGCGCTCGTTCAAGCGATAAGGCGGAGGAGCCCGAGTGGGAGGTGGAGGAGGTGGCCTTCCCGCCGCTGGATCGCGATAATGGCATTGCCATGGGCGATGACGCCAAGCGTGACGACCTGGAACAAGCGCGCCTCTTGCTGAAGAACGGCGACATGGAGCGGGCTCGCCCGCTGCTGCAGCGGTTGTTGAGGCACGGCGGCGATCCGCAAGTACGCGACGAGGCCCAGCACCTGTTCACTCACTATCGGCTCTGAAGGCGGCATGACCCTGTTTCGACATCTCGATGAACGTCACCCCCTGCATGGCCGTCTGGCCATGGGGGTGGAATATGACGGTAGCGCCTACTGTGGCTGGCAGCGACTCAAGCATGCCCCCTCGGTTCAGGCCGAGCTGGAGCGGGCGCTCTCCAGGGTGGCAGGCCAATCGGTGACGGTGCATGCCAGCGGTCGGACCGATTCGGGCGTGCACGCCACGCGTCAGGTCGTGCATTTCGATGCACCCGCCTCGCGCTCGCAGAAGGCCTGGGTGTTCGGTGTCAACGCCAACCTTGCTCGCGATGTCGCGGTGCATTGGGTGCGCGAGGTGCCCGACGACTTTCACGCTCGCTTCAAGGCGCTGGCGCGACGCTATCGCTATATCATTCTCAACCAGATGAGCCGGCCGGTGCTGGAGCGTCACAACGTGACATGGTGCCGCGACCCGCTCGATGCCGATACCATGCACCGTGCGGCTCAGGCACTGGTGGGCGAGCATGACTTCTCCAGCTTTCGTGCTGCTGGCTGCCAGTCGAAGACGCCTTGGCGCCATCTTCACTTCATCGAGGTTCGTCGGCATGGACCGCTTGTCGTCGTCGACGTGCAGGGAAATGCCTTCTTGCACCACATGATCCGGAACATCGTCGGGGCGCTGGTCAGCGTGGGGCGTGGCGAGCAGGACGACGGCTACCTGGCTGAACTGTTGACGCTCAAGGATCGCACGCTCTCCGCCGTGACTGCGCCGGCGTGTGGGCTGCACTTCGTCGATTCGCTCTACGACGAGGTCTGGGGGTTGCCGCAGGAGCCGCTCGGCCCGAACCTGCTGGCATTTCTGGGAGAATGGAGCGGCGAGCGCGAACTGCCGGCGTGTCCCATGGTCGAATTTCGCCGAGGCCGGCCAGTGGCCGGAACGAAGAGGGACGATTGCAGGGTGAAGGAGGGTGATTCATGAGGCTGATACAGCCCGTGCGCACGCGCATCAAGTTCTGCGGTCTGACACGCGAGCAGGACGTGACCGACGCCGTGGCGGCGGGAGCCGATGCGCTCGGCTTCGTGCTCTGGCCCGGCAGTCGCCGGCATGTCGATGAAGAGCGCCTCGCAGCGCTGGCGGCCTGCGTGCCGGCCTTCGTCACCCGGGTGGGGTTGTTCGTCGATGCCTCGCCCGAGTTCGTCATTCGCGCCAGCCGCCATCTCGACCTGCTGCAGTTCCATGGCGAAGAGAGCCCCGCCTACTGTGCCGGTTTCGAGCGACCCTGGATCAGGGCGCTGCGCATGCGCGACGGCATTGATCTGCACGGCGCGGCCGAGGCCTATGCCGGCGCCCAGGCGCTGCTGCTGGACGCTTATCGCCCGGGCGTGCCGGGCGGCACCGGGGAGACCTTCGACTGGTCGCGAATCCCCGCAAGCCTGACAAAACCTGTTATTCTCGCGGGTGGGCTGAGCCTGGGCAACGTGGCCGACGCCATCGAGCGCGTGCACCCCTTCGCAGTGGACGTCTCCGGCGGCGTGGAAGCCGAACCCGGCTGCAAGGATTCCCGCCTGCTGTCGGCTTTCGCCACGGCGGTGACTCAGGCCGACCGCAAGCGCCTGGGATAATCGTTTCGCCCAAGCTAGATTCCATCCCTGTCCCTTATGGCGACCCTATGAGGTGTCTTTAGTGAGCAAGTTCAGTGACCTGACCCGACTGCCGGACGCACGTGGCCACTTCGGCCCCTATGGCGGACGGTTCGTCTCGGAGACCCTGAGCTTCGCCCTGGACGATCTCGAGAAGACCTATCTGCGTCTTCGCGACGATCCGGATTTCCAGGCCGAATTCGACTACGACCTGGCCCATTACGTGGGCCGTCCGTCACCGCTCTATCATGCCGAGCGATGGTCGAAGCAGCTCGGCGGTGCTCAGGTCTGGCTCAAGCGCGAAGACCTCAATCACACCGGCGCGCACAAGGTGAACAACACCATCGGCCAGGCGCTACTGGCCAAGATGAGCGGCAAGCCGCGGGTAATCGCCGAGACCGGCGCCGGTCAGCACGGGGTGGCCACCGCCACCGTGGCGGCACGCCTGGGCCTCGAGTGTGAGGTCTACATGGGGGCCGAAGACGTCCAGCGCCAGAAGCTCAACGTCTACCGCATGCGCCTGCTCGGGGCCAACGTGATACCGGTGGAGTCCGGTACCCGTACCCTCAAGGACGCCATGAACGAGGCGCTGCGCGACTGGGTCACCAACGTCGACGATACCTTCTACATCATCGGTACCGTGGCCGGGCCGCACCCGTATCCCATGATGGTGCGCGACTTCAACGCCGTGGTCGGGCGTGAGGTGCGCCGGCAGTCGCTGGAGGAGTTCGGCAAGCTGCCCGACGCGCTGGTTGCTTGCGTCGGCGGCGGTTCCAACGCCATGGGCCTGTTCTACCCCTTCGTCGAGGATGACGAGGTCGCCATGTTCGGCGTCGAGGCCGGCGGTGACGGGGTCGATACCGGGCGTCATGCTGCGCCGCTGACGTCGAACGCGCCGCGCGGTGTGCTGCACGGCAACCGCACCTACCTGATGTCCGACGAGGGCGGCCAGGTATCGGATACCCATTCGATCTCGGCGGGCCTCGACTATCCGGGCGTGGGCCCCGAACACGCACTGTGGAAGGACGTCGGGCGGGTACAGTACGTGACGGCTAATGACGACGCGGTGCTCGAAGCGTTCCGCGAGCTGACCCGGGTGGAAGGCATCATGCCGGCGCTGGAATCGGCCCATGCGTTGGCCCATGCCAAGGTGCTGGCGCCGACCTTGCGGCCCGATCAGAACATCGTGGTCAACCTCTCCGGCCGCGGCGACAAGGACATCATGACGGTCGCCAAGATCGACGGCCTGGAGTTTTGACGATGAACCGAATCGATAAACGCTTCGCCGAACTCAAGGGTCAGGGCCGCCGCGCGTTGATTCCCTACATCACCGCTGGCGACCCGGCACCGCAATATACCGTGGGATTCATGCATGCCCTGGTAGAGGCGGGTGCCGACGTGCTCGAGCTGGGCGTGCCGTTCTCCGACCCGATGGCCGATGGCCCGGTGATCCAGAAGGCTTGCGAGCGGGCGCTGAGGCACAGCGTGCGCCTGAGTCATCTGTTCGAGATGGTGCGGGAATTTCGCCAGGCCGATCGCGACACGCCGGTCGTACTGATGGGCTACCTCAACCCCGTCGAGCGTATCGGTCTCGAGGCCTTTGCCGATCAGGCCGCAAATGCCGGCATCGATGGCGTATTGACCGTCGACATGCCGCCCGAGGAGGCCGATGAGTTCGGCCCCATTCTCAAAGCGCGAGGTCTTGCCTCGATCTTTCTCGTGGCCCCTACCACTTCAAGGGAACGGGCCGCTACAATATGCGCCCATGGCGAGGGCTACCTCTACTATGTCGCGCTCAAGGGCGTAACCGGGGCCGCAACGCTCAACGCCGACGACGTGGCAAGTCATCTGGCGCCCCTGCGCGAGCTGACCGATCTGCCGCTGTGTGTCGGTTTCGGCATTCGTGACGGCGCCTCGGCGGCAGAGGTCGGCAAGGTAGCCGACGGCGTCATCGTCGGCAGCGCCTTGGTCAGCCGCATCGCCGCTAACGCCGAGCGGCCCGAAGCGATCGCCGGTGAGCTCAAGGCGGTGCTCAGTGAGATGCGCCAGGCCCTGGATGCGCTGCCGACTCGCTGAGCTTGCCTTTGCCCAAGATTCGATTCATGACGCCTGGTACGGCTGGGCGCAACAGCATACGGAAGCCTTTCTGACATGAGCTGGCTCGACAAGATTGTTCCCTCCATGGGGCGGATTCAGCGCAAGGACCGGCGGGCCAGCGTGCCCGACGGCCTGTGGCGCAAGTGCCCGAAGTGCGAGGCGGTACTCTATCTGCCCGAACTGGAAAAGCATCACAACGTCTGCCCAAAGTGCGACCATCATCTGCGCCTGACCGCGCGCAAGCGGCTCGACTGGTTTCTCGACAAGGATGGGCGGGAAGAGATATCGGCCGAGCTCGAGCCGGTGGACCGTCTGAAATTCCGCGATTCAAAGAAGTACAAGGACCGGCTCAACGCGGCGCAGAAGGAAACCGGCGAGAAGGACGCTCTGGTGGCGATGCGTGGCACTCTCGACGGCTTGCCGGTGGTCGTGGTGGCCTTCGAATTCACCTTCATGGGTGGTTCCATGGGGGCCGTGGTGGGCGAAAAGTTCGTGCGTGCCGCTGCCCTGGCCCTCGAGGAGCGCATTCCGTTCATCTGCTTCTCCGCTTCGGGTGGGGCGCGGATGCAGGAAGCGCTATTCTCGCTGATGCAGATGGCCAAGACCTCGGCCGCACTGGAGCGCCTGCGTGAAGCCGGTGTGCCCTACATCTCGGTACTGACCGACCCCGTCTTCGGTGGCGTCTCGGCATCGCTGGCCATGCTCGGCGATCTCAACATGGCCGAGCCCAACGCCCTGATCGGTTTCGCCGGGCCGCGGGTCATCGAGCAGACCGTACGTGAAAAGCTGCCCGAAGGCTTTCAGCGCAGCGAGTTCCTGCTTGAGCACGGCACGGTGGACATGATCGTGACTCGCGGCGAAATGCGTAACCGTATCGGTTGTGTGCTGCGCAAGCTCACCCATCAGCCCCCTCACGGGCTTGAATTTCCCGAGCTGGTGGAGCCGGATCTGGTAGACGAGGCCGAGCGTGCAGCCTCGGAGGAAGGTGAGATCATCGAGGCCGTCGAGCCCGAGACGCCGGATGAATCGTCTTCCTCGACGATATCCGGAGATACCGACCGCTCTGACTCGGCGCGCTGATTGCTCGTGAAACCTTCGACGCCATCTCGCACGCTTGACGCCTGGCTCGGCTACCTGGAACAGGTCCACCCGATGGGCGTTGACCTCGGCCTCGAGCGGGTGGCCGAAGTCGCTCGCCGCATGGGGCTGCTGGAACGTTGCCTGGCACCGTACGTCATCACCGTGGCAGGTACCAACGGCAAGGGCTCGACGGTAGCCATGATCGAGGCGCTGGCGCGAGCACATGGTCTCGCCACGGCCGCCTACACGTCACCTCATCTACTGCGTTACAACGAAAGGCTGCGGTTCGACGGCAACGAGGCGGACGATGCCACGCTCATCGCCGGTTTCGAAGCCGTCGAGGCGGCGCGCCTGGCCGATGAGCCCGTGAGCCTGACCTACTTCGAGGCCGGCACCCTAGCGGCTCTGTGGGCGATCGCCCAACGCCATCCCGATCTCGCCGTGCTCGAGGTCGGGTTGGGTGGCAGGCTCGATGCGGTCAACGTCATCGATGCCGATGTCGCCGTCATTACTACCATTGCGCTCGATCATGCCGACTTTCTCGGCACCGACCTCGAGGGTATCGGGCGCGAGAAGGCCGGTATCATGCGTGCCGATCGTCCTGCCATTCTGGGCAGTCACGCGCTTCCCAAGAGTATTCGTCAGTGCGCCGAGGAATGCGGTGCACCGGCTAGGGTGCTGGGGCAAGATTTTCACTGGCACCCTGGTGGCGCCGGTCGCTTCAACTGGCGGGGAAAGGATGCCGTTGGGGCTTTTTCAAGCCTTGAGGACTTGCCCGATCCGGGACTGCCGCTGGACAATGCTGCTACGGCCTTGCAGGCCCTGCAAGCGGCCGGTCTGGCGCTCGACGAAGTGAGTTGCCGGTTGGCCCTGCGCGAGCTGCAGGTGCCCGGCCGCATGCAGTGGCTGGGACAGTGGTGTCTGGACGTAGGCCACAACCCACATGCTGCCGCTTATCTGGCGGGAAGACTCGCTGAGCAGCCATGCCGCGGGCGTACCTGGGTGCTGCTCGGCATGTTGGGCGACAAGGATGCCGATGGCGTCATCGGGGCGCTGGAGGGTGTCGCGGATGGCTGGGTCGCCGTGAGCCTGGCCGGTGACCGGGCACGTGCTGCCGCGGATCTGGCAGGACGCATCGAGGTCGCCGGGGGGCATGTGGCTTATCAGGCCCCGACGCCCGAGGACGGCGCGGTGTGGTTGTCCGGTCGCCTGGCGCCCGACGATCGTGTGCTGGTATGCGGCTCCTTCTTCACGGTAGCGGCCATACTGGCATGGAAACAGGCGCAGGCGGCATAAGCGGGGCAGGAGGGATGATGAAGTACGGAATGCGCGAACGAATCAGCGGTGCAGTCATTCTGATTGCCTTGGCGGTGATCTTCGTGCCGATGCTGTTCGATGAGCCGGCACCCCGCGACGAGCGCCCCCAGCCGATGCTGACCATCGAGCAACCGGTGCCGGTGGAGCGGCGCAACGTACCCGATCCGCAGCCGCCGACGAGTCTTGGGCAGATCCGTTCGCCCGAGACGAATCCGGCGCAGGTAGAGCCGCAGCCGCCGTTGGCTGATGTCGAGCCTGAGCCTGGCGACCCCGAACGTGTCGAGCCGGAGCCGGCCGTGGCGCTGCAACAGGCTGGCGCGGGCAGCGACGCGAACCAGGCCTCATCGCCGGCCGAGACACCTCGGCAGGATCCGATTGCCGACCTGGCCCGGGCCGCTTCCGAGCGCCTGGAGAGCAGCCAATCCCCTGCCCAGAGCTCCGGGCCCGAGCGTCAGGGCTCGTCGGCGAACGCATCGCCTGAAGGGGAATGGGCCGTGCAGGTGGGAAGCTTCGGCGAGCCGGGCAATGCCGAACGCCTCCAGTCACAGCTGCAGGAGAAGGGGTTTCCCGTCTACAGCCGGCAGCGCGACAACAACATGACCACGGTCTATGTGGGTCCCTTCGAGTCCTCGGACTCCGGTGAGCGTGCCATGAGCGCTGTGAAGGAACAGGTCAACCTGCAAGGTCTGCTGGTCAGAGTGAGAGAGTAAGTCGATGACGCTGACCTGGATCGATTGGGGCTTTCTCGCCGTACTGGCCATCTCGACACTGGCTGGCTTCATGCGCGGACTGATACGTGAAGGCCTGGGCCTGGCGGCCTGGATCATCGCACTGTTGGCTGCGCGGCTGCTTGCCGAGCCGGTAGCCGATCTACTCTCGGGGCTGATCGACAGCCCCGACGGCCGGTTGGTGCTGGCCTTCGTGCTGGTTATCCTGGGGGTGGTGCTGCTTTGTGGCATCATCATACGCATGGTGCATGCCGCCGTGGAGTGGGTCGGCATGGGTTTCTTCAATCGTGTCGCCGGCGCCTGTTTCGGCATTGCACGAGGAGCGGCGGTGCTAGTGGTGGCGACCATCCTGATCAGCCTGACGCCGCTGGCACAACTGCAAGCATGGCAGGATGCCGAGTTGCGCCCGACCTTCGAACAGATGCGCAACTGGGCCGTGAATCAGCTCGAGGCCTGGGAAGGCCGCGTTCCCGAGGCGCCGGAAGGGTGGCGGAACATTCCGTTGCCCGAGCGTCGTGACCGGAACGAACCCGGCGCCGAGGCGTTGTGAACAATGGTTTCTTCTTGCCGACCACCGTCGGCACCCTGCAAGCGAGGTAAGGTGGAATGTGCGGTATCGTAGGCCTTCTGGCCAAGCAGACCGTGAACCAGGCGATCTATGACGCTCTGACAGTGCTTCAGCATCGCGGCCAAGATGCCGCGGGCATGATGACATGGAGCGAAGGGCGCTTTCTGCTGCGCAAGAGCAACGGCCTGGTACGCGATGTGTTCCACACTCGCCACATGGCGCGGCTGCAGGGCAATCTGGGTATCGGCCATGTACGCTATCCCACCGCGGGCTCGTCCAGCGAGGCGGAGTCGCAGCCGTTCTACGTCAATTCCCCTTACGGCATCGCGCTGGCCCATAACGGCAATCTGACCAATTCGGACCAGCTCAAGCAGGAGCTGTTCTCTTCCGACCTGCGTCATATCAACACCAGTTCGGATTCCGAAGTACTGCTCAACGTGTTTGCGCATGAGCTGGGCAAGCAAGGGTTGCATCTCTCTCCCGGCGACATCTTCGACGCAGTGCGACGGGTGCATCGTCGCTGCCGCGGTGGTTACGCCGCGGTGGCGATCATCAATGGTGTCGGCCTGGTCGCTTTCCGCGATCCCAATGGCATCCGGCCGGTGGTGTTCGGCACTCGCGACGAGGGCAACGGTCAGGAGGTGATAATCGCTTCCGAGTCGGTAGCGCTCGACGTGGGCGGCTTCGAACTGCACCGCGACCTGGCGCCGGGCGAGGCGATCTTCGTCGACATGGAGGGTCAATTCCATACCCAGCTGTGTGCCGATGCGCCTACGCTCTCACCCTGCATTTTCGAACATGTCTACCTGGCACGCCCCGATTCGATCCTCGATGGCGCCTATGTCTACGGCACACGCATGCAGATGGGGCGCAAGCTCGGCGACCGCATCCGCAGCGAGTGGCCGGAACACGACATCGACGTGGTGATACCGATCCCCGATACCTCACGTACCTCGGCGTTGGAACTCGCTCAGCACCTGGGCGTGACCTATCGCGAAGGTTTCATGAAGAACCGCTACATCGGGCGGACCTTCATCATGCCGGGCCAGACCCAGCGCAAGAAGTCGGTACGCCAGAAGCTCAACGCCATCGGCGTCGAGTTCAAGGACAAGAACGTGCTGCTGGTGGACGACTCCATCGTGCGCGGCACCACCTGCAAGCAGATCATCCAGATGGCGCGGGAGGCCGGCGCCAACAAGGTCTACTTTGCCTCGGCGTCGCCCCCGGTACGCTATCCTAACGTCTATGGAATCGACATGCCGGCGGCCTCGGAATTGATCGCGCATGGTCGCAGCGAAGCCGAGGTGGGCGAGTTGATCGGCGCCGACCGTATCTTCTACCAGGACCTGGACGACCTGAAGGAGGCTTGTCGTGAGGTCAACCCGGGGCTCGAGCAGTTCGACTGTTCAGTCTTCGATGGTCGCTACGTGACCGGCGATATCGACGATGGTTACCTCTTGGCGCTCGAAGCCTCGCGCAACGATGCCGCCAAGCAGGAGCAGAGTGTCGGTGCCCATGCACTGGTGGGCATGCATAACCAGGAAGACGACATCGACGATTGAGGCCCACCATGCATGACGAGATGACCCCCGACGACAGTTGGGCACTGGAAACCCTGGCGATTCGTGCGGGCCATCAGCGTACCCATGAGCAAGAGCATGGCGAGCCGATCTTTCCCACCTCGAGCTTCGTCTACGCCAGTGCCGCCGAAGCGGCGCGCAAGTTCAAGGGTGAGGAGCCGGGCAATGTCTATTCGCGCTTCACCAATCCCACCGTGCATACCTTCGAGCGTCGCTTGGCAGCGCTCGAAGAAGGGGAGCGCTGTGTCGCGACCAGTTCCGGCATGGCGGCGATCCTGGCGACGGTACTCGCCCTGTTGCAAGCCGGTGACGAGATCGTCGCCTCGCGTTCGCTGTTCGGTTCCACGGTCAGCCTGTTCGACAAGTATTTCGGCAAGCTGGGCATCACCACGCGCTATGTGGAGCTCGCCGACCTGGCGGCCTGGGAGGCAGCGATGACGCACCGGACGCGTCTGCTGTTCGCCGAGACGCCCTCCAATCCGCTCTCCGAGGTAGTCGATATCGCGGCGCTTGCCGATATCGCCCATCGCAGTGGTGCGCTGCTTGCCATAGACAACTGCTTCCTGACCCCGGCGTTGCAGAAGCCGCTGGTGCTGGGGGCGGATCTGGTCATTCACTCTGCCACCAAGTACCTGGATGGGCAGGGCCGGGCGGTCGGCGGAGCCGTGGTAGGGCGTGAAAAGGAACTCGAAGAAGTGTTTGGCGTGGTGCGTACCTGCGGACCGTGCCTGAGCCCATTCAATGCCTGGATCTTCACCAAGGGGCTGGAGACGCTCAATCTACGTATGCGTGCCCACTGCGAGAATGCCCAGGCCTTGGCCGAGTGGCTACAGGGGCACCCTGCAGTGACGCGGGTGCACTACAGCGGCCTGCCGGACCACCCGCAGCACGGGTTGGCAAGCCGTCAGCAGAAAGGTTATGGCGCGGTGCTTGGGTTCGAGGTCAAGGGTGGGCGCGAGTCGGCATGGTCGGTCATCGATGCCACTCGCATGCTCTCGATCACCGGCAACCTGGGTGACGTCAAAACCACCATCACCCATCCCGGTACCACTACCCACGGGCGTCTTTCCGATGCTCAGAAGCAAGCCGCGGGCATCGGCGAAGGTCTGGTTCGCGTCGCGGTGGGGCTCGAGGCACTGGAAGATATACGTGTCGATCTCGCACGTGGGCTCGATGCGCTGATTTGACCTGTCCGGAATGCTGAGTGATGCATGTTCGGATGCGGAACAGGGAATTTTTACGAACGTAACGTTCGGTTTTTTCAGCGCATCCTGAGCATTCGTTACGGTATGCTGCCACCCATCGATGACGAAGCTCAACGGGAGCGACGAGATGTGGCGCAACACTCGCTCAGGCTGGGGCCTGGTCAGCATAACCCTTCACTGGGCCAGTGCCGTGGTGATCGTTGGCTTGTTCATTCTCGGCTGGTGGATGACGGACCTGAGCTATTACGACGCCTGGTACAACCTCGCTCCATGGTGGCACCGCTCCATTGGTATGCTGCTATTGTTCGCCACGCTGCTGCGCGTCCTCTGGCGCCTGTTCCAGCCGACGCCCGTCGCTCACGGTAGCCGCATGGAGCGTGTCGCAGCGCACTTGGGTCATATCGCCCTCTATGTGCTGCTGCTCACGGTAATGGTTAGCGGCTACCTGATCTCCACCGCCAAAGGGCGTGGCATCGGCGTCTTCGACTGGTTCGAGGTGCCCGCGTTCTTCAGCAACCTGCCCGACCAGGCCGGCATTGCCGGCGAGATCCACTGGTATAGCGCCGTGGCGCTGTTACTACTGGCAGCAGGGCATACTCTGGCGGCGCTGAAGCATCATATTCTCGATCGCCACGATACCCTTACCCGTATGCTGAACCCGGCACGTACGCGTCGCCGTTGAACGCCAGCGCTATGAGCGCTACCACCAAGGAGAGACTCATGTTCAAGAAAGCCGCACTCGCTACTGCCTTAGGCGCCGTTTCCCTGGCCGCCACCGGTCTGGCCCTGGCCGACGACTACGTGGTGGACACCGAAGGCCAGCACGCCTTCATCCAGTTCAAGATCAACCATCTCGGCTATTCCTACATTCTCGGCAACTTCGAGGAATTCGAAGGTCGTTTCCACTACGACCCTGAGGACCTCGAGGCATCCAGCGTAGAGATGGAAGTACAGGTGGGAAGTCTAAATACCAACCATGCCGAGCGTGACAAGCATTTTCTCAGCAGCGACTTCCTGGATGCCGACGAGTATCCCACTGCCACCTTCGTCTCCACCGGCTTCACGCCCAACGGCGACGAGGAAGGCGTGTTGACCGGTGACCTGACCTTGCACGGCGAGACCCGCGAGATCGAGATGCCGGTGACCCTGATGGGGGAAGGTGAGGATCCCTGGGGCGGCTATCGCGCCGGCTTCGAGGGCAGCACCATGCTGACGCTGGCCGACTTCGGTATCGACATGAGCGAGTTCCCCGAAGCGATGCATGAACTCGAACTCTACGTCACCTTCGAGGGTGTGCGTCAGTAGCCAAGCGCTGGTTGCACGATGAAACCCTCGGCGCGGCCGAGGGTTGACCTTTAAGCAAGCCGTAGCGGGGTTGTCGCCGTTTTCTAGTACCATGCAGGCCTAACTCGGTCATGGAGTCTGCAGGTGGGCTACTTTCTCAGATGTATCCGTTGCCTGTTGCAAACGTTTCGGCTCCGCTCACACTCAGGTAGCAAGAATTGCCAAGCTGATTCACGTTTCAGGGTGCTGCTGGAAAGTCTGCCTAACGTTGCAGTACAAGGCTATGATCGCAACCGACGAGTCATCTACTGGAATGCGGAGAGTACTCGACTGTACGGTTATCAGGCCGAAGAGGCCGCTGGTCGCTATCTCGAAGAACTCATCATTCCCGAGACCATGCAAGCGCAGGTGATACAAGATCACACCGCATGGCTACGCGTAGGGAAAGTAATACCGCCGGGGCGCCTGGTACTGCAAGAATGGCGAGGGCATCCGGTACCGGTCTATTCCTACCATGTGATGCTCGACGAGTTCACCAAAGATCCCGTCATGTTTTGTGTCGACGTTCGTCTCGATACCATCGAGGCCGAACAGTAAACCTCGTTTGCGCTTCGCTCCCTCGATAAGGTACTGGAGACACTACTGTAGTGATATCGCATCCTTCTCGTTCAGTTGACGTCTCTCTGGGGCTGACGCTCTGGCGGCAGACTTGGCCGATGGCCATCGGGGTGTTGGCGCTGCTCGGCTTCCAACTGGTGGACAGTGCCTTCGTCGCTCGCCTGGGTACTGCGCCGTTGGCGGCGCAGTCGTTCACCTTTCCGCTGACCTTCCTCATCATCGGCGTTCAGGTCGGGCTTGGCATCGCCATCGCAGCACTGATCTCGCGCGCCTTGGGCGCCGGTGAGACAGCCAGGGCGCGGCGTCTTGGCTCGCTGGTTCTGATGGTCGGTAGTGTGACCCTCGCTCTGCTAGCGTTCGTGCTGTGGTGGACCCAGACGGCAATTTTCTCCCGCCTGGGTGCCGACGAGGCAACGCGCGAGCTGATCCGCGATTATTGGACGCCTCAGTTGCTGGCAGCCTGGCTGGGGGCAGTTCTCTACTTCGTCTATAGCCTGTTTCGTGCCCATGGCGATACGCGGCTACCCGGCAAGATCATGGTGATTACCAGCTTGTTCAACCTGCTGCTTGATCCGCTTTTTATTTTCGGTGTGGGGCCCTGGGCGGGGCTTGGTCTCCCCGGGGCAGCCTGGGCCACGGTTATTGCCTTTGGCTGCGGGCTGCTGCTGGTTGCCAAACGGCTGGGACAAAATGATTGGCTGGCGCGTGAGGGGCTCAGGCGGGAGCTGGCTGGCTCGGCACGTCCCTTTGTCGGTATTGCCGGACCGGCCATGGTCAGCCAGTTGATGCCGCCGTTGGCGTCAATGCTTGCCATCTCGGTGGTGGCGAAATTGGGGGAATCAAGCGTGGCCGCATGGGGACTTGCGAGCCGGCTTGAAACGCTGACTCTGGTGGTGGTACTGGCCATGACCATGTCGCTGCCGCCATGGCTGGGGCGTTGCTACGGCGCTGGCGACTGGGCGCAGGTCCGGCAACTGGTGCGGCTGGCATTGAGGATCGTGGTGGGATGGCAACTCACCTTGGGCCTGGTATTGGCTCTGCTCGCCCCATGGGCTTCTCATCTGCTGGCGGGCAGTCCTGACGTGCGAGACGACTTGACGCTGCTGATCCGTTTCTTGCTGCCGAGTTATGCCGCTCTTGGTGTCTGTATGCTGGTGGTCTCCGCTGGCAATGCGTTGGGTTGGCCGCTACATGCCATGCTGATGTCCACGGCGAGGCTGTTCCTGTGCTATCTCCCGTTTCTCTGGTTGGGTGCTGTGCTTGGTGGCTTGCCGGGGCTCGCCATGGGGGCGGCTTTTGGCAACCTGCTGGCTGGGATGGCCGCTTGGCAACTGATGCGCCGCATGCTGGCACGAAGTGGAGCTGATGCCGACACCGAGTCGAAACTTTTGCCTCGTGAGCGAACCTGACGCTTGTTCCGCTGTCAGGGTTAGGACGTAGTGGCTCGACCGGTTCGGGCCATGAAAGCAACTCTGATGGAATGGAGTAAGTAATGAAGCTCACCAAGTTTCTGGCAACGATCACACTTACCCTGGGAATCGTCGGCGTAGCATCGGCACAGCAGATGCAGGCACCGCCTCAGGGGGATCAGGTGGATCAACTCGATCAGTTGCTCGATCTGGACGAGAACCAGCAGCAGGAGATTCGTAGCCTGCTGGACGAGGCTGAGAGTCAGCTGGCACCCAAGGAGCAGGAGGCACAGGCGCTCCAGGCGCGCCTCGGCGATTATGTCGGGCCCGATTACGATGAAGACCTCATTCGTGAGGATGCCTCACGGCTGGGTGATCTGACCGGTGAGATCACGGCCGAGACGGTATTGCTCCAGTCACGCATCGAATCGGTATTCACTGAGGAGCAGCGTCAGCAGTTGGATGATGCGATCGCTCAGCAGCAGCAACAGATGCAAGATCTTCAGAATCAGATGCAGCAGCAAGAGGGGCAGCCGGCCCAGCCAACCCAATAAGTAACTCTCCGGCAGCGGCTTCCTTGCTGGGAGCCGCTGTATTCCCTCCGCTTGTCCTCCTTGTACTTGTTTCCCGCATATCCGTGTCGTGGAAAGCAGACAGGGTTATTCCTCCTCAAATCGTCATTCTGCGCGATTTCTCTCCGATTTTTCTCCGGTTTCTGTTGCTTCGTTGCGACAGTTAATGGCGTGAAGGTGAGTGGTAAGCGCTATTAATAAAACAGCGTTCTCTTATAACTGCATATTTTCCAGTCAGTTTTTCTCTCGTGGCATACCTCTCGCAGGTGAGTGACGAGCGGTATCGCTGATGAGCCGCTCATGAGGAGTCTCACCGGAATAGCCCAAGGAAATGGGCCAAGGAGGCGCTATGAAGCTCAAGACACTGACTGCCAGTATAGCTCTGATTTTTGCCGGTCTGGCCGGCGCGACCGCTCATGCCGAGCCCGAAGGGCAGCAGAGCGGCAACTTTCATGCGGTAGGTGTGACCAGTGAGTCTTCTACCATGCTGCTGGCCCAGGCCGGCGAAGCCGGTGGTGGCCTGGATGGAGGTGCCGAGGGCAGTGTCGGCGGTAGTGCTGATGGTGGCCTTGATGGAGGAGCCGAAGGCGATGTCGGTGGCAGTGCCGATGGTGGCCTCGATGGAGGAGCCGAAGGCGATGTCGGTGGCAGTGCCGATGGTGGCCTGGATGGAGGAGCCGAAGGCGATGTCGATGGCAGTGCCGATGGTGGCCTGGATGGCGAAGCCGAAGGCAGTCTTGACGTCGACACCGACGGCGATACCGAAAGTGGTCTCGATGGAGATGCCGATACCGAAGGTAGCCTAGATAGTGATCCTGACGTCGAGAGCGATGTGGAGGCAGAGTCCACGGAGGAGTTCGGCGAGGAATCAGAGCTGGAGGCGGGCGTTGAAACTGAGGCCAACGCCGACAGCCGTACGAAAGCCCCAGGGTTGGATCGCGCGATGGAGCGAACCGCTGAGCCTGCCCAGGATCGGATCGAAGATAACCGTGATCGTATCAGGGGAACTGCCGAGAGTGAGACGGAAGTCGAGGGCGCCATCGACGCCAACTGACCCCTGGCTCGACAACCATCACCGTAGATGATGCAGAACGAAGTACCGTGGGGCGCTGCTGCACCCCACGGTGTTTGTTGCCTCAGTCAACGGCAGGCGGTTGCGTGGTTGCAGCAGGCCGCGAAGAGGAACCGTGAGGTGCTGCCAACTTTTCTTGCTGCCAGGCAAAGTACAGGAACAGGATGCCCATCACCAGGTAACCAAGGGTGAAATCCCAGGCAGCGTTCAGGGCCAGTTCCGGCGCATGCATCAGACCGACGAAGGAGAAGGCGGCCGCCACCGCGGCGAAGATGGCCGCTCGACGGAACTGATGATCGATGACTGAGACGGTCATGGCGCCGATGAAGATGGCCATGAACATGGCGCCCTGGCCCATGGCGACGATACCGCCTGAGATGTCCGCCACGACCTCACCGGCGCCGCGATTGAAGCGGGTCATCACGTAGTTGGCGAAGTAGGGCAGCATGGCCAGTGCCACGGCAGGGTAGTAACGGGTGTCGTTGCTCTGAAAGGCAGTGGCGATCATCGACATGCCGACGAAGACGAGGATGGGGGCAACTACCGAGACTGGAATGATGGCGGCCAGGGCGGCGATCAGGCCGAACATGGTGGCCAAGGCATAGACCGCCCCGTTGAGTATGCTGTAACCTCGGCCCGCGCCCATCCATTTCGCTCCGACGGTGGCGATATACACAGTGGTGGGGAAGACGCCACCGAACAGGGCGCCGAGCATGGTGCCGGCGCCATCCACGGCCTGGCACTCGCGCACGTCGTACTTGTCTCCGGCGGCTTCCATCGCCTCGACGTTGTTCATGGTCTCTATGGCGTTGTACAGCGTTATCGGCAGGACCACGGTAAGCACCGCCAGCATGCCGGTGAATAGCAGCCCCAGCCCCTCGAACCAAGCCAGGTTGGGCAACAGCGGGTAGAAACCGAGGTGGGTGAAGGCGTCACTGAAGCGCTCGCCGCCGGCATCGCCGATCAGGTAGGCCATGGCGGTACCGATGACGATGGCAAACAGTGAAGTGGGTAGACGGAAAGGCATGCTGACCCGTGCCACCAGTCCGACGATGATAATTGCCAGCACCAGCAGACCGACCACTGGCATCTCCAGGGTCTTGAACAGCATCTCGCCGGCAATGAAGGTCAGTGCCACGCCAGCCACGGCGCCGAGCATGGCGGCCCTGGGAAGATGGTACTGAACCCAGCGGCCGATCAGGCTCACGGCTACCTCGATGGCGCCGCTGATGAAGCAGGCCGCAACGGCCACCTTCCAGGCCAGTTCGGCATCGCCGGTAAGCTGCTTCGCGGGTAGCAGCACGCCGAACAGGAAGACGAACATGACCGGTGTGGAGATACCGTAGGAGAGGGCGGTGACATCCGCGCGGTTCTCCTTGCGTGCCAGGCGAGCCGCGCTCCAGGCATAGTAGAAATTGCCCACCATTACCGCCACCGCTGCCCCCGGCAGTACCTGGCCGAATACGATGGAGGCGGGGAAGCCCATGCCCAGCATGCTGATGGCAATGATGACGAAGTTCGCGATATTGTTCTGGAAGAGGGCGAAGAAGGCATCGGTGTCCTCCTTCTTGTACCAAGGGTAGTGCACAGGGGAAGCCGCCATGATGAGCCTCTTGTGTGTTGGGGTTGTAGTCAAGGCAGGGCCAGTTTGGCTTCGGTCTGACTGATTGGTCAAGTCTGCCTTTGTCGTAGTCGTGCTTGGCCCTGGCCTGTGTCAGGTCGCCAGAGCATGGCGGATTGCGTTGGAAGCACCCAGGGTTGCTTGGGTGTCATGTCGAAGCAAGGGCTTTGGCCCGTATCGAAGGGGGAGTATCAATGAGCTCAGACGAGAGCTGTGTAGTCCGCCATTTCAGTTATTACAGTCCGTTATCCGAAGAGGACAAAGCACTGCTGAGCGCTCTCGAAGATAGCGCCACGCCGGTGCGGGCTGGCACCGTGTTGTGGGAGGAGCGGGATGTTGCTAGTGAATTCTGTACTCTCAAGGCTGGCTGGGCGTTCTCTTATCGAAACCTGGAAAACGGTACGCGACAGATACTCGAGATCTACCTGCCGGGCGATATCATCGGGCTGCGGGAATTTGCCTTCTCTCAGCGCCTGGCCGGCGTGCAGATGGTCGAGGATGGCGAAGTCTGCTTCTTTCCTCACTGCAATCTCGTCAACATTTTTCGTCTTTCTTTTACCCTGACTTCGATACTGTTTGCCGTAGCCAGCCGTCAACAGATCTTGATCACAGAGCGCCTGGTCAACCTGGCTCGCCGTAATGCTCGCCAGAAACTGGCTCACTTTCTATTGGAAATCTACCAGCGCCTCAAGCAGACCCATGCACACGGCAGCGATAGCATTCGCTTGCCGATGTCACAGGAAATCCTTGCTGATCTGCTGGGGCTAAGCCCTGTGCATATCAGCCGTACGTTTAGCGCCCTGAGCGAAGATGGTCTGGTCACTCGTAATCGCCACGTGGTGACGTTTCCGGACCTGGAGGCGTTGACGCAGGAGGCCGGGTTCGACGATCGCTACCTGATCGAAAATATTCGCCCTGTGCTGGGTGGCTACAAGAAGTGAGGACGCGGGCCAACTAAGGGGACAACGCTGCGCCCCGGCATGTGCCGGGGCGCAGCGTTGTTAGTCTTGCTAGGCTCGGTCAGTTGACTGCCGCAATAGCCTTGGCCAGGTAGGGCAGGTTCTCATGGGAGAAGCCAGCCACGTTGGCCCGGCCTGAACGTACCATGTAGATACCGAACTCATCGCGCAGGCGATCGACCTGCTCCGGCTGCAGGCCGGTATAGGAGAACATGCCACGCTGCTCGGCAACGCAGGCATATTTCTGGTCGAGCCCGTAGGGTTTCAGTGCTTCGACGAAATCGCGGCGCAAGGTGTTGATGCGGTCGCGCATTTCCGTGAGCTCCTCGCGCCAAATGGCGGCCAGTTCGGCGGAGTGCAGTATCTCGCTGACGATGGCACCGCCATGAGCCGGCGGATTGGAGTAATTCTCGCGGGCGACGATGGCTACCTGCGAGCGAACGTTCTCCATCTGCTCATTGTTCTTCGCCACCATGATCAGGCAGCCAGTACGCTCGCAGTAGATGCCGAAGTTCTTCGAGCAAGAACTGGTAATTATCACCTCGTCGAGGCTTTCGGCCAACAGGCGAACGCCATAGGCGTCCTCGTCGAGACCCTCGCCGAAGCCCTGATAGGCAAAGTCGACCAGAGGCAGCAGGCTGCGCTCACGGATCACTTCGAGGATCTGCTGCCATTGCTCGCGGGAGAGATCGAAGCCGGTGGGATTATGGCAGCAGGCGTGCAGCACGATGACGTCGCCGGCGGGGATCTGCTTGACCGCGGCCAGCATACCGTCGAAATCGAGGCGATTCTCGGCGTCGACATAAGGATACTTGTGGAGCTCGATGCCAGCAGCGGTAAAAATACCGTGATGGTTCGGCCAGGTGGGGTTGCTGACCCAGATTCCCTTGCCGGGTAGCTGGGTGCTGATGAAGTCCGCAGCCAGGCGCAGCGCGCCGGTGCCGCCCGGTGATTGTGTCGCGCTGGCGCGGCCGGCCTCAAGCACCGGTGAGCCTGCGCCCAGCACCATCGGCAGGATGACTTCGCCGTACTCGGGTGCGCCATGGGAGCCGATATACGTTTTGGTGGTTTCGTTCTTGAGCAGCAGGGCCTCGGCTTCCTTGACGGCGCGCATCACCGGGGTGTTGCCCTGGGCATCCCTATAGACGCCGACGCCGAGATCGACCTTCTCCGGATTGGTATCCTTCTTGAAGGCCTCGATCAGGCCGAGGATGGCGTCCCCGGGAACCCGCTCAATATTTTCGAACATTGATTTCGTCACCTCATGGTTCTGGCAGCAAATTAGGATATTCGTGCAAAGCCAGGGCTCGTTCCCGCTTGGCCCGTTACTTATCCATGATGCCATTGCCATGGGAAATCTGCCACTCGGCTGATGGCACCCGCGAAGGGCAATCAGCCGCTGACGACACGGTTGCGCCCTTGATGCTTGGCCGCGTAAAGGCTGCGGTCAGCCCTGTCGATCAAGGTATCTCTTGGCTCACCCAGGCGATATTCGGCAAGACCGATACTGGCCGTGACCTGACCGGCATCGATACCGAAATTGTGCTCGGCGATGGCACGGCGCAGCCGCTCGGCCAAAGGACGGCTGGCTACCAATGGGGTCAATGGCAGTATCACGGCGAACTCTTCCCCCCCGAGTCGGCCCACGACATCTTCTTCCCTCAGTAGTTGTTGGCAGATAGTGGCAAACTCGGCAAGAACCAGGTCGCCTTGCAGATGACCCCAAGTGTCGTTGATCCGCTTGAAGTGATCCAGGTCGATCAGCATCAGGGAGAGCGGGCTACCATGACGATTGCTTCTGGCAATCTCTTCCTCCAGCCGAGTCATCAACCTACGGCGATTGGCCAGACCGGTCAGGTCATCGGTATCGGACAGCCGGCGTAGCCTGGCCTCCTCAGCCATTTGCTCGGTAATGTCGATCATCAGGCCGTACCAGAGCACACCGGTCTGTGCATCTTCCGGCTGGGCACGCAGCGCCACCCAACAACAACGCTGGCTCGACAGGCGTATGCGGAACTTGGTGGCGATGGGAATGCGCCAGCGAGCCGAGCGTTCGATGGCAGCCATCACGCGCGGGTAATCCTCCTCGTCCAGCCGATCGAGCAAATGGCGAGCGTCCTGATTCAAGGCGTCGCGGTCGATTCCTGGCAGGCCGGTGCCGCTTCCGGCCAGGTAGGGGAAATGCATGTGTCCGTGATGGTCACGATGAAACTGAAAAACAACGCCGGGCAGGCGTTCCGTGAAGTCACGCATGCTGATCGGCTCGTTCAGCTCCCCTCCCGTCATGGCATTCTCATCAGGCATGCGGGCATCCCTTGTGGCCTGCTGCGCACAGGCATGAGTCCTGGTGTTGTTATGTATCGGCTCGATGCCTCGTCACGCTATCAGCGGGAAGCCGCCTGCCTTCAGAAGGGAGCCGTTGGGTGAATGACTAATATACGTTGTAACGGTACGTAAATCATCTAGCAGAAGCTGTAAGAGATTGTCTATATAGCTTGTAAGAATAAGACGCACACAGCGTTGATCTCATCGTGGTGCGTCGTAGCGCGCCCTTCTACCGCGCGAGAAGACCACCTGCCAGAGCTGAAGGTCACGGGCACGGAAGGCGCCGGCGCACACCGACAGGTAATAGCGGAACATGCGCTCGGTGCGCTGGCTGTAGCGATCTGCGATCTCGTGCCAGTGGGTGTCGAAGTTGTCGCGCCAGGCCATCAGCGTTCTGTCGTAGTCGGGGCCGAAGTTGTGCCAGTCCTCCATCAGAAGCAGACTCTCGCTGGCATCGGCGATATGGCGCGCCGATGGCAGGACTCCATTGGGGAAGATATAACGGTCGATCCATGGGTCGACGCTGATCTCTGAGTGATTCGAGCCTATGGTATGCAGCAGGAACAAGCCGTATTCGGCCAGCAGTCGTTCGACGGTCTGGAAGTAGACTTCGTAGTTGCGATGACCCACATGCTCGAACATGCCGATGGAGACGATGCGATCATAACAACCGGTCAACTCGCGGTAGTCCTTGAGCTCGATCTCGACGGGCAAGCCGGCACAGCGCTGTCTGGCCAGCTCCGCCTGTTCGCGTGAGATGGTGATACCGGTGACCGAGACACCGTAATGGCGGGCTGCGTATTCGGCGAAGCTGCCCCAGCCACAGCCGATGTCGAGCACATGCATGCCGGGGCGTAGTTCGAGCTTGCGACAAGCCAGCTCGAGCTTGGCAAGCTGGGCTTCGTGGAGCGTCCTGGCTTCCTTCCAGTAGCCGCAGGAGTAGCACATGGTCGGATCCAGCATGCGCTCGAACAGGTCGTTTCCCAGGTCGTAGTGGGCCTCGCCGACGATGTAGGCGCGGGCTTTGCTCTGCAGGTTGAGCAGCCCAGCCTGGAGGCGATACATGATGCGATCCGCAGGCGGGCGAGCCCGCTCTCCCAGACCGTGCTGAAGCAGGCGGCAGGCCAACTCATCGATCTGTTCGCACTCCCACCAGCCGTCCATGAACGACTCCCCCAGCCCCAGGGAACCTTGGCGCAGTATTCTCGAGCAGAAATCGGGATGGTAGATCTGCGGGTCCCAAGGGGCCTCGCCGTTGAGTGTCACGCCGGAACCTTCCAGCAGCGTACTCAGCACCCGCTGGGCGCGGCTGTCGGTCAAGGCGATGGGGCCTATGCGTTGTTCACTTGTCATGGAGACCTCCCGATCCATCAGTTCAGGGGCATGGCGCTGGCCGTCGTCGTTTCCTTGCTATTTTGAGGATTTGAGCGAATCCGGCATCCGAACTCATATTAGGTAAGAGCATAGTTCAGCCTGAAGAGAACGGTGAACCGTCAGGGACTGGTATAATTGAGCGAACTGACCACGCAGCCGGAGCACTCAACGTGTCTAGTGATTCGCCACTGATCATTGCCCTTGATCATCCCTCTCTCGATGCCGCACTGTGCCTGGCCGACCGGCTCGATCCCGAGCGCTGTCGCGTCAAGGTGGGCAAGGAGCTGTTCACCCGCAGCGGCCCGGAGGTGATCGATGCGCTGCATGGGCGTGGCTTCCAGATTTTTCTCGACCTCAAGTTTCACGACATCCCGAACACCGTGGCTGGGGCCGTACAGGCGGCCGCCGAGCAGGGCGTATGGATGGTCAACGTACATGCCAGCGGTGGCAGGCGAATGATGGAAGCCGCGCGAGAGCGACTGGATCGCCATGGTTTGGCCACCCACCTGATTGCCGTAACGGTACTGACCAGCATGTCGGCAAGCGATCTTGCTGAAGTGGGCGTCGATGCGAGCCCGGCACAGCACGTCGAACGGCTGGCCATGCTGGCGCGTCAATGCGGCATGGATGGTGTGGTGTGTTCGGCTCAGGAGGCGGCCAGCTTGCGCGAGCTGTGTGGCGACGACTTCCTCAAGGTGACGCCGGGCATCAGGCCCAGCAGTACCGAGCATGGCGACCAACGTCGTGTGATGACGCCGGGCGAGGCAATGACGGTCGGGAGCACTCATCTCGTGATTGGGAGGCCGGTGACCCAGGCGGACGATCCGATGGTGGCCTTGAGGGCTATCGAGCAGGAACTGGCCGCGCGCTGAACCCCTTATTCCCCTTCGATGCCGGTAATGGGACGGGTGGTGCCCCAACTGCGGCAACTGGGGCACTGCCAGTGGAGCGGCTGGCCGGCGAAACCACAGCGCTGACACCGATGTCTGGGCCGGGCTGTCAGCAAGGTATGGGTGTGTTGCTTGAGTAGCTGCAGCCGGTTGTCGGGTGCGCCTTGCTGCTGCTGCTGGTGCTGATAGAGATCCAGCAGGTAGTCGAGTGCGCCCAGGCTAGGTGCCCGGTTGAGCTGCTCGCTGACCAGCTCGATGGCGACTTGTAGCCCATGGCGCTTGCGCTGAGTCTCCGCCAGCAGAATGATCAGGCTGGTTACGTGAGCCCGCTCGAGCAGCCGCTCCAGGCAATCCACCAATCCTGCTTCATCATCCAGCATGGCATAGGCGTGATGTAGCGGTTCCAGCGCAACCGGCATCATGTCCAGGTCCTGGTCCGGAATGCGCATGAGGGTCCGGATGGCCTCACGATAATGCCCGGTGTCCTGAGACAAGGCCGCCAGCAATAGGTTGGCGCGCACGCAGCGCGGGTCGATGGATAGCGCCCGGCGCAAGTGCTTGCGGGCCAGACCTGGGCTTGCGGAGCAGCGCTCGTGATCGGCCATTTCGCAGAGCCAGTGGGCCGCTGCCCGGCGGATGTCCTCGTGCTGGCGAATCAGGTTGGGATAGGCCACGTCGAAGGCGGCTTGCCACTCTGCCTCGCGATCGAACAGGTCCGCCAACAGGCGCTTGGCGGCATGACGAATGTCCTCATGGCTGGAATCGTGAACCAGTTGCTGTAGGACTCGCTCGCTACGGTCGAACAATCCCAGGTGCAGAAAGTCCCGTGCCAGCTCGAGCTGTACCTGTTCGCTCTGCAGCGCCGTCAGGGTGGGGCGAGCCAGCAGATTCTGGTGGATCTTGACGGCACGGTCGGCCTCGCCCCGGGTGCGGAACAGATTACCCAACGTAATGTGGGTATCGATGGTCTCGCTGTTGACTTCCAGCGCATTGACGAAGGTTTCGATGGCGCGATCGGGCTGTTCGTTGAGCAGATAATTCAAGCCGACGAAGTAGTCCCGCGACAGCGTATTCGGTGGTGCGCGATCATGGCTACCCTGGCGCTCACGGCGGCCTAGCCACCAGCCAATGGCTACGGCGGCCACCAGCAGCACAAGCAGCAGGGCATCTGGCATTTACGGCAGTTCCTTGAGCTCCTGAACGCGAAGACGGTCGAGTTCCTTGCGTTGCTGACGATTCAATCGCTGGGTGCGTGACAGCGCGGTGCGCAACCTCAGCCAGACTCCTGTCATCGCCAGCATGCCCAGCACTACGCCGCAAACCAGGGCGGTCAGGAGCCAGACGGAGAGCGATATGGGTGGTAGCTCCATCCAGATCAGGTTGAGCGGTACCGTCTGCTGATTGTTGACGGCGAAGAGTATGCCGACAAGCAGAACCGCCAGCAGAATGATGGCCAGGATCAGGCCTTTGAGCCAACGCATGTTTCTATCCCTTGTGAATGGAAAGTGTTAGTAGCCGAGGGCGCGGCTGGCATTGACCTGCTCGCGGAGCTCCTTGCCAGGCTTGAAGTGTGGCACGAACTTGCCCTCCAGCGCGACCGGATCGCCGGTCTTGGGGTTGCGACCTACCCGTGGCTCCCGGTAATGCAAGGAAAAACTGCCGAATCCCCTGATCTCGACTCGCCCTCCCTCGGCCAGCGTATCGGTGATGTCGTCGAGAATCAGGCGAACCGCGGATTCGACTTCCTTGATCGAAAGTTCAGGCTGGCGCATGGCGATCTGTTCGATCAACTCGGATTTGGTCATCGGGTCATCTCCAGGCATTGCCCGGTCCGGTGGGACCTGGGTGGCATTCTTGTTCTTCCGTCAGCATACTGCTCAAACCGAGATAAAACAACGCACTACGACCATGGTCAAGAAAAATGGACAAGTCGGGTCGAAGCACTGCCGCATTTTTCCGGCTCCGGTATACTGGATGCTCATTCCCCTAACCATCGAGGCCGACGTTGAGCGAAGCGAATACCCCCGATGCCGCTGCCTTGCGCAAGCGGCTCTATTGGCACTCCCGGCGCGGGATGTGGGAACTCGACCTGCTGCTGATCCCTTTCCTCGAACACTGCTACGACCAGCTTGGGGCCGATGACCAGGCGGCTTACCGTGCCTTCATCGAGGGTGAGGATCAGGATCTTTTCGCCTGGCTGATGCAGCGCGATGAGCCCGCCCCGGAATTTCGTCGCATCGTGACGCTGATTCAAGAACATGCCGAGAACGCCGACAACGATCCGCATCGTCCCGTCTAGGCTGGCATGGGGCAGCCAGTGGCTGCTGGGGTTGGCGGTCAGCGGTGACGTGGTGGTCCATGCTCCCGGCTGGCTGACGCTGGTAGCCCTGGCGTGGCTCCTGCCGCTGGGTTGGTGGCTCTGGCGCGGACAGGCTCGCGGTGAACTGCAGATGCTGCCCAAAGCCGGCGGCGGCTGGCACTGGCTATGGCGTCCGGCGGCGGCCGTCGAGGCCGCTCACGTCGAGTTGCGGTGCGCCTATCTCGGCCCTTGGCTGATTGCGCTGGAGATCGGACATCGCCGGGCCTGGCTATGGCCCGATAGCGCTTCGCCTGCTGCGCTGCGACAGTTGCGGCGCGCCTTGGCTCGTTGATCGAGGCTTCGAATGGCTCTCAGGCTGGGTGCGAAAGGTCGTCCATGTGGAGTCTCGAAGGCTGGGGCGACAGGTGATGGGGCTGGCAGTCCGGATTGAAGTGCAGGCCGCGTGACTCACGGCGCTGGCGAGCCGCCAGAACCGTCAGGCAGGCCAGCCTGACGGCATGCCATAGACTCGCCAGCGCTGCGCTGGGTGCAGCGCTGGCGAGTACGGCTTCCACTTCCCGACTCAGCTCACTCAGTTCTCTTGCTGCGGTATCGAGGCCCGCGTCGCGACGAACGATCGCCACGTGGCGGCTCATGATGTCACGCATTGTCTTGCGCCACTGCTGGATCTGCTGGGCTGCCACCTGATTTCCACCCCAGTTGCCTGCTGACAGCGGCGCCGTGGCTGGAGCATGGCTGAGTGCCAGCTTGGCGGCACAGCTGCGCGCGTAAACCAGGCATTCCAACAGCGAGTTGCTGGCCATGCGATTGGCGCCGTGCAGCCCCGTGCAGGCGACTTCACCGATGGCGTACAGGTGCGGCACGCTGGAACTGCCATCAAGGTCGGTGGCGATACCGCCGCAGCTGTAGTGGGCAGCGGGCACGACGGGAATCGGCTGTCGAGTAATGTCCAGCCCGCGGCTCAGGCAGTGGCTATGAATGGTCGGGAAGTGATGGCGAATGGATGTCTCACCGAGATGGGTCACGTCGAGCCATACATGAGGTGAGGCGGTACGCTGCATCTCGGCATCGATGGCGCGGGCGACGATATCGCGTGGCGCCAGTTCGGCACGCTCGTCCAGTGCGAGCATGAAGCGTCGACCGTCCGTGCTGTAAAGCCGTCCACCTTCACCTCTAACCGCTTCGCTGATCAGGAAAGGCGGGCCGTCCGGGTCGTAGAGACAGGTAGGGTGAAACTGCTGGAACTCGAGGTTCATCAGCTCGGCTCCCAGCTCGGCCGCCATCATCATGCCTTCGCCGCTGGCCGGGTGTGGGCTGGTGGTATGCCGGTAGACGCCACTGGCGCCGCCGGTCGCCAGTACGGTATCGCTGGCCAGCAGTTCCAGTAGCTGGCTGCGCTCGTCCAGGCAGCGAGCACCGCGACAGTGCTTCTCCGTGTCGGCCAGCAGGCCAATGGCGACGAGGTCGTCGCGGATGGTGATCGCCGGATGTGCCTGGACATGGGCCTTGAGGGTGTCGAGCACGGCACGCCCGGTGGCATCTTCGGCATGGATGATGCGACGGGCGCCATGACCGCCTTCCCGAGTCAGGTGGTAGGGGTAGCTGGCGCTTGGGCTGTCATCGCGAGTGAACGGCACGCCGAGTGACAATAGCCACTCGATGGCAGTGGGCCCTTGCTCGACGGTGAAGCGCACGGCCCGCTCGTCGCATAGGCCATCGCCGGCCACCAGCGTATCCGCCACGTGGGCCTCGAAGTCGTCCTGGGGGGAGAGTACGGCGGCAATGCCGCCCTGAGCCCAGCGGCTGGCACCCTGATCGTCGCTGGCAGGACGCACCAGGGTGACGCGGCGTGTCTCGGCGACGTGCAGGGCCAGGGTCAGGCCGGCAACGCCTCCGCCGATCACCAATACATCGTGTTCGCTACGAGTCGGGGTGCTAGGAGCCATGCGCGTTCTCGCTGAAGCCTGTTATGCAACAGCCAGCATGCCGTAAAGGTGTCCGGCTGGATAGGAGCGAGGGGATAGCGAAGAGCCTGGTGCCCGGAGCCGGGCTCGAACCGGCACGGTGTTGCCACCGAGAGATTTTAAGTCTCTTGCGTCTACCAATTTCGCCATCCGGGCGGCACGGTTTCGAGCAGGCAGCTGAAAGGGGTCAAGAAATGGAGGCTGGAGTCGGAATCGAACCGGCGTACACGGAGTTGCAGTCCGCTGCATGACCACTCTGCCATCCAGCCTCTATGAGTCGTTTGGAGCGGGAAAGGAGATTCGAACTCCCGACCCTCGCCTTGGCAAGGCGATGCTCTACCACTGAGCTATTCCCGCTCGACTCGAGAGCGAATTATACGGATAAGCTCGTTAATGTCAATCACTTGATGACGCCGGGAGCATGCTTCTACATCGCCCGAGACAGGTGGGGCCAGGCAGCGCGCAAGTATATATACATTGACCAGAGCGTCATGATGGCAGCGACGTGCAGGGTGAAAATCCCGACCAGGGCCAACTGAGTTCCCGGAGCGAAGGCCAGCAGCAGCAGCAGGGCGACCATCTGCAGCGTTGTCTTCACCTTGCCCAGCCAGGAGACGGCTACGCTGCCTCGCTTGCCCATCTCGGCCATCCATTCGCGTAGCGCCGAGATCACGATTTCACGTCCGATGATTACCAGGGCCGGCAAGGTCAGCCAGATGCTATCGTAGCGCTCGATGAGTAGGGCCAGGGCCACGGCCACCATCAGTTTGTCCGCCACCGGGTCGAGAAAAGCGCCGAAAGGAGTGGACTGGTTCCAGCGCCGTGCCAGGTAGCCATCGAGCCAGTCGGTGACAGAGGCCAGTGCGAAGAGACCGGCAGCCACCGGCATGCTCCAGGCATAAGGGAGATAGAAGAACACCACCAGCAGCGGGATGAAGGCGATTCTAGCCAGCGTCAGGATGTTGGGGATGTTCATGTGACGGGGGGTCCTTGCCTTGGAACGGAAAAGCCTAAGTGGGCCCCATTCTATCTGTACCGGACGTTATCATCCATGCAGGGAGCGATGAATCGTCTCTGCCAAGGTGGCGCTGATGCCCGGCACGCGGGCGAGTTCTTCTCGGCTTGCCTGCTTGACGCCCTGCAGCCCGCCGAAAAATCGCAGCAGCTCCCGGCGGCGCTTGGGGCCGATACCCTCGATATCTTCCAGCGCGGAGCTGCGGCGGGCCTTGTCGCGGCGGTTGCGGTGCCCGGTAATGGCAAAGCGGTGGGCCTCGTCCCGCACGTGCTGGATCAGGTGCAGGGCCGGCGATGCCGTCGGCAGGTCGAGGGTGCGGTCGACGGTCTCGATGAAAAGCGTTTCGAGGCCGGCCTTGCGTGTGGTGCCCTTGGCCACGCCAAGCAGACGGATGTTGCCGAGTTCCAGCTCGCCCAGTACCTGGTGTGCCAGATTGAGCTGCCCCTTGCCGCCATCCAGCAGCAAAATGTCCGGCGTGGGTCCTTCACCCTCGGCGAGGCGGCGAAAGCGCCGGCTCAGCGCCTGGCGCATGGCGGCATAGTCGTCGCCGGCAGTCACGCCTTCGATATTGAAGCGCCGGTAGTCCGACTTCCGCGGGCCATTGCGGTCGAACACCACGCATGAGGCTACTGTCGCTTCGCCATGGCTGTGGCTGATGTCGAAGCATTCGAGTCGCTCGATAGTCGTCTCGAGCGCCAGGGCTTTCTGCAGCGAATCGAAGCGGCGGTCGAGTTCATTCTGGCTGGCAAGGCGACTGGCCAATTGCTGCTCGGCGTTGGTGCGTGCCAGTTCGAGCCATTGGCTGCGATGGCCGCGGACCTTGTGGGTCACGCGTACGCGTCGCTCGGCCCGGCTGCCCAGAGCGCTTTCCAGAATATTGTCGTCGGGGAGCGGCAGGCTGCTGATCACTTCGCGAGGAATCTCGCGACCTTGGCCAAGATAGTACTGGCTGACGAATTCTCCCAGCAGCTCTGAGGCCTCAAGGCCCAAGCCGTTGTCTGGCGAGTGGTGACGAGCTCCCAGCAGTCGCCCCTGACGTACCGCGAGAACCGAGATGCACAGCGCACCTTCGCGTTCGGCCAAGGCAAATACATCGGCGTCGCCGCCTTCGGTATCGACGAACTGACGCTGCTGGAGCTGGCGCAGGTGCTGGATCTGATCGCGCAAGCGGGCGGCGTCCTCGAATGCCAGGTCACGGCTGGCGGCTTCCATGGCCTCGGTCAGTTCCTGCGTGACCTGCTCGCTGCGGCCTTCGAGACACATCACGGCATGCTCCAGGTCGCGCCGATAGTCGGCTTCGCTGATGTAATCCACGCAGGGCGCGCTGCAGCGCTGGATCTGGTACTGCAGGCAGGGGCGTGTGCGATGGGAAAAGACACTGTCCTCACAGTTGCGTATGCGGAAGATCTTCTGCATCAGCGAGAGACTTTCCCGTACCGCGCCACTGCTTGGGTAAGGGCCGAGGTAGCGTCCATCGTCGTGGCGCCTGCGGGCACGCTTGTACTCGAGTGCGGGGTAGGGATGGCGATCGCTGACGAAGACGAAAGGATACGACTTGTCGTCGCGCAGCAGGATGTTGTAAGGCGGCCGGAGCTCCTTGATCAAGGTCTGCTCGAGCAGCAAGGCCTCGATTTCACTGCGCGTCACCGTGACCTGGACGTCAGCGATGCGAGACACCATGGCCTGGGTCTTGGTATTGAGTGCGCCGCGAAAGTAGCTGGCCAGGCGAGCCTTTAGCCGCTTGGCCTTGCCTACATAGAGGGTGTCACCGCGCTCATCCAGCATCCGGTAAATGCCGGGGGCTTGCGTGAGGTTGGCAAGGAACTGCCTCGGGTCGAAGGTCATGGCGCTCTGGCTGTCTTGCATGGAAGCAATAGGTTACCAGAAGCGTGCCTTCAGTTGGCGGTGTCGAATCCTTCAATGAGGCCGTGCTTAAGCCCCAAGTGGGTGAGTTCCACGTCGGTTTCGACGCCAAGCTTCTCGAAAATCCGGTAGCGATAGGTGTTGACGGTTTTGGGGCTGAGGAACAGCCGATCGGAGATTTCCGAGACCCGCTGGCAGTTGACGATCATCATGGCCACTTGCAGTTCGCGCTGCGAGAGCTTGTCGAATGGGTTCTCCTCCGAGTCGAAACGCGAGAGGACCAGGCGCTGCGCGATGTCGGGGCTGATGTAGCGATGCCCGGCGAATACGCTGCGGATGGCGTCGACCATGTCCGGTACCTGGGTGTCCTTGCTGATGAAGCCGCCAGCACCGGCATCGAGCATTCGCTGTGCGAAATTGTCTTCCATGAAGCCGGTAAGGGCCAGAATGCGCACATCGGTATTGTTACGCATGATTTTTCGAGTTGCTTCAAGACCGCCGATACCTGGCATACGCAGGTCCATGAGAATGACATCCGGCTCGAGCTCGCGACATAGGGTGATGGCTTCCTCGCCGCTGGCGGCTTCGCCCAGCACATCTATATCCTCTTCGTTCTCGAGCAAGCGAGCGAGACTGGTGCGAACCAGGTGATGGTCATCGACAATGAGCACCTTGATCAAGACTGACATTCCTCGTCATTGCGGATAGCTGGCGGCGACGAAAAGACAGTCGCGGCGGAGCTTGAACTCGGGGCTAGGCTCTTCATCGCCGAGCCTTCGGCATATTTAGGTGCAAGCTTGCCATACTCATGAGGCAAGGGAAATTGAACGAGCATCCCGATTCCCGCTTTCTATCAACGAAGCGCATGTTCTCGTGCGTACTATTGACGAGCTTGGCTGTGATAGGTACGATACGCCTCGTTCTCGCAGGTCGAGGGCGTGTGGGGCCTTAGCTCAGCTGGGAGAGCGCAACACTGGCAGTGTTGAGGTCAGCGGTTCGATCCCGCTAGGCTCCACCAACGAAATATTATGAATCAGCCGCTTGGCGCACCGCGCCAGGCGGCTTTTTCGTGTCTATGTCGCTGGTACCTCTACCTTTCTGCACACCATTGAGTATATGTGCCCTGTTCGTCAGGATGACCTAGACGCCACTTGGGGGCCACATCAAGCATTTCTTCCCGATACCACTGTTCGACGTTCTCGCAATAGCGCTGCTGATCCGGTGACAAGTCCTCCGGGTTTACTGTTTCTGCCTGATCCCTTGCATCGTTGAGCAGATGGATGCCAGCGCCGATGCCGACTGCGCAAGCGGCAGCCACCAATGCCTTGTTCATTTTCATTTCCTTGCCGTATTGCGCATTTATTAACCAAGGTTAGCCCCTTGATACCCAAAGATACAAAGTTGGCTGTTCACGCTACGTCATTCTCACGCTCCGTCGTCTACGTTATGGGCACGGTCGGAAATGCTGGCGGCACCGGGCTGTTGCCGGCCCGGTGTGGGCGCCATCAGGGAGGAGTCAGGATGCGTACAAATGATTTGCGCGATGCGGTAGTCGTGTTGACAGGCGCTTCGAGTGGCATTGGCCGAGCTGCTGCCCAAGAGTTCGCGCGATGTGGTGCCGCACTGTTCCTCGTCGCCCGCGACCGTCAGGCTCTTCACGATGTAGCCGAGACGTGTCACCGCCTGGGCGGTCAGGCCCGGATCGTCGTTGCCGACGTCAGCCAGCCCGACGACATGGAGCGAGTTGCCAGGAATGCGTTCGATACGGCAGGCCGTATCGATGTCTGGGTCAACAACGCTGGGGTCGGTGCGTTGGGACCGTTCGAGGAAGTGCCTCGCGAGGTGCATGAGCAGGTATTGCAGACCGACCTGCTGGGCGGTTTGCGAGGTGCCCATGCGGTGCTGCCGTACTTCAAACGGCAGGCGTACGGCATTCTCATCAATAACGTCTCACTGGGGGGGTGGGCGCCACAGCCCTATGCCGCCTCTTACAGCGCCGCGAAGTTCGGCTTGCGCGCCTTTGGCGAGAGCCTGCGTGGCGAGTTGCGTGATTGGCCGAACATCCATGTCTGCAATGTCTTCCCCTCCGTCATGGATACGCCGGGTTTCCGGGATGGGGCGAACTATACGGGTCGTGTCGTCAAGCCCGTGCCGCCGGTCTACGACCCACGGCGTACGGCGCGGGCCATCGTAGGGTTGGCGAGGCATCCGCGGCCTAGCGTCTACGTCGGTTTGCCCGCCGTGATGTCGCTGTTTGCGCAATGGTTGCCCGGCTACAGTACGCTCAATGCCAGCCTGGTGGATGCCTCGCTGGGCCGCGCACGGCCGCAGTCCGAATCGCCGGGGAACCTGTTCGCGCCTCCTCGAGGAGAGCGGCGCATCGATGGCCGCTTTCGCTCGCCACGTCTGCGCCGGCGCATGCTGGCAGTGGCGTCGGCGGCAACTGTCGTGGCATCGATAAGTTGGATGATGAGCCAGCGCCACCAACGCTAATCGCTGCGTCGCGAAGCCTCTAGTTTGCCCAGCGGGATGTTTCTTCCCCACAATCGTAGGAAGTCTCACTGGAAAAAGGGAGGTTCTCGTGAGCGATACCGATCTCGGCACTATGGATGCAGGGCAGCTTCGGCAGCTTTTCGAAAGCGGCGCGGCTTCACCCCTGGAGGCAACGAGAGCTGCTCTCGAGCGAATCGATCGATTCAACGATCGGGTCAATGCATACGTACTGGTCGACAGGGAGGGTGCACAGGCGGCTGCCGAGGCCTCGACCCGGCGCTGGCGCGAAGGCCGAGCTTTCAGCCCCATCGATGGCGTTCCTGTCTCATTGAAGGATCTGACCGAGTCCGTCGGCCTGCCGGCGCGCAAGGGGTCGCTGACGGAGTCGGACGCTCCCTGTGAACGGGATTCCCCGCCGGCGCGCATGCTGCGCGAGGCGGGAGCGGTCATCCTGGGCAAGACCAATACGCCGGAATTCGGCTGGAAGGCCATTACCGATAATCGCGTCTTCGGCGCGACGAGCAATCCATGGGACACCAGACTGACGCCGGGGGGCTCTTCGGGCGGCGCGGCGGCGGCGGCGGCGCTCAATATGGGCGTGCTGCACCAAGGGGGCGATTCAGGCGGTTCGATCCGCATACCCGCATCATTCTGCGGTGTGTTTGGCTTCAAGCCCACCTTTGGCTGGGTGCCGGAGTGGCCGCGCGCGAAGGAAGCCTCGCTTTCCCACTTGGGTCCATTGACTCGAACCGTGGCCGATGCGGCGCGCATGCTGAACGTGATAGGACGCTACGACTATCGAGACCCCTACGCCTTGCGTGGTCAGCCCCACGACTGGGGGGAAGAGCTTGGTCAAGGGCTCGAGGGCATGCGTATCGCCTATTCACCCACGTTGGGCTATGCCCGGGTAGAGTCCGAGGTGGCCGAATGCGTACGCCAGGCAGCCTGTCGGCTCGCGGAGCTCGGCGCCGAGGTGGAAGAGGTGGACCCTGGTTTCGAGTCGCCCATACGTATCTTCAATACGCTCTGGTTCACTGCTTCGCTTGCACTGTATCGAGAGCACGGCGAGCGGCAGCGCCGACTGCTCGACTCCGGCCTGGTGGCCGATGCGAAACGGGCCGAGCAGTTGAGTGCACTGGACATGTTCTATGCCCTGAAGGAGAGGGCGCGCCTGACGGAGAGGCTCGAACATTTCAACCAGTGCTACCACTTGGTCATGACACCGTCGGTGGCGGTGCGTCCCTTTCCTCTCAATCACGACGTGCCGCCGGGCACCGGCATGCGCGACTGGGAGGAGTGGGCGCCGTTTTCCTATCCCTTCAACCTCAGTCAGCAGCCTGCTGCCTCCGTTCCCTGCGGCTTCACGTCGAGCGGCCTGCCTGTGGGGTTCCAACTGGCGGGCGGCAAGCATGATGATGCGCGGATCCTGAGGGTCAGCCACGCCTATCTATCGGCTTTTCCGCCGCGGTTCCCCGATGAGCTCGATCTGGCGCGAGGCGGTTCGGTCGTCTAATGGCGACTCCCGGTCAGGACGACCCCCTCACTCCTCGGCCGGCCTGTGCTCCTCGAGCCATTGGCTCAATGCCTCGGCCGGCATCGCCGGGCAGTACAGGTTGCCCTGCACGAGACGTGCGGAGACCGGCTCCAGGTTGGATGCCAGGTTTACGTTGTCGATGCCGACGATGACGGGCTCGATATCGAGAGCGTTCAGCAGGCGACACGATGCCTCCACCAAGCGCCGCCCATCCTGATGCGCTCCGACCAGTTGAGCATCGATGGTGGCCTTGTGAAAAGGCAGGCGAGATAGCCAGGCGAGGTCGACGGAGTTTGTGCCGACGCCCTCGACCGCAAGGCGTATGCCGAGCCGCTCGAGCCGCTTCAGCAGGTGGGTTGCCTTGTCCAGGTCGCTGCCGATACCGTGTGAGGGTACCTTCAGGGTCAGCCATTCGAAGGCCCCCGTCTCCTGGTGCCGCAGGAAATGGTCCAGTGGCCTGTGGTCGAAGGTGTCCTGCGCCAGATGCGATTCGCAGAGCTGGATGGAAACCGGCAGCCCTCCCAGGGCAGAGCCGGCGTCATGCCATTGGCGATGGTCGGATATCGAGGTCTGGATCATCCAGCGGTTGAGTCTTACGCCAAGTCCCAGGCGGGCGAGAACGTCCATGTAGTATCCCGGTGGTTGCTGCCAATGCTTGGGACGTTTCCAGCGCAGTACGGCTTCCAAGCCGGTACAGAGAAGGCTGTGCCGATCAAGCTCCGGCTGGTAATGCAAGACAAAGTGTTGCTCCGGCATATGAACGGCTTCGCTGAGCAGGCTCTCGAGCTGTTGTTTTTCCTTGAGTCGTGCCGTCAAACGATGATCGACGAAGGCCAGGCGGCCGGGCCCCTTCTTGCGGGCGATGAACATGGCGCTCCGGGCGGCTGTAAGCAGCGTCTCGACATCTTCGGCATCGGTGGGGTAAAAGGCAATGCCGATCGATGCCGTCATCAGCAAATAGCGATCCCCCGAGATAAAGGGGGGGTCCAGGGCTTCCTGCAGGCGTTCTGCTACCAGCTGTGCCGCCTCCGCAGTGCCATCCTTTTCCAGCAGAACCACGAACTGGTCGCTGCCAAGCCTGGCCAGGGTATCCTTGCTGCGCACCTCGCGTTGCAGCCGCTGGGCCAGTTCGCCCAACATGCGGTCTCCCTCGATATGCCCTGCCGCGTCGTTGACGGTCTTGAATCGGTCGATATCGATGAACAGCAGCGCCAGGGTGGTGTCGGCACGCTCGGACTGGGCCAGAGCGTGGCCCAGGCGGTCGCGCAGCAACAGCCAGTTGGGCAGGCCGGTGATGGGATCGATGTGAATCCAGTGACGATCGTCGAGTATCTCGCCGTTGGCTCCGGTGAGCTGGACGAAGCTATGCAGAAAGTGGCCTGGTTGCTGGCGTTCGTCGAGTATCGCGTCGACCGTCATCAATACCGGTAGTGACTCGCCATCGGCGCGACGACAGAGCACTTCCTGTTGCCAGGAGTGTGTCAGGTTCGTTTTGGTGCCAGCGGTAACCGGCAGGTGCGAAGGCGTGCGACGGGAGACGTAGAAATGCTCGATCGGCCAACCGCTCGTTTCGGCGCAATCGCTACCGGCGATGCGGCAAAAGGCATCGTTGACCAGCACAATGATGCCATTCTGGTCGGTGATGACCATACCGGTCTGGCTCTGCTCGAAGGCATGTTGCACCAACCTCGCCGGGTGTTGAGCAAGGACATGCAAGTGCTTGCCCGGGGGACGGTTACCTTTTTCGGTCATCTGAGCGGCTTCATTAAGTTGAGTTCGGGTCGACTTCAAATCTTTATCGGCCTGCCTCGCCAGGACTTGAGCAAAGGTTCCCCCCTCCCTTGCGTTGAGGGGTAGGGTCGTCATGTTGAGTAACATGTTTTGATGCGTCTACAGGGCTCAAGTTCGCTTCGGGCGTGCCGATAACGAAGTTAGTTCTCCTGCCTTGGTGCGGGGCTGCCAGGAAGAGGCGGTACACTCTGTCAAGGCGAAGCCGACAGGCCATATTCTACCTCCATCAAGGGGATTTCATTGCACGTGATGGCACCAATCGCGTCACTGGCTCGCTCGATCTGTTCGCTGCAGGGGCGTCTCCTAGCGGGGCTGGCCATGACCTGGCTGGTAATCGTCGGCGTCGTTCTGGTACTGGCCTGGCAGTTTGGCAAGGGGCTCGTCGATGAAGCCAATCTCTCGCATCTGCGCTACGAATCGCAACTGATCGCCGATGACTTGACCCGGCAGGTCGACCGCAGGATGGGCGCGCTCAAGCGACTCGAACGGGATCTGCGTGATGCCGAGGCAGATGAGCTTGCGTCTCTATTGGCCAATAACCAGGTGCTGCTGGAGTGGTTCGAGGGTTTGATGGTGACCGATGACGAAGGGCGTGTCGTTGCGGATTCGCCCATCGTGCCGGGGCGAGTGGGGCTTGAAACCGCAGACACGGAATATTTCCGCATGGTTCGACACTCACCATGGCCTTACGTCAGCCACCCCTTCATCGGCAGGGCGAGCGGTGACTCCCTGGTGTTGATGCTGGTGCCGCGCTTCGACGAGCTAGGTAGATTTGCCGGCGTGGTCGGCGGCATGATCAACCTCACCCAAGGCGGCCTGTTTCGCCGGTTGGAGACGATCCGCTTGGGCGAGGATGGCTACGTATCGGTATTCACCGCAGAGGGCGAGCGGCTCTTTCATCCGCGGCGCCAGCCATTAGCGCTCAGGGGGGAGGCCCTTGACGACTCTCCGGCGCTGCAGCAGGCGCTGGATGGTTGGCAGGGGGAAACGGTCACTCAGGCAAACAGCGGTGCCCCGACCCTGATGTCGTATCGCCAGATCTGGCCGGCTAATTGGATCGTCAAGGTGGCGATACCCCAGGCCCAGGTTCGGCAGCCCTTGGGCGACTTTCTGAGCCGGCTATGGTGGGCTTGGCTGGTACTGGCGGTAGTACTTTTGATTACCATGCGCCTTTTGGTCAGGCGACTGCTGCGCCCCCTGCACCGGCTCGAACGGCAGATCGCCCAGGTCGGAGCGGGCGAGAGGCGTTATCTGGAGCTTTCCACCAACATGCATGAGCTGCGTCAGGTCGCCAGCAGCTTCAACCACCTCGAGCACGAGCGTCTGGCGGCGCTGGAACACCTGCGCGATCGTCAGGCGTTTCTCGATGCGGTGCTCGGCTCGACTCCGATTGGCATGTTCGTGGCGGATCTGAACGGTCGTCTCAACTATCTGAACCCGGCGCTTCTCGAACTGCTCGGGCTCGACGAGCTGCATGGCGACAGAGAGTGGTGGGAGCGCATACACCCCGCAGACCAGCGGGGGGCCGAGGACATGTGGCAGCATACCCTGGCAACCGGCAACGATTTCGTGCGCCAAATACGTTTCCTCCATTCAAGCGGGGCCACGCTGTGGGTCGAGGTCCATGCCAGTCAGGTGCAGGGCAACGAGCAGTCGCTGGGTTTCGTGGGCATGGTAAAGGACATCACTGAGCGACGGCAGCAGGAGGCACTGCAGCGCTGGGAGGCCGAACACGACCCCTTGACGGGGCTGCTCAATAGGCGAGGCTTCGAGCGACGCCTCGAGGAGGCACTGGCGGAGTATGCCAAGACTGGTACCCCCTCGGTGCTGATCCTGTTCGATCTCGATCGCTTCAAGCCGATCAATGACGAGGGTGGGCACGCCCTGGGTGACGAGATGCTGCGGCGAGTCGCTCAGGTGGTAGCCTGGGAAGTGCGGCGCAGCGATCACGTCGCTCGCCAGGGCGGCGATGAATTCGCCGTCCTGCTACCCAGCTGTACGATCAAGCAGGCGAGTGAGATTGCCGAGTCCTTGCGTCGCGCAGTGTCCGAGGTCACGGTGACCAATGAGGACAAGACCTACGCCATCACGCTCAGCATGGGAGTCACGGCGCTGCAAGAGGGCGACGAGTCGGCCGAGACCGTGCTCGCTCGCGCCGACGAGGCGAGCTACAAGGCCAAGGCGGATGGACGTAACACCGTGGTGATCACGACCTTCGACGACGATCTGATCGATAGCCTGTGGTAACGGAACATGCACGCGGCCAGGTCGGAGGAATAAATAGGCTTGCTACGGGCGGGTTGGCAGTGTCGGTTACGCTGAGGCAGTGTGTCGGTGATGCGAGGGTGGTGCCGGCCGCCTGAGCAGCCGTCAAGCTGCGCCGGCAGCGATGCGCTGAAGCGAAGTATTGCATAGAAGGAAGCGAGAGGAGGGTGGGGCAGAGACGTCAGGAGGCGGTGCTAGACCGAGGCATTGATGCGCCCCGACTGGGCGGCAACACGCCCGCTGGAGCGATATACGGTTTTCTCTGCGGCCTGATGAATATATTCCAGAAGGCGTGTGTTCTGCTCCATGCGTAGTTTCACCAACTTCCCGTTCAGGACATTGAGACGCTGGGCTTCGCGAGTCAGTTCAAGGGTATGCAACCAAGCGTTTTCACAGCCGGCATCAGTCGCTGCTTGGCGTGCTCCTTCCGCTCCGCTGGCATAGCCCAGCCGCTGCTGTACGCCTTGACGCAGCGTTTCGCTGGCTTCCAGCTTGGCCAGTAGCGTCTGCTTCTGCACGGCAATTTCGCCGAGCACGTTGCCATCGATCTCAGCATTGGCCAGTACGGTGCGCTCTTGCTGAAGCAGTTCGATGACTCCGCCCAAGCGCCGCTGTTGTTCCTGAAGAAGCTTCGCCAGGCTCATTCCCCACGGCTCTCCGCAGACAGCGATTCGATCAGGGCATCGGCAATGCGCTCGGCACGAATTTCCAGCCGCCCCTCGCGAATGGCCTCGCGAATCTCCTCGACCCGTGTCATATCGACGTCACGTGAGGTGTCGGCGGCCTTCTGGCTGAGATGGGTGGCGGCAGATGGGCCGGGTTCCTGCTGTCCTGCAGGAGTGGCACCCTTGACCGGCTGAGCCTCCTCGCGCGGAGTCGTCTGGGTCGGGCGAGTCAGGGGGTTCTGGCTGTTGATTTTCACGATAATGGCCTCATGACCGAATGCTTTCATCTGCTATCGGCAGCGCGCTGGATAACTTTAGGCCTGTTTTTTCGGCAAGAGTTTCCAGGCGGATACGCCTGTGCTTGCAAGATGCACTCGCCAACGTACTGCGCTCGGTTTCAGAAGTCTACGACAAGGGTGCCCTCTCCGACCACTTCGGCGGTCACGACTTCACGGTTGTCGAAGCGCACCCTGATGCGGTCGCCCAAAACTCCAGGCTCCAGGGCCTGGCCCTCACGGGATACACGAAACGCCGAGCCGCGAGCTTCGACCACGACATGCTGGTTTCTCTCCACCAGCGGCAGGCTGCGAAACTGGTGAGCTTGCAGGGGCTGACCTGGGGGCAGGGGGCGCGTCGCTGCCTGGCCGACGATCTCGTTGATATCGAGCAAGGTACGATTCGGCAGTTCGGCAAGATTGCCCGTCTGCATCGTCAGGTGATCGCGTCGCACAGTTTCGCCCGCCGCCAGCGGGGCGGCTAGCACCGGGTACTCTCCCACTACCCCGACCTCTGCCTGCAAGTAGCGCACCTGGCGACCATCGCTGCCACAGCGTACGCCCACGGAAATACGTCCCAGAGGTGCGTCGCCTGGGCGCGCCAGGAAAGGCTCGGGAAATTCGCACGCCGGCAGCCTGGCGGACGGTGGGTGCAGTTCGATGATGAGTTCGTCACCCAAGGCCTGGGTCTCTTCGTGCAGGAAGGCGTGTACGGCTTGCAGCAGTTCGGTGTCTTCGGCCGAGGCTGCCGCAATCGGCAGCAAGCCGGCCAGTGACAGCGGTAGCAACAGGGCGAATCGGATCAGACGCATGAAACAAGGCCGTCCAGCTGGATGGTGATAGCAGGATTCTAGCGGGAGGCTGCGGACTGAAACAGCGGAAATGAACGAGGAAAACCGGCCTGTTCCTGCCATTGAAATGACAGCGGCGTAGCTATTCTTCAACCTCAAGAAGTTCCGCATGACATCCATTGGGTTTGTACGGGGGAGTGCCGGCATGATCGACCAGCTCGAGGCCGCCTTTAATTATCACCAGCAAGCGCTGGGCCTGCGCCAGCAGCGTCACAAGGTATTGGCGAGCAATATCGCCAATGCCGATACGCCCAATTACAAGGCGCGCGATATCGACTTTGCCAGTGAATTGAAGAAGGCGGTCGATCAAGGGCGCACCACCGGCGGTGGGCTATCGCTGGCGCGCACCTCCGAGGGGCACCTGCCCGGTCGGGCCATGGCGGCGCCCATTCAGGAGCTGCTCTATCGCATTCCCGACCAGCCAAGCCTGGACGGCAATACCGTGGACATGGACCGCGAGCGCACCCAGTTCGCCGACAATACGGTGCGCTACCAGGCGGCGCTGACCATCATGAACAGCCGCATCCAGGGGCTGAAGAACGCCATGCAGCCGGAATAACAGGCCGGAACAAAGGGAGAGAGATCTTACCATGTCGATGTTTTCCGTGTTCGATATCGCCGGCTCGGCCATGAGCGCCCAGTCACAGCGTATGAACGTCACCGCCAGTAACCTGGCCAACGCCGACAGTGTGGCCGGGCCGGACGGCGAGGCTTACCGGGCCAAGCAGGTCATGTTCGAGTCGCGCTTGCAGGGCGGCCACGGTATTGGCGGTGTCGGTGTGCGCGAAGTGGTCGAGGACCCCTCGCCCCTGCGCATGGAGTACCGCCCCGAGCATCCCTTGGCCAACGAAGAAGGCTATGTGTCGATGCCCAACGTCGAGCCGGTACATGAAATGGTCAACATGATCTCGGCATCACGCTCCTATCAGGCCAACGTCGAGGTCATGAACACGAGCAAGCAGATGATGCTCAAGACACTCACGCTGGGCGAGGGTTGATCGCCATGTCCAACACCATCGACGCCAATGTCGTCACGCGCATGAACCAGGGTGGCCCCGCTGCACGCGATGCCAGCCAGTCCGGCGACCTGCGCAACAACTTCATGACTCTGCTGATTGCTCAGATGCAGCATCAGGATCCGCTCAAACCGATGGACAACCATCAGATGACCAGCCAGTTGGCGCAGATCAATACCGTCAGCGGCATCGAGGATCTCAACGAGACCTTGAGTGGCATCACCGACCAGATGAACGCCGGCCAGACCCTGCAGGCTACCGGCCTCATCGGCAAGGGCGTGCTGGTACCCGGCGACCGCGTTTTGCTCGAGCAGGGCGAGGATGGCGAGCCGCATACCACCCCGTTCGGCATCGAGCTGCCTCAGTCGGCCGAGAACGTGAGGGTTGTGATCACCAATGCCAGCGGCCAGGTAATCAACCGCTACGATATCGGGTCGGCCAAGGCGGGAGTTGAGTCATTCACCTGGGATGGTCGTACCAGCGAAGGCGAGGCAGCCGTTTCGGGTTCCTATCGCGTACGCATCGAAGCGACCAATGGCGACAAGACGGTGAGCGGCACCACGCTCAACTACGCCGTGGTCGGCGGAATAACGCCTCCCGACCAGAATGGTGGCGTGAAGCTGGACCTGGGAGCCGTCTATGGCCAGGTCGGCCTCGACCAGGTCAAGCAGATTCTTTGAATTTTCATTCATTGACACAGCATACGCAGCATAAAAGAACCGCGCATAGCGGCACTTTCAGCGGTAGGCAGAGGAACGAAAAATGAGCTTTTCACAAGCACTTAGCGGCCTGAACTCCCAAGCGCAGAAACTCGGGACGATCGGCAATAATATTGCCAACTCCCAGACCGTCGGGTTCAAGGGCTCCAACGTCCAGTTCTCGGATGTATTCGCCAATTCCAAGGTCGGCCTGGGGACGCGGGTGTCGGCCGTGCTGCAGAACTTCAGCGAGGGTAACGTCGAGTCGACCAATCGCAACCTGGACCTGGCGGTAGCCGGTGAAGGCTTCTTCCGCTACGCGGATACCAGCGGCGAAGTGGTCTACTCACGCAACGGCCAGCTCTCCATGACCTCTGAAGGCGACCTGATCAACGCTCAGGGTTTCCAGATCATGGGTTACGGCCTCAATGCCGCGGGCGAGGTGCAGGTAGGTGGCCAGCCTCAAGCGCTGAATGTATCGGCCGAGGAGCTGGCGGCAAGTGCTACGACTCGCGTCGGCACTACGCTCAACCTGGATGCGCGCAAGGTGGCAGGCTCTGATATGAGCACTACCGAAGTCAGAACTGACAATACTGGCACGGCGACGACTAACATTGATTACCACTACTCGAATAACTACACCGTTTACGACTCGCTGGGCAATCCTCGTAACATCACTGTGTACTACGAAAAAGTTGACGAGTTCCCCGCCGGTACACCTGTTCAGAATACCTGGGCTGCCCGTATGACATTGGATGGACAGGCTCTTATGAACGGAGCTGATCCTCGCGCATTTGAGATCAGCTTCGATGCAAATGGGAAGCTACGGAATGCAGGTGACGTAGCTAATGGTGGAATAGCTGGTATCGAGTTTCTTTCTGCTGATTTCTTTAACGGCGAGCCGGACGACCTCTCCTTCGACCTCAATCTGGCCGGTACCACCCAGTTCGGTAACACCTCCACCGTCAGCAGCCTGACCCAGAATGGCTACACCTCCGGTACCCTGGTGGGCATCACCATCGATGAGAACGGCACCATCATGCGTAACTACTCCAACGAGGAGTCGCGTGCTGCCGGTCAGATCGCGCTGGTCAGCTTCCGCAACCCCGAAGGCTTGACGCCTGGCGGCGACAATGTCTGGCGCGCCTCTAACGAATCGGGCCAGGAGCTGGTCGGTGCCCCGGGTACCGGTCTGCTGGGCGGGATCGTTTCTGGGGCGGTCGAGACCTCCAACGTCGACATGGCACGTGAACTGGTCAGTATGATCGTGGCTCAGCGGGCCTACCAGGCTAACTCGCAGACGATCAAGACTCAGGACGAACTCCTGCAAACCGCGATCAACCTGCGCTAAGTCGGACGGAGCCTGAGTCATGGACCGCATTCTCTATACCGCCATGAGCGGGGCCAAGCAGAGCATGGACCAGCAGGCGGTGGTCAGTCACAACCTGTCCAACGTCTCCACCAGCGGCTTTCGCGCCCAGTTGCATGCCATGCGCGCTGTGCCGGTTCAGGGCGACGGCTTGCTGCCGACCCGCGTTTCGGTAGCGGCGACCACCCCGGGCAGCGATTTCAGCCCGGGGCCGATCACCCATACCGGGCGCGAGCTGGACGTGGCGATGGAAGGTGGTGCCTGGCTAGCCGTGCAGGCTGACGACGGTACCGAGGCTTATAGCCGACGTGGCGATCTGCAAGTGGATGGCAATGGCCTGGTCACCGTGGTGGGCCGCCCGGTAATCGGCGACGGTGGCCCCATCATCGTGCCGCTGGGCTCGAGCGTGACTATTGGTGCCGATGGCACCCTCAGCGCCATCGGTGAGGGCCAGGGCCCTGAGGCCTTGGTCGACGTGGGCCGGCTGAAGCTTGTCACGCCGGAGCAGAACCTGCTGCGCGGCGACGACGGCCTGTTCCGCATGCCACCCAATGCAGAGGGCGAGGTCGCTGCGCTGGAAGCCGACGAGGAAGCCCGTGTTGTCAGCGGTTCGTTGGAAGGCAGCAATGTGAGCGCGGTGGAGGCCATGGTCGCCATGATCGATGTGGCCAAACGCTACGAAATGCAGATGAAAGCGATCAGCACCGCCGACGAAAATGCCCAGCGGGCCAACAGTCTGCTCTCTATCCAAGGCTAACGGCTCCATCCAGGGCTGTGGCCCGTAGGGTCAAGGAAAAAATATGATCAAGTCACTGTGGACGGCCAAGACCGGCCTGGAAGCCCAGCAGGTCAAGCTGGATGTCATCTCCAACAACCTGGCCAACGTCAGCACCAACGGCTTCAAGCGCTCGCGGGCGGTGTTCGAGGATTTGCTCTACCAGAACCTGCGTCAGCCCGGTGCGCAGAATGACGTGCAGAACCGCCTGCCTTCGGGCATGCAGGTCGGCACCGGCGTTCGCCCGGTGGCCACCGAACGCTTGCATAGTCAGGGCAGCCTCGAGCAGACCGAGAACTCGCGCGACCTGGCGATCAACGGCAACGGCTTCTTCCAGGTGCTGATGCCGGACGGTAACACCGCCTATACCCGCGACGGCAGCTTTCAGCTCAACGAGAACGGCCAGATGGTGAATGCCAACGGCTATCCGCTCGAGCCGGCCATCATCATTCCCGACAATGCCCTGTCCATCTCCATCGGTGAGGACGGCATCGTCTCGGTGACCCAGCCCGGCGTCAACCAGGCGTTGGAGGTGGGCCAGATCACCATCTCGACTTTCGTCAACGCGACCGGCCTCGAGAGTATCGGTGGCAACCTCTATCGGGAAACCACCTCTTCCGGCCCGCGTAACGAGGCCATGCCGGGCATGAATGGCGCCGGGCGCCTGTTCCAGGGCTACGTGGAAACCTCCAACGTCAACGTGGTGGAGGAGATGGTCAGCATGATCCAGACCCAGCGAGCCTATGAGATCAATAGCCGTGCCGTGCAAACCAGCGATGAGATGCTGGCGCGCCTGAGCCAGCTGTGATTGAAGATCAACGCAACATCTTGGCCTGAAGCGTTTGGCTGGAAGCGAGTAAGCATGAAAGGTACGGGGACTCTCTCAAGTACTAGCTCAAGTACTAATTCAAGGTATAACTCAAGTACTAATTCAAGTGCTAGCTCACGTACTAGCGCAAGTACTTGCTCGGCGAGGATATCGACCGCGCGAGTGGTCATGGCGGTTCTCGCCATCGCGATGCTGGCCCTGGGCGGTTGTGCCCAGGTGCCACGTGCCTCTGTGGTGGGAGAGCAGGAGCAGATCAACATCGTCGAGCCGCCGCCGCGAATGGCCAATGGCTCCATCTACCAGGCGCATCGTGGGGCTCAGCCGCTGTTCGAGGATCGTCGCCCGCGCATGGTCGGCGATATCCTGACCATCGTGCTCGACGAGCAGGTCAGTGCCAGCAAGAACGCCCGCTCCAACATGGATCGCAGTGGCTCGGCCGGTCTCGATCTGGTCGAACTTCCCGATGCCCTGGAGCGTCTGGCCGAATACGGTTTCGACCTCTCCGGCGAGAGTGACTTTGCCGGTGGCGGGGGTTCTCAGGCCAACAACAGCTTTACCGGAACGATCACCGTGTCGGTGCTCGAGGTGATGCACAACGGCAACCTGCGCGTGCGCGGCGAGAAGCAGATCGCCATCAACCAGGGGGTCGAGTTCATTCGCTTCTCCGGTGTGGTCAGCCCGCGCACCATCACCGGCCAGAATACCGTGCCTTCCACGGCCGTGGCCGATGCGCGGATCGAATACGTGGGCAATGGTTATATCAACGAGGCGCAGTACATGGGCTGGATGCAGCGCTTCTTCCTGAACATTTCGCCTTTCTGATGGAAGCGCACGAGGGCGAACAATGAAGCAGATCGGGATGAACCGGAATATGAGGCAGATTACCGTGTTGGCGAGAGTGCTGCTGCTGTTGGCGCTATTGCTGCTGGCGCTGCCGGTACAGGCCGAGCGGATTCGGGAGATTGCCGGCTTCGCCGGCGTACGCGACAACCAACTGGTCGGCTACGGCCTGGTGGTCGGTCTCGACGGTAGCGGCGACCAGACCATGCAGGCTCCCTTCACCGGACAGAGTCTGACCAACATGCTGTCGCAGCTCGGTATCACCGTGCCGCCGGGCACCAACATGCAACTGCGCAACGTAGCCGCGGTGATGGTGACGGCCGATCTACCGCCTTTCTCGCGCCCGGGACAGCGGCTGGACGTCAACGTATCGTCGATCGGCAACGCACGTAGCTTGCGTGGCGGTACGCTGCTGATGACACCGCTCAAGGGCGCCGACGGTGATACCTATGCCATCGCCCAAGGTAACCTGCTGGTTGGCGGGGCCGGGGCGGCGGCGGGAGGCGCTTCGGTACAGGTCAATCAACTGGCCGGCGGCCGCATCGCCGGAGGTGCCATGGTAGAGCGTGAGGTGCCGCTCGATCTGGGGAGTAATGGCGGGCTGCTCGAGTTGGAGTTGAAGCAGGCCGATTTCGGCACTGCGCAGCGCGTGGTCAACGCCATCAACGACGAATTCGGCCGGCCGGTGGCCGCGGCGATGAACGGTCGCGTCATCGCGCTCGACGGGCCGATGAATGCCAATTCACGGGTCAACTTCATGGCTCAGGTGGAGAACATCCAGGTCACGCCCACGGAGGCGTCGGCCAAGGTCGTCTTCAACGCCCGCACGGGCTCGGTCGTCATGAACAGTGCAGTCAAGTTGCATCGTGCGGCGGTTGCCCATGGCAATCTCTCCATCGTGATCGACCCGCGCTTCATGGTCAGCCAGCCGGCACCCTTCAGCGAAGGTGAGACGGTGGTGGTGCCCGATACCGAAATCGAGGTTCAGGAGCAGGACGCTTATCTGCGCGTGGTCGAGGGTGCCGATCTGGTGGATGTGGTCAATGCGCTCAACGCACTGGGTGCCACGCCCACCGACCTGATGGCCATCCTCGAGGCGCTCAAGGCTGCCGGATCGCTGCGCGCCGACCTAGAGATCCTCTGATGAGTATTCAGGACGCCACCGGCCAGTTCGCCCTCGACGTACAGGGGCTCGAGCGGCTCAAGCATACTGCACGTCAGGATAGCGCGGCCGGGCTGCGCGGTGCCGCCCAGCAGTTCGAGGCGCTGTTCCTGCAGATGATGCTCAAGAGCATGCGCGACACCATTCCTTCCGGTGGCCTGCTCGAAGGCCAGCAGGGCGAGTTCTATCAGTCCATGCTCGACCAGCAATGGGCGCAGACCATGGCCGGGCGTGGAGTCGGCTTGGCTGATCATCTCGTCGCTCAACTCGAAGGCCAAATGGGCGGATCGCCTTCCCGCTCCGGCGTCGCCGACCGTGAGCTCGGCGAACTGATCGCCGGTATTCCCCGCGGTACGCCCAGGGTGCTTCAGGATGCCCTGCAGCCGGCGAGCGAAGAGGAAGCGCGTAACGATGAAGACGATACGACAGTACGCCAGGCCGAAGCGGTAACGGCGCCGAACAGTTTCCTCGAAGAGCTCGAGGCGGTGCGTGGCGGCTTCATGTCGGCGCTCGATGCCGAGTTGCCCGCAGCATCTGCTGCGCAGGCAGCGATGTCTCCCCAGGCCAACCTCACGGCTCCTCAGGCGTCTCGTACGAATGCAGCGGCAGGCGAGCACGTGCAGCGCTTCATGGAACGCCTCTCGGCGCCTGCCCAGGCCGCCAGTCGACAGACCGGTGTGCCGGCCGAACTGATCCTGGCCCAGGCGGCACTGGAAACCGGCTGGGGGCGACATGAGATCGCCACTGCCGATGGCGGTAACAGCTACAACCTGTTCGGCATCAAGGCGGGCAGCAACTGGGAGGGGCGTACCGTTGACGTTACCACCCATGAATACATCAATGGCCGGCGCACACGAGTCGTCGATACCTTCCGCGCCTACGGCTCCTTCGAGGAAGCCTTCACCGACTATGCGCGGCTGATCGGCAACAATCCACGTTACGCGGAAGTGACGACTGCCGGGAATGCCGAGCAGGCAGCCAGGGCTTTGCAGGCGGGAGGCTATGCCACCGACCCGGCCTACGCCGACAAGCTGGTCGCGGTAATGAACAGCATGGGTCCAGTGCAGCAACGTGGCGATTCGCTGGTCTTTTTCAGTTATTAAACTTCTAAAGTTTGGCGTCTTCAGGCCGATATAACGGGCATTGGCGAAAGGAAACGATACCATGAGCACCATTTTTTCCGTCGGCCTGAGCGGCCTTAATGCCGCTCAGAACGCGCTGAACACCACCAGCAACAATATCAGCAACGTCTATACCCCCGGCTACAATCGGGAGCTGACGATTCTGGGGCAGAACCGTGCCGATGCCGGCGTACAGGTCAATGACATCCAGCGCCAGTTCAACCAGTATGTGGCTTCGCAGCTCAACGCTGCGACCAGCTCCTCCAGTGCACTGCAGACCTACGAGAACCAGATCAGCCAGATCGACAACCTGCTGGCCGACCGGGACGCCGGCCTGGCGCCGCTGATGCAGAACTTCTTCTCGTCGCTGGAAGACCTCGCCGGTGCACCCTCCGACCCGGCTGCCCGTCAGGGCTTGCTGGGTACCGCCGATACGCTGACTGCTCAGTTCCGTGCCTTCGATGGCTATCTCGAAGACATGCAGAAGGGCATCAACGGCCAGATTGCGGATGAAGTCACCCAGATCAATAACACGACCGAGCAGCTCGCGACCCTCAACCGCGAGATCGCCCTGTCGCGTGCGCGCAGTGGCGAGGCTCCCAACGGACTGCTCAACCAGCGCGACCGACTGATAGCCGAACTCAGCGAGCGCATGGATATTCGCTTGAACATTCAGGATGGCAAGAGCTACAACATCAGTCTGCCCAACGGCCAGCCGCTGGTCGCCGGCACCAACCACTATCGCCTACAGGCAATGGAGTCGCCGAGCGATCCGCAGCGTACCGTGCTGGGCTACAAGGATTCGGGCGGCAAGGATGTGGTATTGCCAGAGGACACCATCAAGGGTGGAACTCTCGGAGGGTTGATGACCTTCCGTGCGGAAACGCTGGACAAGACACAGAATCAGATCGGCCAGTTGGCAGTATCGCTGGTAACAGGCTTCAATCAGCAGCATCGCCTGGGACAGGATCTCGACGGCGAACAGGGTGCCGATTTCTTCTCCATCGGCCAACCGCAGGCCTACTCTCTGCCGCGCAACATCAGCGGGGCAGAAGTCGTCGAGGCGAGCTTCGATGAGGCGAACATCAACAAGCTGCGCGCGACCGACTACTCGATCCGCTTCGATGCGGCGGGCGATCCGCAGGTAACTCGCAAGGACAATGGCCAGGCCGTGCCCGCCGCCGAGGTCAGCTGGGAAAACGAGGTGCTGAGCTTCGGTGGTATCAAGCTCGAGTTCAGTGAACCGCCCGCCAGCGGCGATCGCTACGAAGTCCAGCCGGTGCGCCGCGCTGCGGCGAATTTCGAGTCGCAAATCGGTGATCTGGACAAGATCGCGGCGGGGAGCTTCGTTACCGCCTCAAGCGACATGATATCGGGACAAGTGCGTGCCGAATCGGGTGCGCTCAGTGGGCTCGAGGCCGACGAGCTTTATGCCATTACTCTGGATAGCGCGGGGGAGCTGACCTTTGGCTTGGCAGCAGGACAGGAAATGCCAGCGACCATCCTGGTCGATGGCGAGGAGCGAACCGTTGCCGCTGATGGCACGATTAGCGGTGCTCCTGTGTCAACCGGTGCAACGCTCACCGTTGACGGTGTGAGCTTCGAGGCAATGGTCCCCAGTGCCGCACAGGGTGAGTTTACGCTCGACCTTGGTATCACCGCTTCCGGTACCGGCGACAACCGCAATGCACTTGCCCTGCAGAACCTGCAGAGCGAGGCCCTGGTGGCAGGGCGAGCATCGTTGAGCCAAGCCTATGCCGGCATGGTCAGCGACGTCGGCAACCGTGCCAATATCGTCAAGGTCAACCTCGATGCCCGCCAGGGGCTCACCGACCAGCTCAAGGCGGTGCAGCAGTCCGAATCCGGCGTCAACCTGGACGAAGAAGCAGCCAACCTTATCCGCTACCAGCAGTTTTACTCAGCTAACGCCCGGGTCATCGATACCGCTTCGACGGTCTTCGATACCATCCTCGGCTTGCGTAACTGATTACCCGGGAGACCAGTACGATGCGTATCAGCACCGTGACCATGTTTGACCAGAGCGTCTCGGCCATGAACCGCCAGCAGGGCGACTTCATGAAGGTCGGCCAGCAGATTGCTAGCGGACGCCGGGTGGTCAATCCTTCCGACGACCCGCAGGCGGCTTCTCGTGCGGTGGGCGTTTCCCAAGCCAAGGCCGTGACCGAGCAATATGCCGATGCAAGGGTGTCGGCTCGCAATACCCTTGCCCAGGGGGAAAGCGTGCTCAATAGTGTCAGCGATGCCATCACCAGTGCCAAGACACTGCTTGTGCAGGCGGCGAGCGATACCCTCAGCGATGTCGACCGTCAATCGGTGGCCTCCGAGCTACGTGGCATCTACGAGACCATGGTTGGACAGGCCAACGCTACCGATGGTAACGGGCGCTTCCTGTTCGGGGGGTATCGGGACGACTCGCCACCCTTTGCGCGCACTACGGGCGAAGGTGTTTCGGGTACTCAGTATATCGGTGACGAGAACACCCGAGAGCAGCGTATCGATTCCTCTCGTCTGATGCCGGTTGCAGATAATGGCATGGCAATCTTTAAGAGCGTCCCCTCCGGTGCGGGCTATGTAGCGCGGGCGGAAAAAGAGTCGGCAGGCAATGTCAGCATCGGCACCCAGCCGGGCTATGTGCGCAACGAAGGTTCTGTCGCCTTCACCAGCGGCCCGAATCGTGTCGACCCGGATAATGCGCATTTCGGCAAGCCGTTCGAACTTGAGTTTTCCACCAATGTGGATGGCGATCCGATCTTCTCAGTGAGTGCCATAGAGGCAGACGGTACACGGACGCCCATCATTACCGAGGCGGTTTACGAAACCGGCAAGTCGGTCAGCTTTGGTGGCATCAGTATCACGCTGGAAGGCACACCGGTAGATGGTGACCAGCTTCAACTACGACCGGCGAACCATGCGGATGCCAACCAGGACGTATTCAAAACACTCAAGGACGCCATCGATGTGCTCGAAATGGACCAAGGCGGCCTCGCCGAGAACCGTGCCCATTTCCGCAACACCATCAGCTCCACCATGCGTGAGCTGGATAACAGCCTCGATAACGTACTGACCGTGCGCGCTTCCATGGGGGCGCGGCTCAACGAGCTCGACGTGGTCGATGCCGTGGGTGATAACCGCATGATGAACTACGAGCAGACGCTCTCGGATCTGGTTGATCTGGACTACAACGAGGCCATTGCCGAATACAGCCTGCGCCAGGTGGGGCTCCAGGCAGCACAGAAAGCCTTCGTCGACGTCAAGGGTCTGTCACTGTTCAATTTTTTGTAAATCATTAGTTTTTCGCTTCCCTGCAGACCTTATAGGTATAACCCATGAGGTCTCTTTCGCCGCTCCGGCTTGCCGGGGCGGTTTTTTTATGTGATCGGCGCCAACGCCTCAATTAGAGAATAAAGAAAGTGGATGGCATTGCTGAACAGTCTTTGCAGAAAGCGTGACATATCCGTCATCAGCACCATCAGCAGCACGAGGCCGATGAACAGCGTCATGGGGAAGCCGATATTGAATACCGTCAGCTGTGGGGCCGAGCGGTTGAGAATGCCCATGGCCAGGTTGATGATCAGCAGCGAGCCCACGACTGGTAGCGCCAGCGCCATGCCCGCCACGAAGATGGTACCGCCGTAACGAACCAACATTTCGAAAGCAGCAGGGTTGAAGGAGCCGATGCCGATGGGCAAGCCGTGGAAGCTCGAGACCAATGCTTCCAGCACCATCAGGTGCCCGCCCAGGGCCAGGAATAGCAGTAGGGTAATCATGTAGAAAACACGTGACAGGATCATGGTGTTGGTGCCGCTACCGGCATCGAAAAAGGTAGCGAAGGCCAGGCCCATTTGCAGGCCGATGAACTCACCAGCAGCCTGCACCACGGCGAACGTCACGTGCATCACCAAGCCCATGGCGATGCCGATCAGCATCTGCTCCACCATGATGCCAAACCCTGCCCAGGACATGATCGGCACGTCGGGCATGGGAGGGAGTACCGGCGCGATGACCAGCGTGATCAGCAAGGCCAGCCCGATCTTGGCCTGCCTGGGTACGCTGGAATGACCCCACAGCGGGGCGGCGGCGAAGAAGGCCAGGATTCGCACGAATGGCCATAGCAGGATTACCAGCCAGCCGTGCAGCTGGGCGAAGGTCACCTCGACCATGCGTGCCTCACATCAACATGCTGGGTATGCTGGTGAAGAGGTCGCGAGTGAAGTCGACGATCAACCCGATCAGCCAGGGACCTGCGAGTACCAGCACGGTGAACACGCCGAGAATCTTGGGGATGAAGGAAAGCGTCATCTCGTTGATCTGCGTGGCGGCCTGAAACAGGCTCACGATCAAGCCGGTCAGCAGGGCGGTGATCAGCAGCGGGCCGGCCAGGAACAGCGTGACGCGCATGCCCTGGTAGGCAATGCTCATGACCATTTCCGGTGTCATATCGACTCCTCGCCGAGCATGGCTCGGTCTTGTTACGTCGGCCTAGATGAAGAAGCTTTCCGCCAGCGAGCCGATGATCAGCTGCCAGCCATCCACCAGCACGAACAGCATCAGCTTGAACGGCAGCGAGATTGTCGCCGGCGGAACCATCATCATGCCCAGCGACATCAGCGTACTGGCCACCACCAGATCGATGATCAGGAACGGAATGAAGACGGTGAAGCCGATCTGAAATGCAGTCTTGAGCTCGCTGGTGACGAAGGACGGCACCAGAATGCGTAGCGGCACGTCCTCGGGGCCCTGCATCGGGCCTACCTCTCCCAAGCGCGCAAACAGCGCCAGGTCGGGCTCGCGAGTCTGGGCCAGCATGAACTCACGAAAGGGCTGCTGGGCCAGCTGCAGGAACTCCGGAAACGTGATCTCCTCAGCCGAAAGGGGGACCCAGGCGGTTTCGTAGACCATGCTGATAACCGGGGACATCACGAAGAAGGTCAGGAACAGAGCCATGCCCAACATCACTTGATTGGGTGGCGTTGACTGGGTCCCGATGGCGGTGCGCAACAGACTGAGTACGATGATGATGCGTGTGAAGCTGGTCATCATCAGCAGTGCGGCCGGCAGGAAGGCCAGCGAGCTCAACAGCAGCAGCGTTTGAAGCGTGATCGACCATTGCTGGCCGCCGCCTTCCAGCGGCTGGCTGACGATGCCGGGAATCTGCTGGGCATCGGCACCCAGCGGCAGCAGGGCGAGAACCGGCGCGACAAGCAGAGCGAGCAGATGCAGCGAGCGAGAAGAGACGATCATGAATTTCCCCGTCCACGAGCGCCGCCCAGGCCGGCATTATGCTTGAGCGCGCGCGCGAAGCGGGCGGCAAAGCGCTCGCCCTCGGGCACGGAACCAGAGGAATCGTCGGGCGGGCGAGCCGGTGCTGCAAGCTCATGCAGCTTATTGATCTGGCCGCCGCCGACACCGAGCACCAGCCAGGTCCCTTCGACCTCGACGATAACCACTCGCTCTCGGTTGCCCAGGGCGGCACTGCCGATAACCTGCAGATGGCCGCCGGCTGCGCGTTTTTGCGGGTTCCAGCGGCGCAACAGCGCCGTGCAGACCAGGATGATGGCGATGACCAGCGCCAGGGCGGCGGCAGTCTTGCCGAGGGTGGCCATGCCCACCAGGGCATCGCCACCAACGGCAAAGGACTCGAGCCCGGTGGAAGCTTCGGGAGTGGCGGTGCTGCTCATCGGTTGAGTTTCTGCACCCGCTCGGAGGGGGTGATGATCTCGGTGATGCGAATGCCGTACTTGTCGTCTACGACGACGACTTCGCCCTGGGCGATCAGGTAACCGTTGATCAGAATGTCCATCGGCTCACCGGCCAAGCCATCGAGTTCGACGACGGAGCCTTGGGCCAGTTCCAGCAACTGCTTGATGGTCAACTTGGTGCGGCCCAGCTCCACGGTCAACTTGACCGGGATGTCCATGATCATTTCGAGATCGCGAGCGGTACCGCCTTCCTTGCCCTTGTCGAGCGGGCGGAATACGCGATCACCAGCTGACTGGGGGGCGGAGGCGGGTGTACTGCCACCGCCGAAGTTTCGTCTGCCGCGGCTTCAACCGCTTCCTGCTCGGCTAACGCTTCCGCCCAGGGATCGTCCTCGGCGCTGGGAGCGGACTCGGCCGCTTCCTGCTCGGCCATGGCCTCGGCCCAAGGGTCGTCGTCGGTTGCAGGTTTGTTGTCCTGCTGCTCGGACATGGCGGAGGCCCAGTCGTCGTCGGAAACGTTCTGATCGGGTTTCTTGGGATCAGTCATGCTTGTAGTCCTTGGCTTGAGGCGCTGCGCCCTTGATGAAGGCGTCCTTTGACACCGGATTCTGTGCACCATGGTCGATGATGCGGATGACACGCAGCGCGCGTTGCTCGTTCTGGCTACCGTAATCGCACTCCATCACCGGTACGCCATCGACGCTGGCGGTGACCGTCTCGGGTAGCTCGAGAGGAAGAACGTCGCCCACCTTGAGCGCCATGACATGGGCTATGCGGGTAGGGACATCGGCAAAATTGGCGATCAGTTCTACTTCGGAGCGACGAAGTTCGCCCGCCATGCGCTTGGTCCAGGACCCATCCTGATCGTGATGGCCATCGTTGAGCGGGTTGGCCAGCAGGTCGCGCAGGGGTTCTACCATCAAATACGGAATGCAGATCTGAAAGCTGCTGGAGAGATTGCCGACCTCGATATTGAAGTTCGTATTCACCACGATCTCGTTGGGCGAGTTGGTGATGTTGGCGAACTTCGACTGCATCTCCGAGCGCAAGTAACTGATCTGCAGCGGATAGACCGACTTCCACGACTCTTCGTAGGCATCGATGGCCAACTGCAGCAGACGCTGGATGATGCGCTGCTCGGTATTGGTGAATTCGCGGCCTTCCGATTTGGTCAGGAAGCGTCCGTCGCCACCGAACAGGTTATCCACCACCATGAAGACAAGGTTGGGCGGGAACACGATCAGCGCCGACCCGCGCAGCGGCTTCATGCCGATGATATTGATATTGGTCGGCACCGGCACGTTGCGCGAAAACTCGCTGTAGCTCAGGTAGCGTACCGAGTCGACGGTTATGTCGGCACTACGGCGCAGCAGGTTGAACAGCCCCATGCGGAAATGCCGCGCGAAACGTTCGTTGATGATATCCAGCGCCTGCAGACGCTCGCGAATGACGCGGTGCTGTGTCGCCGGGTCATAAGGGCGTACGCGGGAGTCGCCGTCGCTGCGCGCAACCGGCTCGTCGTCGCCGCTGACGCCCTTGAGCAGGGCGTCGATCTCATCCTGTGACAGCAGATCGTCTTGGGACATGGTGGCCAGGGCACCCGTTATTGCACGATGAACTCGGTGAACAGCACGTCCTGAATTTCAAGGGACGGCTGGGGCTCGGTCAGTGGCTCTGAGAGCATGGCAATGACTTCCTCGCTCAGGCGGCGCTTGCCACTCGGCGTAGTCAGTTCGCTTGCCTGCTTGCCGGAGAACAGCATCAATAGCCGGCTGCGCACCTGTGGCATGTGCTCATCCAGGATTTCGCGAGTTTCTTCATTGCCGACCTTCAGCGAAATGCCGGTATACAGCAGACGCGAACCGAAATTGTCGTCAGCGAGATTGACCGTGAAGGGTTCGATCTTGATGAAGATCGGTGCCTGGCGCTCCAGCTGTTGCGTCTGTATGGCTTCTTCTCCATTGCCGCTGCGGTCGTTCAGGACCATGTAGATGGCCGCCCCGGCTGCTGCCGTGGAGAGCAGTACCAGCAGTATCATCAACCACAGGAGCTTGGAGGAGCCACCCGTCGATTTCGCCATTGCCTTGCCTTTGTCTATGTTGGTCTAGCAGTTGGAGAGAGTATGCCGGAGGCGCGCGGCTCCTGATGACAGGAACAGGCCGCGCGAAAGGGCTTATCTTGCCTTTTTGTCTCAGGCGTAAAGGTTCACGCGACCGTCCAGCGAGAGCGTGGTAGCGGAAGGCGCTGCGAGCACATCATCACCCAACAGGGCCGGATCGTCAGCGACCTGTGCACCCTGGCCACGCTGGCCGTCACGGCCGGCGAATGCCTGGGCATCCTGCCGACGCTGTTCGCCCACCGAGGTTTCGCCCAGGCTGATACCCTGCTCGGCCAGCGCCTCGCGAAGCTGTGGGATGGCCTGCTCCAGCACTTGGCGTACCTGGGCATGGGCAGACAGGAACTGGGCCTGGGCACCCTGTTCAGTCATTTTCAGGCTCACGGCAAGCGGCCCAAGCTCGGCTGGGTTCAAGCGAATCTCGACCTGTTGTTCACCGCCTTGACGGGCGAACTGAACCAGCTGCTGGCCCAGTTGGCCGGGCCAGGCCGGGCTCTGTACCGGTGCGGCAAGGCTGGTGTGGGTGAGCAGGGAGGGCTGAGCGGTTGCGCTGGCCGGTGTTGCCGTACTGGCAGAGGATTGTGCCATCGGTGCGGATTCCGGCACGAAGCCGCCGCGTGCTGCGTCGGCTGCTACCGCACGCAGTTCGCCACCGCCAGGCTGGGGCGTGGAGACTTTGGCCAGGGCACTCGTGAAGTCGGCGGGACGCGCCGGAGTGCTTGCGTCACTATCGATTTCCTGGACAGAGGCGGTAGCGGATGCCGTCAACTGAGCCGCCAGCGGTTTGTCGGGCGCGGCCGTGGTGGGCACGGCGGGCATGTCAGGGCGCGCGGGTCGCTCTGCCAGGGCATTTATCCCCAGGGGGGGAGCGCTAGGGCGCTGAGTCTCCGAGGCTACGACTGTCGCCACCAGGGCGGCGGCGTGGGGGTGCTCGGTGAGCTCTAGCGGAATTTCACCAGCGGGCAATGCCAGTTCCAAGCTGGGTTGCGGTTGCACGTTGGTTACTGCGGGCTGCTGATGGCTGCCATCGATCAGCGCGAGTCTTGCCATGATCTCGTTCAGCTCGGCATCGGGCAAGGCAACGTCGGTCTCGCCATCGAGCCGTTGACCGGCGTGGGCATTCAGTGCCTGAAGCAGTGCCTGCTGTGCCGCCATGGTCGGTGGCGGCAGGCCTTCGACCGAAGTGGCGTTCAAGGCGGCCGGGAACGTGACGCTGCCGGCCTGACCGGGCGCGCTCTGGGCGGCTTGGTTGAGCGCCAGGGCGAATTGGCCATGGCCAGCGCCGGATTCCGGTTTGCCGGAGAGTGGCGTCGGCAGAGCGGACAGGATCATCTGAATATTCATGGTTATCTCCTTTGCCGAATCACGATGTGTATCCGGCACGCAGGCGCAAGAGCCGTCCGGCTGACATCTCGTCATTGATACGCTGTTCGCGGCGCTCCTCTTGACGCTGCCGCTCGACATCCCGGCGCGATACCAGCGTATCGTAGGCCGAGAGCCGCTTCTGTTCCTGCTGCCACTGCTGCTGGCTCTGCTGGACCCGTTGCTGCTGGGCATCGAGTGCTTGCCTGGCCCGCTGCAGAGCGGTATCCAGCGAAGCCAGGAACTGTTGATAGTTATGCATGCTGGCCGGATCGATGCCTTCACGCATGGCCTGCTGCAGGCGTTCGGCATACTCGAGCCGATAGCGATTGAGCGACTCCAGTTGGGAGGCCACCTGGCGCTCGTTCTGACGTTCACCAGCCAGCAGTTGACCCGCCTGATCGCGGGCATCGCGGGCCAGATCGCTCAGCATGGCGAGTTGAGACGATGCACTCATTGTCTGACTCCTAGGGTTTCAGCCAGAACCTGTCGAGAAGCCTCGATCGAGGCATTTTCATTCATGCCCTGCTGGAGGAAGTGCTCCAGCTGCGGGTAACGCTGGACGGCTTCGTCCAGCTGGGGATCGTGACCCGGGCTGTATGCGCCTACGCTGATCAGGTCGCGGTTGCGCTGATAGCGAGAGAAGAGCCGCTTGAACGCCTGGGTCATGGTCAATTGTTGGTCGTCGATGATGTGGGTCATCACGCGGCTTATCGAGGCTTCTATATCGATGGCCGGGTAGTGGCCGGCTTCGGCCAGAGTCCGTGACAGCACGATGTGGCCATCGAGAATGGCGCGTGCCGAGTCGGCGATGGGGTCCTGCTGGTCATCGCCTTCGGTGAGTACGGTATAGAAGGCGGTGATCGAGCCGCGGCCGCGTTCGGCATTGCCGGCACGCTCCACCAAGCTGGGAATCTTGGCGAACACCGAGGGTGGATAGCCCTTGGTCGCAGGAGGCTCGCCGATGGCCAGGGCGATCTCGCGCTGGGCCATGGCGTAGCGGGTCAGCGAATCCATAATCAACAAGACGTTCTTGCCCTGGTCGCGATAGCCTTCCGCCAAGCGCGTGGCATAGGCGGCGCCCTGCAGGCGCTGCAGCGGAGAGGTGTCGGCGGGGGCCGCTACCACCACTGCGCGGCGGCGCCCCTCAGGGCCGAGAATGTTGTCGATGAAGTCCTGCACCTCGCGGCCCCGTTCACCGATCAGGCCCACCACGATGACGTCGGCCCCGGTATAGCGGGCCATCATGCCGAGCAGTACCGATTTACCGACACCGGAGCCGGCGAACAGCCCCATGCGCTGCCCGCGACCGACGCTGAGCAGGGCATTGATGGCGCGAATGCCGACGTCGATCTGCTCGTTGATCGGCGCCCGCTTCAGCGGGTTGAGCGGCGGGGTGGCGAGTGGGGAGCGTGGCGCATCGTCCAGGGGGCCGAGGCCATCCAACGGGTCGCCGTTGCCATCCACTACGCGGCCGAGCAACGATTCGCCGAGAGGGAAGCGACGGGCGGCGTGATCCGGGCCATCGCCCAGCGGGAAGACGCGAGCACCGGGCATCAGGCCGGCGATCTCCGTGAGTGGCATCAGAAGAAGGCGTTCGCCGTTGAAACCGACCACCTCGGCCTCGGCGAAACGGGGCGGCTCGCTGCTGCCGGACGAGAGCAGTTCGATGCGGCAGGCATTGCCCAGTGCCACGCGCAGGCCGACGGCCTCGATCACCATACCGGTCGCGCGGAGCACCCGACCACTGGCGCGAAAGCCGGGCACCGTTTCCACACGCGCACGGACATGCCGCAGCGTATGCTGCCAGCGTGCCTGGTGCGTGTTGGTCGATGCCGCTGTTTCGCTCATGTCCTGCCTCTATTCTTCGTTATTGCCGGGGGGAGTCGCCGTACGTCGCCGCCTGACCTGTGATTTGACGGCCTCCCAACGGCTCTCCCAGGTGGCGTCCAGCTCACCGTTGGCGCTCGTTACCCGGCATCCTCCACGGGTCAGCTGGGCGTCTGGCTGCAGCTTCCAGCCTGCCGCGGCCAGCTCGCTGCCCAGGTGTTCCTCGACCAGCTTGTGGTCCTGGGGATTCAGCCACAGGCGCTGTTGCCCGATCATCGGTGGATCGGTATGAAGTAACGCCTTGATCAGTTCCAAAATCTGCTTGGGACGTGCCTTGAGCGCCTCGCCGGCCAACTGATGACCCGTTGCCATGGCCAGCTCGACCAGGTCGTTGGCGATCTCTTCGTCGAGCAGTTCGAGCGCATCCGTGAACTGCTCGGCAAGCGGCTTGAGCGGCGTCACGACCTCATGAATGCGTTGCTTGAGTTCGCTCTGGGCCTCATCACGGCCTTCTCTCAGGCCCTGGGTAAGACCTTCGCTGCGCCCCGCCTCGAAGCCGGCCTGGTAGCCCTCTTCGCGGGCTTCCTGAATGACCTTTTCGCGCAGTGCTTTCAGCTCCGCCTGGCGCTGAAAAGCGGCACGGCGCCTGGCCTGCTCGGCGGGGTCGAGCTCCTGTGCAGGACTCCTGTCGTCCGAACTCTCGGCGTGCAGCTCGCCCATACGCCAGCGCTGCCAGGGCGCATGGCGTTCGGAAGAGGAGGGCGCCCGCTCAGACATAGGTGTCGTCTCCGCCGCTCAGCACGATCTCGCCGGAATCCGCCAGGCGGCGTACCACCTGAAGGACGGATTTCTGCTCGGCTTCGACCTGGGAGACGCGAATCGGCCCGCGGGCTTCCATGTCCTCGCGCAACAGGTCGGCGGCACGCCGCGACATATTGCGCAGGAACTTCTCCATGAGCCCTTCGGGGGCGCCCTTGAGCGCCACCACCAATGAGTTGGTGTCGATCTCCTTGAGCACCAACTGGATGCTGCGGTCGTCCAGGTCCATGAGGTTCTCGAACAGGAACATCTCGTCGATGATCTTCTGGGCCAGGTCCTCGCTGTGGGCACGTACCGTTTCGATGGCGGTCTCTTCCAGGGAGGAGTTCATCAGGTTGAGAATCTCGGCCGCAGTCCTCACGCCGCCCATCTTGCTGCGCTTGAGGTTCTGGCCGTCGAGCATGCCGGTCAGCACCTCGGTGAGCTCCTGCAGGGCGGCCGGCTGAACGCCACTGAAAGTGGCGATACGCAGAACCACGTCGTTGCGCAGCTTGTCGTCGAATTGCTCCAGCACGTCGGCGGCCTGATGCCGCTCCAGATGGACCAGGATGGTGGCGATGATCTGCGGATGCTCGTCGCGGATCAGCTCGGCCACCATAGAAGCTTCCATAAGGTTCAGCGAATCGATGCCGCTGCTGCTCCCGGTGGACTCCAGTATGTCCTCGATCAGGCTGGTGGCACGTTCGCTGCCCAGGGCCTTGGTCAACACCGAACGGATGTGATCGCTGGAGTTGAGGTTCAGCGCGATGAACTCTTCGGTTTCACGATGGAACTCCAGCATGACCTGCTGCATATCCTCGTGGGAGACCTGGTCCATCTCCGCCATCTCCATACTGAGCTGCTGGATCTCCTTGGGCGCGAGGAACTTGAACACCTCTGCGGCACTATCCTCGTCGAGGGCCAGCATCAGGATGGCGCTGCGGCGTACGCCGCTCATGGTCTTGGCACTGCTCATTCTTTATTCATCCAGCTGCGTACGATCATGGCGATCATGCGTGGATCCTCCTGGGCGAGCTCACGCAGCTCGGCCAAGTGGTCTTCATAAGCCGAGGAGCGGCGCTTGCGCTTCGGCTTCTGGTAGGGGCGCAGTGCGTCGTCTTCTTCGCCTGCCGCTTCCAGCTCGCCTTCGCTTGCCTCCGTGTCGTCGCCCACACGAACCTGCAGACCGGTACCGGGGGTCGTGGCCAGCATGGGCCGCTCGGTATGACGCTTGATCAGCGGACGCAGGATCAGCAAGTAGCCCAGCAGGATACCCAGTGCCACCAGCAGGTAACGCCCGATGGTGAGCGCCAGTGCATGCACCTGGGGCGACTGCCACCACTCGAGTTCCTCGAACTCCTCAACGTCACGAGTGAACGGGCTGTTGACGACTTCAATGGCGTCTCCACGTGCCTGGGAGAAGCCGATGGCCTGACGCACCAGGCTTTCGATCTGAGCGATCTCGACCTCGCTGAGCGGAACGCGCTCCCATTCGCCTTCTTCGTTGCGCTCTTCACGGTAATCCACTACCACTGCGGCGCTCAGGCGAGTCACCTGCCCTTGGCGGTGCTGAATGTGCTGAACGTTGCGGTCGACCTCGTAGTTGACGACGTCGTCCTGGTTCAGGTTGTTCAGCGCCTGTAGGCTCTGCTGGGCTTCCTCGGTGAGCTCTCCTTCTTCATCGGTGGGCAGATTTTCGATGGGTGAGGGTGCGACTCCCGGAGGGGTGTTGCTCAGCGCACCGGGTATGCCCATTGCCACACCGTCGCCACCGTTATAGGAAAGGCTGGACTGGCGGCTGCGCACTGCGGCTTCGTTGGGCGGCTGGTTGGGGCCATAGCGCTCGCTGGTTTCTTCGCGACGTGAGAAGTCGATCTGGGCGGCTACCTGGGCGCTGATGCTCTCGCGGCCAAGTATCGGCGAGAGAATGTTCTCGATGCGTTGCTGGAAGGAGCGCTCGACCTCGGCGATATAGTCGAGCTGAGTCGCGTCGAGACCACGACCCTGGCTGTTCGGCATCGACAGCATGCGACCGCCATGATCGACCACGGTAATGTTTTCGGCGGCGAGGTCCGGTACGCTGCTCGAAACCATGTGAATGATGGCATTGACCTGGCCATCGCCGATGACCCGACCGGGTTCCAGGGTGACGATGACCGAGGCCTTGGCTGGCTCGCGGTCGCGTACGAATACCGAATCGCGGGCCATGGCCAGGTGAACGCGGGCGCGGGAAACCGGCCCGAGGGATTCGATAGAGCGCGTCAGCTCGCCCTCGAGGCCGCGCTGAAAGTTGACCTGCTCAGCGAACTGGCTGACACCGAAGGCTTGATTGTCCATCAGTTCGAAGCCGACGTTGCCACCGCGCGGCAAACCTTGTTCGGCCAGTTGCAGGCGCAAGCTGTGAACGGAATCTCCCGGCACCAGCAGCGCTGTTCCACCCTCGCTGAAGCGATAGGGAACGCCGCGAGTGTCCAGTTCGCCGATGATGCGGCCGCCATCGGCCTCGGTGAGGTTGCTGTAAAGGACACGATACTCGGGCTCGCGCGCCCACATCAGCAGAGCCACCACGATTGCGATCATGGCGGCTCCACCGATCAGAACGGCAAACAGCGGGTTTCCGCGAAGCTGCTGCTGGAGTCGCTCCAGCAGCGCAGTGGAAGACGCGCTACCCGAGGCGTTCTGACGCTCCTGCGTCGTGGCACCGTTGCTCATGCGCCCCCCCGTAGGAGAGCGCCATCGGCTGCTTGCAAAATGTTGCTGGAAGATGGCATCGACTGCATCCGTTCACCGCGTTCTGGCTGCCCGCAAGGGGCGCAACTGTGATGGGAGCTATTATGCGAGCCGTCTTCCAGTCCAAAGGCGGGAAAAGCCCCTTTTTTACCTGCCATTTGGCAGTTTGGTAAATCTTCGTAAGCTGTTAGCCTTGCTCTACATTCGCCAGGGGCCGGTTGGTTATGGCAGCGGCAAACTATCATTCTGCAAGAGGGCATGGATCATGAGTTCACCGGCCATCCAGTCGGCGCTGGCACAGATGCAGAGCCTGGCGACCCAAGCCGGCGGTCAGGTTGGCAAGGGGCAGCAGGTTTCCACTCAGGTGGGGCAGGGCGGCTTTGCCGGCGAGCTACAGGCTTCGATACAGCGCATCAACAGCCTGCAGCAGGCATCCGCCGCCAAGACCATGGCGTTTCAGGCCGGCGATCCCAATGTCGAGCTCAACGACGTCATGGTCGACATGCAAAAAGCCAGCGTCGCCTTCCAGATGGGGCTGCAGGTTCGTAATCGCCTGGTGACGGCCTATAAGGACGTCATGAACATGCAGGTGTGATACTCACACCTTCAGGTTGATCAACCGCCCCTGCAACTCTTCCAGCCGCTCGGCGATGGCCAGTACTTCCTCCGAAGGAATTTGGCGCAGTACGTCACCCGTTTCACGATCCACGATGCGGGTAATCACCCGTGACGTGTCGTTGAGTTCGAATTCCACGCCGTACTGGCGAAGTACTTCATTGATGCGTTGAATCGGCTCGACCAGGTCGGCAGAGCTGGGCGATTGGCCGTGGCTCTTGGCCTGGGCCAAGGCGGTTCCGGCCGAAGGTAGCGTGGCGAGCACGGTTTCCTTGCGCTGGCGTGGTGTCAGCTCGTGAAGTGCCGACGTGTTCAAGGCATTGGTGGCATCGGTTAGTGGCGAAGACATTTCGTATTTTCCTTATATATGCCTTTGCTGAAGCAGTCCTTCAGCATCCTCCCCAAGGCCGCCTAGTAGACAGCCTCTCCCGCAAAACCTATCGGCACAGCCGCGAATAACTTTAATGTTTGATGCAATTTTTTGCGCCCTTGAGCGTACCGTTGGACATTTTTTCCGTTCGTTGATGCAAAGTTATGCCAAGTGGATAAAATGCAGTTACGGATTGGCTACATTTTTAATGTTGCATCCAGACAAGCAGGGATCTTGAGCAGACAGGGAAGCGTGCAGGTTGCACTTGGGTTCGCTGTAGACGTTGACTCAAGCAGCAGTTTCCAGCCAGCGAGGCGCCATGAGCCAAGAGCTAACTATCGAACGCATCATGCAGTCCGGGTTGCTGACTTGTGAGTTCGAGACACCGCTGTGGATGGCAGCCGAGCGAATGGCGGCACGCCAATGCAGCTCGATCGTCGTGGTTAAATCGGGCCAGCCCCTGGGTATCTGGACGGAACATGACGCGCTTGCAGTCAATTTCGCCGACCCCGATGCCGTACGTCAGCCCATATCGGAGTTCATGAGCCAGCCGGTGGTGAGCCTGCCCTCAGGCACGCCGGTCAGCGAAGCCGCGCTGCGCTTCAATGCCGAGCGGCGCCGGCATTTCCTTGTGGTGGATGACGCTGGCGCCCCGCTGGGAATCCTTTCGCAAACCGATGTTGCCCTGAACCAGGGGCTCGAGCCCTACCTGAGGCTGCGCGAGGTTCAGGCCGCCATGCGTCAGCGCGCGCTGGTGCTGGAAGGCGAGCTGCGCTTGGCCCAGGCGGCGCGTTCGATGCGGCTCTCCGAGTGCGATGCCGTTGTGGTCAAGTGCGAGGATGGCGAGCTGGGCATTCTCACCGAGCGTGACCTGGTGCGGTTCGTGGCGCGCCATCCGGGGAATACGCCAATCGAATCGCTTGCCAGTCGACCCCTGCTGACGGTGCACCAGAACGATACCCTGATAGCCGCGCGGGATCTGCTGATGAATCATCGCGTACGCCACCTGGCCGTGCTGGATGAGGCCGATGAAGTGGTAGGGCTGCTGGGCTTTCGCGACATGCTGGCTGGCGCCGAGCACCTCTACATGCAGGACCTGCGTAACGCCCTGGAGCAGCGCGACCGTGCGCTTGCCCAGTCGCGGGAAAACCGGCAACTGGCCGAGCGGGTGATCGATTCCTCGCTGGAAGGAATCATCATCACCGATACCGCTAATCGCATCGAATTCGCCAATCGTGCATTCACCCATATGACCGGTTACACCGCAGAGGAGGTGATCGGAAAAACGCCCGCAATACTGTCGTCGGGGCGCCACGACGCTGCCTTCTACCGTCAGATGTGGGACGCCCTGCAGCGCAGTGGTTACTGGCGCGGCGAAATCTGGAATCGGCGCAAGAGCGGCGAGCTCTATCTGGAAATGCTGACGATCACGGCGATCACCGACGATAGTGGGGTAGCTACGCATTACGCTTCGCTGTTCAGCGACATCACACACCTGCGTGACAATGAAGAGCGTATTCGCAGGCTGGCCTACTACGATGCCCTTACCGGGCTGCCCAACCGTCGCCTGCTGGAGGACCGACTGGAGCTGGCGATACGCCACGCCCATCGCAACCAGAGCCGGCTGGCCGTCATCTTTGTCGATCTTGATCATTTCAAGGAGGTCAACGATGCGCTGGGCCACGCCTTCGGTGACGAGCTGCTGGTCATGATGGCCGAGAGGCTGCAGCTACGCCTGCGAGAGGATGACACCCTTGCCCGTCTCGGGGGCGATGAATTCCTCGTGCTGCTTCCCGACCTCGAAGAGGTGGACGAAGTGGCCCGAGTAGCCCGACGTCTGGTGGAAGCCGTCCGCGAGCCTTGCGTGATCGAAGGCCAGGAGTTTCGCCTCGGTTGCAGCCTGGGTATCAGCCTCTACCCTGATGATGCTTCGACGGCGGAATCGTTGGTACATAACGCCGATGTCGCCATGTATCGGGCCAAGCAGGAAGGCCGCAACGGCTACCGCCTCTACCGCAACGAGATGAATCTGCAGGACGATCGCCAGCGCGCGCTCGAAACGGCCCTGCGCGAGGCGTTTGCCACGGGAGAGGGCTTGCAACTGCACTACCAACCCGTTTTCCAGCGTGAAGGAGGCCGGCTGCAGGGCGCCGAGGCGCTGCTGCGTTGGCACCACCCCCTGTTGGGCAGCGTGCCGCCGGCCAGTGTCGTCACCTTGGCCGAGCGTGCGGGGCTATTGCCGCAGCTGGATGAGTACATTCTCGAGCAGATCTGCACGCAGCTGGCCGCCTGGAGCACCTTGGGGGCCGGGCCGGTCCCCATCAGCATCAACCTGTCGGCAAGCCAGTTCTGGCAGCACGACCTGCCCGTGCGCGTGGCCACCAAACTCAACGTACACAAGCTGCAGCCGGGCCTGCTGGGTTTCGAGATCGCCGAGCGCACGCTGATGGAAAAACCCCACCAGGCGGCCATCGTGCTCAAGCGCTTGCGGCGCCTGGGTGGCGAGGTCGCCATCAATGATTTCGGCACCGGCTATGCCTCGTTCGGTTATCTCCAGGAGCTGCCGATCAGCATGGTCAAGATCGACCGCCGTTTCGTGCAGCGCCTGGATAGCGGACAGCGGGGCAGTGCGGCCATCGTGGCCGCGGTGGCGGGGCTGGCTCGAGAAATGGAGCTGCGCCTGGCTGCCGTCGGGGTCGAGACCGAGTCGCAGCGTGAAGCCCTGGCTCGGCATGGCGTCGAACTGATCCAGGGGTATCTCACCGGCCAACCGCTGCCGGCCGACCTCTTCGCCAAACGCTATCTGGCCACCCGCAATGGCGTGACGCCTCAAGACGCCTGACAGTTTCAGGCGGTATCGAGAAACCGGCTTCGGCGGGCGCTTTTCATGGTTTCACCCGTCATCGAGACCCGTTAGTCTAGGCATCTTTTCGCGTCTCCCTTTCATGCCTCCAGGTTAACAACCGTTTCGATGAGTACCCTGCACTCAAGCAGCGGTGATCATCGTGGGCCCATGCGCCACGAATCACTGATGCCGACCCACTACGATCACGATCAGGACAGCACCTGGATGATCGGCTACCTGGACATCATGACCCTTCTGGTGGCGCTGATGGTGCTCATCTTTACGCTTTCCAGCTTCGGGCAGCCTGACGAGGAGGCAGCGCCACTCGCCACGCACGTTCCCTTTGCCATTCCGTTGCCCAGTGAGATGGCAAAGGCGTTGCCTGTGCCGGCCGTGCCTCGTCCGGCTCGCGGCCAGCTGAGCCAATCTGCTATTGCAGCTGCGCTGGGCGTGGCAGGGCTACCGCACCCGGCGCCGAGCGAACGGGTTGCCTTTACGGCTCCGCCCACGCCGCTGGCCCTGTTGGCGAAACGTGAGTCGCCTCTGCCTGTATTGTCGCCACCGGCGTCTCCGCAACCGGTGTTGGTGGCCAACGGCCCACTGCCGGTTTCCGCTGCCGAATTTGCGCTGGTGCTGACCGATCGCCCGCCGAACGGCGTTGGGGTAATCGACCCGCAAGCCATAGCGGCGACCGAGGAGCTGCAAGCCGTGCTGAGCGAGCGTTTGGACGATGCCCCATACCTGGCAGACCTCGAGGGAGTTGAGGTTTCGCGGGTGGCCGAGGGTATCAAGCTGCGCGTGGAGGATCGGATGCTGTTTCCCACCGCGACGGCCGAGTTGACCGACGACGGTGAGGCGCTCGTTCAGAGCCTGATGGAAGTGATCCAGCGCCACGATGGAGAAGTCGCTGTGGAGGGGCATACCGACAGTCGTTCGATTCAGACCGAAGAATTCCCCTCCAATTGGGTGCTCTCCAGTGCCAGGGCTATCGCCATCGTTCACGCCCTTGAGCGGGCGGGTGTCGACTCAGAGCGTCTTCGCGCAGTGGGCCTCGCCGATACACGCCCCCTGGCCAGCAACGACACGAGGGAGGGGCGGGCTCAGAATCGCCGAGTGGAAGTTATTATTCACGCGCGCTGAAATCCACCTAAAGTCTATTCTCTCGCGGCCGATATGCGGGTAACCCCGGTGCAAGGAGGCGTCCGGCTCCGCATCCCGTTACAAGCGAGACCCCTATCATGCTCACCTCTTTGCGACTGCGCTTGCTGTTGGCCACGGCTGCCGTCATTGCCGTGTCGCTGCTACTCAACGCCGCCATTAACTACTTCACCCTTCAACGTCATAACGACCAGCAGATCGCGCGCAACCTGGCGGCCGAAGCCCAGGGCAATGGACTTGCCATCAGCGAGTGGATCGAGGCCCGCGCTGACATGCTGGAAGCATTGGCACCAGTCGCTCGAAATGATGATCCGATGGCAGCGCTGCAACAGGGGGCCGCTGCCGGTGGCTTCATTTCGGTGTATCTGGCCGACCCGGCGGATGGCAGTGGGATTTTCTCCGACGGTTGGAATCCGCCGGCAGACTATGATCCGCGCCAGCGCCCGTGGTACCTCCAGGCCGTAGAGGCCGGTGACACCATCGTTACGCAGCCCTACGTGGATGCCAGTACCGGCGGTTTGATCGTCACCATCGCCACGCCCTTCCATGTCGATGATCAGCTGGTTGCGGTTGGCGGTGGGGACATCGCCATCGATACCATCGTGGCCAATGTGGGTGCCATTGCACCAACACCGGAAAGCTTCGCCTTTCTGGTTACTGCCGATGGTACGTTAGTGGCGCATCCCGATCCCGAGATGACGCTGGAACCGGCTTCGCGTCTGTCCGAGACCTTCGATGCCGGCTACTTTTCTTCCCCGATCGGCGTTGAACAGCCAGTGCACCTCGCCTTGGAGGGGCGCAACAAGCTGCTGCGTAGCGTGCCCATCCAGGGTACCGACTGGCAGCTAGTCGTAGCGCTGGACGAACGCGAAGCCAGGGCCGGACTGCGCACCGTACTGGGAACATCGCTGGTGACCCTGGTACTGGTGGTGCTGGGGGCGGCCCTGGTGCTGGGAACACTGCTCAAACTGATGTTCCGCCGGTTGCAGGCAGTACGCGATGCCATGACCGACATCGCCAGTGGTGAAGGCGACCTTACCCGACGCCTGCCCGAGAACGGTCGCGATGAGGTGGCGCAAATCGCAGGCGCCTTTAACCAGTTCGTATCGCGTATCGAGAATGTCATGCTCACCATTCGTGATGCCAGTGAGTCGGTGACCGTAGCGGCGAGCGAAATCGCGACCGGCGGCCAGGATCTCTCCCGGCGTACCGAGAATGCCGCCTCGAGCCTGCAGCAGAGTTCGGCCTCGATCGAAGAGATCACCAGCACCGTCGAGCACACCGCGGATTCGTCGCGTCATGCCAGCGAGCTTTCTCAGTCGGCTTCCGATGTGGCGACCCGCGGCGGCCAAGTGGTGGGGCAGGTCGTGAACACCATGGAGGAGATCACGGCCTCTTCGGAGCGCATCGGTAACATCGTCAAGGTAATGGATGGCATTGCCTTCCAGACCAACCTGCTGGCGCTCAACGCCTCGGTCGAAGCAGCGCGTGCCGGGGAACAAGGCCGGGGCTTCGCCGTTGTGGCAGGCGAGGTACGCCAGCTGGCGACGCGCAGTGCCGAAGCGTCGCGTGAGATTCGTAGCTTGATCGATGCATCCGGCCAGAAGGTGGCCGCGGGTACCGAATTGGTTCGTCGCGCAGGCGCGACAATGGAAGAACTGGTGGCGGGCGTGAATCGAGTGGCCAAGGTTCTGGGCGAGATCAGCGTGGCGGCAAGTGAGCAGAGCGACGGTATTGGTCAGGTCAATGTGGCGGTTGCCGAACTCGACCGCATGACCCAGCAGAACGCCGCTCTGGTGGAAGAATCGACGGTGGCGGCCGAACAGCTCAAGGATCAGGCCGACCGTCTAGCCGAAGCCGTAGGTGGGTTCAAGCTCAGCGAGCGCCGGTTGGCCCAAGCCTGAGTGTGACGCAAGCTGAACTGGCCGCAGGGAAGCGGCCTGCTGCGTATGGAAAAAAATTTTTGAAGCGCTAAAGTTCCTTGCGCTGCGGCCGATAGCGGTTCTAATCACTAATCTCTGCCAACCCAGGGAAGCGAATAACATGGCATCGATCTCTTCACTCGGCATTGGCTCCGGCCTCGACCTGAACGGCCTGCTCGATCAGCTGCGCAGTGCCGAGCGGCAGAAACTGCAGCCCATCGCACAGCAAAAGGCACAACAAGAGGCGAAGATATCCGCCTTCGGTCGGCTCAAGGCCGGTGTCGACAAGCTTCAGGGCGCGGCGCAAGCGCTCAATGATTCAACGCTTTATCAGAAGCTCTCGGCCAGCGTGCAGGGCGATGGCATGTCGGCTTCAGCCAGTGATGCGGCGAGCCCAGGCCGTTACGACGTTGCGGTAACCAGCATTGCTACTGCCGGCACGCTGGCAACGACTCGTGTGGATAGCTTGGAGACCAGTCTCACCGATGCCGGTTCCACCCTGGACCTTGCTTTCGGAGATGGCACTACCCATACGGTGGCTCTGGAGGCCGGCAGCACGCTGGAAGGCATGCGCGACGCCATTAATGCCGATGAGGCTGCCGGCGTCGATGCTTCCATCATCAACGATGGGACTGGCTATCGTCTCGTGCTCTCTTCGAGAGAGACGGGGGCTGATGCGGGTATTACCGGAATGACTTTCACGGGGCTGTCGGCCGGTGTCACGCTAGGGGAAGATGCCGCGACGGCCCGTACAGGCAAAGATGCCAGCCTTACGATCAATGGCATCGCCATCACCAGTGCCACCAATACCGTGGAGGAGGCCATCCAGGGTGTAACCTTGTCGCTTACGCCGGAGGCCGAGGGCAACACCTTGAGCCTCACCGTGTCGCGTGATGACGGTTCGGTCAAGGACGCGGTCAACAAGTGGGTGTCCGCCTACAACGAGCTGCAGTCCACCATTGGCCGGATGATCAAGCCTGGAGTCGACGGCACCTCGTCTGGCGAGCTTATTGGCGATCGGACCGTACGCACCCTGGAGTCGCGTATGGTGCAGGACCTCACCAGCAGCGTACCAGGCGGTGACTTTTCCTTGCTCTCGGATCTGGGTGTTTCTCTCAACAAGGAGGGAAAGCTGGAAGTCGACGAAGCGGCCCTGGATGCCGCCATTACGGATTCTCCTGCGGCAGTGTCAGCCTTCTTTGCCGGTGATAGCGAAGAGGCCGGCATGGCCGGTCAGTTCAGTGGCACCCTGAAGCAGATCCTCGACGACAACGGCATGCTCGGCAATGCCATCGAGGGTGCCGAGAGCCGTGTCGAGAGCCTGAACGAGCGCTTTACACGCATGGAAGCGAGCGTTGAGCGAACCATCGAGCGCTATCGCCAGCAGTTCTCTCAGCTGGATACCATGATCGCCCAGATGAACCAGACCAGTGACTACCTGTTCCAGCAGTTCGACATGATGAACGCCCAGCTCGGACGGGAGTGATCGCTCGTTTGTATCAGAGGAAAAGCGCCGCCAGGCCCCGCCTGGCGGCGCTTTCGCGTTGTTGGTTGCACGCTGCGTTGTCTCGTGCTGACTTTGTGTATGCGGTAATCGCAGGGCTGCAAGCTGGGCTTGGAGCGCTAGGGTCGGGTAACAGCAAAAACTATCAACGCCAAACGAAAAAAATTTCACCACGCCCTAAAGTCTTGCCGGCAGGTGCCGTTAATTAGGGTAACGGCCAACGGCGCCGTTGAGGTAGGCCCGAGATGCTGGGCCAGTTAAACAAGGTTCAGTGGGCCCGCCAATGGAGCCCTCAACGAAAAGAAGGAATGATTCCATGTCAGTGATCAATACCAACATCACTTCCATGATTGGCCAGGCCAACCTGTCCAAGTCACAGAATGCCCTGCAGACCTCCATGGAGCGCCTCTCCTCCGGCCTGCGTATCAACAGCGCCAAGGATGATGCGGCGGGTCAGGCCATCGCCAACCGCATGAGCAGCCAGATCACTGGTCTGTCTCAGGCGCAGCGCAACGCCAACGACGGTATCTCAGCGGCTCAAACTGCTGAAGGCGCCCTTAATCAGGTAAACGATAACCTGCAGCGTATTCGTGAACTGACTGTTCAGGCTCAGAACGGCACCAACTCCGGCGATGACCTTAATTCGATTCAAGCAGAAATTGAGCAACGGGTTAATGAGATCAATCGCATTTCTGATGAGACCAGCTTCAACGGCGTGAAGGTCCTCTCAAAGGATCAAGATATTTCAATTCAGGTCGGTGCCAATGATGGTGAATCCATCGATATTGAGCTTGAAGAGATTAATTCAGATACCCTGAGCATGGATACATTCAATGTGAATGGGTATGTAGATAATGTTACTGCAAAGGTTGCTGGTGACTTCACGGATAGTAATGATGTCGCAATAAGCACCCTTACCCTTACTGATAGTAATACTGCTGGTGCTGGAACAAATGCGCTTGTTCAAGATGATGCGGGAAACTATTTTGTTGAAAATACAAACGGCACTGTTAAAACATATTTTTCAGTAAGCGAGAGTGACTTTAAAATCACAGATGATTCTACTGGCGCAGCAGGGGATGGTGAGCTCGAAGTAGCATTTGATTCCTCAGCCCAAGGTCAGACTGAAGCTCGTACCACTGATCCTTTGGCAACTTTGGATGGTGCTCTGAGCCAAGTTGACACACTTCGCTCTGACCTCGGTGCTATCCAGAACCGTTTCGAGTCTGCCATCACCAACCTTCAGACCAACGAGACCAACCTGTCTGCTGCCCGTTCGCGCATCGAAGACGCCGACTACGCGACCGAAGTGGCTAACATGACCAAGGCTCAGATCCTGCAGCAGGCCGGTACTTCCGTACTGGCACAGGCAAACCAGATTCCGCAGAACGTGCTGTCTCTGCTGGGTTAATGGTTTAGCTGGTAAGGTTGTACTAAAAGCAGGGCGAAAGCCCTGCTTTTTTATTTCTAATAAGCTGAATTAATATTTTTTTCTACTTGTGCCGAGCGAAAGTCCGCACAATATTATAGCCAGATGTAGGGAGTTCGATTTGGAATCTAGTGTTACGTTATCTGTTCGAGAGTTACTGGAAGATCTGGTGCCGAAGCTCAAGGCCACCGAACGTTTCATACGCGATACGCTCGTCTCCAGAATCGAGCGTTGTTACGATCCGGCCGAGAAGCTTAGCCTCAAGAATTTGAAGATCGAATTCGAGCTCGAAACCGTCATGATCCGCATGAACCTGAAGCATCTGATGCGCCGCTACTCCGTCGAGCTCTTCGAGTTTCAGGAGGGGAAGAAAGACGATGCGCTCCTTGAGCTGCAGGCGGAAGAGGCTGTGGCCATAGAAAGCCTTCGTCGTCTCTACCTGCGTACCCACGAGTGGCAGACCGATCGAGAGGGGCTTCGCTATGACGGAGGATGAGCATCAGCAAGTCATCAGCCAACTGGAATCAGTGATTTGCGAGACCCGCGAGACGTTAGCGGCCTTCGAGGTAACCGGCATGGATGAGCAGATGCCGGAAGATTATGACAAGCTGTTAACGATTCTCGACCAGTCCGTCAAGCAGCAGCGCGAGCATACGTGGGCGATGCTGGGTCTTTCGTAACTCGTCGCGCTTTGACGAATACTTCATAGACGATAAACGCTGTTTTTTGCTTGATGTCTTCAATAAGCTGGCGTCGCTGAAGGACCGGTCGACATCGATCCGCAGCTTGTCGGCCAATTCACCGCCCAACTGCCAGCGCTGCTGTTGCCTACATCCAGACCACCCGGTTGCGTCCCTGCGCCTTGGCTTCATAGAGCCCACTGTCGGCTCGCTTGATGGCGGGCTTGAGGCTGGGCTCGTCCATGTCTACCGATGTGACACCGAGTGAAGCGGTGTAGCGAAGCAGGTGCTTATCGATCCCTTCCTGGCCCACTTCTACCGGGGCATTTTCCAGCGCCTGGCGGAGTCGCTCGGCGACTTGTATGGCCTGATCCAGAGGGGTATCGGGAAGCATGGCAACGAACTCTTCACCACCCATCCGGCAGAGCACATCGCCCTCTCTCAGCAGGCCTTGGGCCGTTCTGGCAAAGGCCTGCAGCACAAGGTCGCCTGCATCGTGGCCATACTCGTCATTGATGCGCTTGAAATGGTCCAGGTCGATGGCGATCAGGCTGAGGGGGGCACCGCTCCGTCGTGCTCGGGCCATCTCTCTGGCGGCTTGGTCATGCAGATAGCGACGATTGCCCAGCCCTGTTAGCGGGTCCGTCATGGCCTGGCGAGCCAATGCCTCTTCCATCTGCTTGCGTTCGCTTAGATCGAAGACCATGGCACGCGTGTTCACATATCCATGGCGCGTGATATAGGCGGTAGCCTGAATGACCACGGGGAGCGTCTCGCCGCTGCGAGTGAGCAGTTCGCACTCCGCGGCGCCCTCGCGCTCAGGGCCCAGGACAGCCTGGAAAGCCGTTTCGAAGGCCTGGCGAGTTTCGGGCGTGACGAAGTTGCGGTAATTGCGCTTTTCGATAACCTCCTCGGCACTGTATCCCAGCCAGGCGAGCTCGGTGCGGTTCATCTTCACCACTCGGCCATCCGCGTCGAGTGAGTGGTAGCCGCAGGGCGCGTTCTCGTAGAGATCCCTCACATCGAGGGCGTACTGATGTGCCTCGTGGGAGAGCTGCTGAGCCTGTCGCCGCAGCGCGTGCTGGCGATGATGGCTGATCGCCCAATACACACCGAAGGCGATGGATAAGAGATACAGCAGGAGAAGGATGAAAAGCAGGGTTTTCTCTTCATGGAGAAGCGTTGCGAGACTGGGCTTGGTCAAGACGATACCTAGCCGCCAGGGTTGAAGGCCTGGCTCGCTGGTCACCATTCCGGCCTGGCTTTGGTAATGGTGGATGCGAGCGTCGTACGTCTGGAACATCACGAGCCGCTCGTCGAGGTCTGTCTTGCCATGATGGCGCGGCAACAAGGCCTTCCAGGTTTCCGGCGAGTGGGACGCGAAGTGGCCGCCGAAGGGTAGCGGACCTTGTGTCTCGTCCAGTAGCCAGGTTCCGCGTGCATCCACCAGCAGCGGGTAGGACGCGGCATCGAGTGCCATGGTTTGTTGAAGGTGAGTCGCGAGTGTTTGCCAATCCAGAGTGAAGCGCAGAATGCCTTTACGATGCCCCTGCGTATCGTACACGGGGGTTGCGATATCCATCACGGGACGGCCAACCGACGGCCCGCTTTCATACGGCAAGCGGCGTCTTGGCGAAGAGAGATAGACATCGCGAGGCGCAAGCAACCTGGCCTCGTGGAGAAGAACGGCATTGGCATCTTGCCCGGCGGGCGGTAAGCCGGCGTGGCCGACGCTCAGCAGCGCTCGGCCATCCAGGTCGGTCAAGCTCAGCTGGGCATAGCGAGCATAGTGAGGCAACAGTGTATCGAACAAGGCGCGAACTTGCGCTTTGGTGAGCTGTGTGGCGGCCTCGAGAGGCGGGGATTGGGCCACCCCCACGCCATCCAGATAACGCTTGAGCAACGGCATCTCGGCCGTTGCCAGCAGATGATTGATGCTGGCGTTGATGTCTTTCTGCAGCGTCCTGTGGCCCCCCTGCAGCAGGGCATCCGCTGTGGATATGGCCCCATCGAGCCGAGCGTCAAGGTGGGCGCGAAAGACCGGGTACAGGGTAGCCGTTACCAGGATGACAGGCACGATGACGGCCATGGCCAGTCGCTTGCAGAAAACGTTGATCGCCACCGAGAGGCCTCCTGAGGGGTCACGCGCTTGGCGTAAGCCGGCGCATTCTAGGGGAAGGCCCAAGAGATGGGAAACACTGTTTTTTTAACGACGCCATTTATACGTTAATTCCCTCCGCGTACGCCTTCAGGTAAAGGGTTGGGCAGGGTCAACAGATCCTCCCAGGGCATCGGCCTGGCGAAGTAAAAACCCTGCAGCATGTCACAATCGCGACGAATCAGATCCAACTGCTGCTCACGCTCCTCGATACCTTCGGCCACCACCGCCAAGCCCATGTGATGGGCCATGGCGATGATGCCCTGTACTATAGCGGCACTGCTGTGGTCGGTAAGGATGTTCCGAATGAACGCGCGGTCCAGCTTGATCTTGTGAATGGGCAGGTCGCGCAAGTAGCTGAGGCTGGAGAAGCCGGTGCCGAAATCGTCAATGGCAACCGTGATGTTCATCCCGTCCAGGATGCGAATCATCTCGATGGCTTCCTCGGCGCCCCCCAGCAGGATGCTCTCGGTCATCTCCAGTTCGAGGAGTTCAGGCGGCAGCCCCGTCTCTTTCAGGATACGCCGCACTTCATCGAGAAAGCCGTCGCGGCGGAACTGCAGCGACGAAATATTGACCGCCACGGGGTACACCCGTTCGCCCTTGGCGTGCAGGTCGGCCAGGCTTCGACACGCTTGTTCCAGCACCCAGCGGCCCAAGGGTATGATCTGGCCGGTCTGCTCGGCGATAGGAATAAAAATGCCGGGCGACACCATCCCATGCCTGGGGTGGTGCCAGCGAACCAGGGCTTCGACGCTGCAGATCTGGCCACTGACGGCATCGACGATCGGCTGATAATAGAGCTCGAACTGGTTCTCACGCAGCGCCGTGTCGAGATCATGACGCAGCAGCGCGTGTTCGCTGATGGCCTGCTTACCATCTCCCTGATACCACTGCCAGGTATTGCGTCCCTGTCGCTTCGCCGCTTCCACGGCCAGGTCGGCGTGTTGAACCAACTCGTGTGCCTGTTGAACGTCCTCATCGCTGCAGGCGATACCGATGCTGGTGCTGATATACAAGGTACGCCCCTCTATCTCGAAGGGGCACTCCAGCGCTGCGAGTATACGCTCGGCGGCGGCGGCCACCTCCGCGCGATCCTTGAAGCCGGGCATCAGGAAGACGAACTCATCCCCGGTGAGGCGGGCCAAGGTATCGCTGGGGCCAAGCAACTGACGAAGGCGGCCGGCGACCGACATCAGTACTCGGTTGCCCATGGCATGGCCCAAGCCATCGTTGATCGCCTTGAAACCGTCAAGGTCAAGATACATGACCGCCAGCAGGCTCTGTTCCCGCTGGCTCAATCGGAAGTCCTGCTCGAGGCGGTCATCGAGCACGGACCGGTTGGGCAGGTCAGTGAGCATGTCGTGAGTGGCCTGGTAGGCGATCCGGGCCTCCTGGCTCCGGTCTCGCGTTATGTCCTCCTGAATGCCGATAAAGTGAGTACAGTGTCCGCCGTCATCGAAAACCGGGCTGATGGCCAGCCGGTTCCAGAAGGGGGTGCCGTCCTTGCGGTAGTTGAGCAGCGTGACCTGTACGTCGGCTTGGGCGGCAAGGGCCTGTCGTATCGCCTCGATGTCCTTGGGATGGGTTTCGTCGCCCTGCAAAAAACGGCAGCTCTTACCAAGCACTTCTTCCTGCGCATATCCCGTCAGCTCGCAGAAAGCTTCATTGGCATAGACGAGCGGCATGTCTGGTTGGGTGGCATCGCTCATGACGACCCCATTGGGGCTGGCCTCAATGCCGCGCTTCAACAGACGCAGCTCGGCTTCCTGGCGTTTACGCTGGGTGATGTCCTGGCAGATGCCGTAGACGCCAACGATTTCGCCCTCGACGATGACGGGAAAATTGGTGACTTCCAAATGGCAGGTGTGGCCGTCAATATGGGTGGCCAAGGTCTCGTACCGGCGAGATGCGCCGGCCTTGGCAGCATCGAAGGCGGCCTGGGTCAGTTCGCGATACGCTGGTGCGACGAACTCATTGAAGTGGCGACCCAAAAGCTCTTCTTCGGAGCAGCCAGTAATCGACTCCTGGGCAATGTTCCCACGCTTGAACCTGCCCTCTAGATCGAACTCATATACGCCGTGCGGATGATAAGCGAACAGCGAGTGATGCCACTCGGCCAGGGTACGATGATGGCGATTGTCACGATCCCGGACAGTCGCCAGGGCGACCAGGGCCGCGGCTTGTCGAAGGCGTCTCTTGCTCAAGTCGCTGGGGGCGTTGGGCTCACGGTAATAGGTACCAAACGTGCCCAGCAGCTCTCCTTGCGCGGTGACCACTGGGCTCGACCAGCATGCTCGAAACCCCTCGGCCAGGGCAGCACTGCGAAACGATGCCCAGCGTGGATCCGTCTGGATATCTTCCGTAAATACTTGCCGGCGATGGTAAGCCGCCGCACCGAAGGAGGCGGCCTCCGGGCCAAGGGGGACATTCTGGAGCTGCTCGAAATAGTGCTGCGAGAAGCGAGGGCTGGGAAACAGGCTGAGCGTGCAGTTCGTCGAATCGAAGCGCATGAAAGCCACTTCGGCGCCAGGCAGCATCATGCCGATCCAGTCGGCAATCGCCTCAAGGGTATGCCCAAGCGGAGCCTGCTGAGCAACCAGTTCATGAATGTCCTGCTGGGCTTCCAGCAGGGCGAAATCGTCGGGCACGTGGGGGGCTCCTGCAGCCTCTTGCTGCGGCCGAATTGATTAGGAGGCTGATTACTTTTTCTTAAGCATAATGAATGAGGCGAACTGGCGAGGCAAGTTGGCAAACGGGCGGAAACATGGCTTTAACAGCGATTTCCGTGCCCCGTTCCACGCTAAGGCCGGGGCACCTAACGCCGTTGCAGGACGCCGCGGCTTGCTATGCCCCAGCGGGCGTCCTCTGTCAGCGAGTGAGAGGTTACGCGTCGATGCCTCCCATGGTTGACCCTCTTGAAAAATTACCTCATTCTTCATTTACATTGCAGTTACATACCAATGAAAACAGGTTCCCACGCAGGGTCCTTGGAGTGCACAACATGTTCGTCTCGCTGATTCCCAGCTACGCCTCTCTTCCTACCACCACGCACGAGAGTGAAATCGAGTCTCTGCTCGACAACCTGATGAGCGACGAGGGACTGACTCGCCAGCAGCAGGATCAGCTGCTCGATCTGCTGATTCTCGAGCGTGCCGATATCAAGCGCCAGCTGTACCGTCAGCAGAGTGAATGCGCCTAGTCAGCGCTTTCTTCAGTCCATCTTGCTCGTCGCTTGGCACCGCCGCGCTTGATGCGGCAGCTTGATCTCCTTCGATGAGATCCATAGCCGCCTGACAGGCTCAGTGGTCGCTGCAGTTTCCTTCAGGTGTCGTTGAGCAAGAACTCCTGGCGCATGGCATCGGGCCAGGGCAGGGGGCGGCCGGTTGCCAGATTGATCAGCACCAGCGTTAACAGGACTTTCAGGCGGGGCTGGTCATCGCCTGTGGCGGTGATGTCGAGCTTGAGGCTGGTTCGCCCCACGGCTTGCGGGAGCAGGCGGAAGGTCAGGGTCTCCCCCAGCCGGCTTGGCGAGAGAAACTGGGTTTCGAGGGCGACGACAGGAACGCCTCGCCCCGATGCCACGAGCTCGGGAAAGCCGCAGCCCACCACGTCGCTGAACCAGTCTTCGACGGTGGCATTGATCATCTCGAAGTAGCGCGGGTAGAAGACGATGCCGGCCGGGTCGCAGTGCTCGAAGCGTACCTTGCGTCGTGTGGTGTAAGTCATGTTCTTGTTCTCGTTCATGTCCGGCCCTGGGTATGTGATCCCAGCAGCCGGGTATTGAATTCCTAGAGCTGCTTCACGGCGATGCGAGAGGTGCCCGCTTCCTGCACTTTCGGCTTCCATTCCCCCACGCTGCGCTGCAGGGTTTCGCCCTTCTCGTCGGCGAGAGCGGCGTCGCGGAGCTGGTGCAGGCGAGCGGCGGCATCCGGTTCATCGCCGAAGCGTTCGAAGGCCAGCATCACGGTATTGAAACTGGCCAAGCCGCGCTGATGGGTGTCGCCATAGCCTTTCACCAACCCCTGCGCCTTGATGACTTCCAAGGCCACATCCGGGGAGATGGCGAGCGCGCGATCGACCGCAGCCAGCCAGGCCGCGATGCGCTGCCATTCATCACGATAGCGTAGGGTTCGCTTGCGCCATCGCCGCAGGCTCGCCACGCTCAGCAGCAGTAGGAACCCTCTCAGCCGCTGGGGGCTGATGCGCCGACCGCGCTGGGTGATTTTGGCCAGTGGCCGGCGAATCGAGTCGGTACGCATCACCCAGCTACCCAGGCCGGCCGGCAGGGTGTCGCAGATCTCCTCGACGCGCGGATGCATGAATTCGGCAGTGTAGACGATCTGCTCCGGCTCGGCCTTGACCTCACTGCGCACCCGATCCTGGCGTTGCCGGCGGATCTTCATATCGGCCACGCGAATGGTGTCCTCGTAGCTCATCCACAGCGCCAGGTGGCGGGCCAGTTCGCGCAGAAGGGGCATATGCTGCTCCTCTTCTGCTGGCATATGCTTCCTGCGCTCCTGGAGCAGACCCAGGTACTCTCCGGCGTATTCAAGATCCTGATAGTCGATCAGGCGCAGCACGCCCTCGCGCACCACTTGCCGCACCGGCTCGGAAAAGCGACTGTCGATCTCGCCCAGTATGGCGTCGAGTTCCGCATCGCCTGTTTTGGGCGACGTCTCGGCTTCCCTTGGCGAGGCGTCGCTCGGCGCTGCATGGGGTTCGGCCCCCTGTGCCTGCTGGAAGCCTTCATCGAAGGCACGCAGGCTCGCCGCGACACCGATGCCGCCGTCGCGTATCGCCTGCTCGAACGCCTCGCGTGGGAAGGGCAGCGTCTGGCTGCCGGCCAGGGCGCCGAACAGTACGGCGCTGATCACGCTGCCCTGGCGGCGCGCCGTGTCTTCCATGTCGAACTCGATGAAGCGCCGGGCATGCCGGCGAAGCTGCTCGCGTATCGGTTCCGGGTCGAGAATGCCGTTGCCCAAGGCGCTCTTCTCGGTGATGCCATAGACCCGGTGGCTCGAGGCGATCACCGTGGAGCGGTCCGGGGTCACCAGCCCGCGCTCCAGGGCACGGCCGGCCTCCATGAACTCGGCGGCCAGCACGATATCGACATCGCCCGGCGAGGGCATCAACGCCAGTACCGGCGCCTGGCCGGCGCGTTCGGCCTCGGCTTCGGGAAAGAGCTCGAGATAGTAGATGGTGGCCCCGGTGCGCTGGGCGACGCCGGGCACCGAGGTGGCCTGGGCCAGATAGCCGTTGCTCTCGGCCAGGTGGACGATCCAGTCGGAGAGCACGCCACCGCCCTGGCCGCCCATGGCCATGATGGCCAGTGTGATCGGACGCGTGGCTGTGGTCATGTCAGGCATGGGCCTCTCCCGAAAGATGAGCAGTAGAAGGCAACTGGGCCAGGCGTTTCTCGTGCCATGCCTGCAGGCGGCGGATGATGCCTTGACGCCAGCGATGCTTCAGGCGATCCCAGCGGCTGGGGTGGCTGATGACATCGGCGCGGTAGAAGGAGGGGCAGAGCACCGCGGCATGGGCCGCCTCGCCGCACAGGCCACAGCCCACGCAGGTGTTGTCGACCTGGGCGATGGGGTGTTCGCGCAGCGGGTCGGGATTGGGCTGTATCGACAGCGAGGGGCAGCCGGAAATACGGATGCAGGCGTGATCCCCGGTGCAGGTGTCGCTGTCGACGCCGAAGCGCTGGCGAACGGTGCGCTTGCCCTCCTTGAGGGCCTGGCGCACCTTGGGCTTCTCGCGCCGCTGCAGGTTCAGCATGCACTCCGACTGGGCGATGATCACCTTGGGCCCCTTGGCCTGGGTGGTCAGCGCTTCCGTGAGTGTCTCCTTCATGCGCTGCACGTCGTAGGTGCGATCAACGACTCGTACCCACTTGACGCCCACCCCTTTGACCGCCTGCTCGATCGGGATATTGGTATGGCGGTTGGGGTTCTCGGCACGCGAGGAGGGGAGGTCCTGCCCGCCGGTGGCCGCCGAGTAGAAGTTGTCTACGATCAGCAGCACATCGTCGTCGCCGTTGTAGACGGCATTGGCGACGCCGTTGGTCAGGCCGTTGTGCCAGAAGCCGCCGTCGCCCATCACGCTGATGGCGCGCCCGCCCTTGGAGCCGTGGAAGGCCGACGCCGCGGAGGCACCCAGGCCATAGCCCATGGTGGTGTTGCCGATATTGAAGGGCGGCAGGATCGAGAACAGGTGGCAGCCGATATCGCAGCTGACATGGCGTGGCCCCAGCTCGCGTTCGACGAGCTTCATGGCGGTGAAGATGGGCCGCTCGGGGCAGCCGGTGCAGAACCCGGGCGGGCGAGGCGGCAGGGTGGGCGCCGCTGGGGCTGGAGCGCGGGCCGGCTCGTCCTGTGGCAGCAGTTCGGGGGCGGCGGCGGCCAGAAAGCCGCGCAGGCCTTCGAGCATCACCTTGCCGGTGTATTCGCCGGCCTTTGGCAGTACGTCCTTGCCGTGCAGGCGGGTGTCGATATCGGCACGACGCAGAATGCTGGAAAGCGCCTGCTCCAGGTAGTCGGGTTGCCCCTCTTCGATCATCAGCACGGCACGCTTGTCGGCGCAGAAGGCTTCCAGCTCGCTGTCCACCAGCGGGTAGGTGACGTTGAGCACATGCAGGGGGATGCGGCTGTTGCCGAAGGTGTCGGCCAGGCCCAGGCGCTCGAGCCCGCGAATGACGCTGTTGTAGAGCCCGCCCTGCAGGATCAGCCCGACCTCGCCATGCTCGCCGGGAAAGGTCTCGTTGAGGCCGTGCTCCTGGATGAACTGGACGGCGGCCGGCCAGCGCGCGTTGATCTTTTCGTGCTCGTGCTGAAAGCTGGCTGGGGGCAGTACGATGCGGCTAGTGTCGCGCACCGGGTTGGCCAAGGCCTCGTCGATGGTGAAGTCAGGGGAGCGGTTTGCCTGGGTCTGGAAGCGCCCGTGCACGTGGCAGGCGCGGATACGCAGCTCCAGCATGACCGGGGTATTGCTGGCTTCCGACAGCTCGAAGCCCATCTCCACTGCCTTGACGATGGAGGGCAGGTTGGGGCGCGGGTCGAGCAGCCAGATCTGGCTTTTCATGGCAAAGGCGTGGGTGCGCTCCTGCATGATGCTCGAGCCGTCGCCGTAATCCTCCCCGACGATGATCAGCGCGCCGCCGGTCACGCCGCCCGAGGCCAGGTTGGCCAGAGCATCGGAGGCGACGTTGGTGCCCACCGTGGATTTCCAGGCCACGGCACCGCGCAGGGGATAGTTGACCGAGGCGGCCAGCATGGCCGCGGCGGCGGCCTCGCTGGCGTTGTTCTCGAAGTGCACGCCGAGCTCCTCGAGGATCGGCTGGGCATCAGCCAGCACGTCCATGAGATGCGAGATCGGCGCACCCTGGTAGCCGCCGACATAGGCGACACCGGACTGCAGTAGCGCCTTGGTGACGGCAAGAATGCCCTCGCCCTGGAAGGTTTCACCCTGCCCGAGACGCAGCTTCTTGACCTCTTCGACAAACGTTCTTTCCGCCATGTTGTTCTCCTCGCCGCTTGGGCATTTCGCCCTCGCCGTGAGTGGTGTTGTGGGGTATCAGCGCATCAGGTTTGGCAAGCCGGTGGCCAGCCAGGGCAGTGCAACCACCAGCGCCAGAACCAGCATCTGCAGCAGCAGGAAGGGAAACGCGGCCTGATAGACCTGGGTCAGGCGGATGCCCGGTGGGGCGACGCCCTGCATCACGATCAGCAACAGCCCGAAGGGCGGGGTCAGGAAGCTGATCTCCATGGCGACCAGGAACAGCACGCCGATCCAGATCGGGTCGATACCCAGGCTCGCCACGAGCGGCATGAAGAAGGGCAGGGTAATCATGATCATGCTGATCTGGTCGGCAAAACAGCCCAGCACCAGCAGCACCAGCAGCATGCCCAGCACGACCATCAGCGGTGTCAGTTCCCAGCCAGTCACCACTTTCAGCAGCCCGTTGGTGGCGCCGGAGAAGGAGAGCAGCTGGGAGAACGTGGTAGAGGCCACCAGCACGAACAGGATCATGACCGAGACCTTGGCCGTTTCCATCAGCGACTTGCTCAGTGACTCCAAGGTCAGGCAGCGGTAGCACAGGGCAGCGAGGGTGGCCGCGACGGCGCCGAAGGCGGCGGATTCCGTGGGTTCGGCCCAGCCGGCCAGCAGGCTTCCTACCACGGCCACGAAGATGCCGCTCAGGGGAAGCACATAGACACAGAAGGGTTGCCAGCGCTGCCAAGCAGTGAGGCTTTCGTCGCCGTCATCCGCCGGGGCCAGCTCGGGATTCCACGAGCAGCGGATCATCACGTACATCAGCACGGCAACACCCATGAGAATGCCCGGAATGATGCCGCCGATCAGTAGCTCGCCGATGGAAATGCCGGCCAGGCTGCCCAAGGTGACCGCCAGCGCCGAAGGCGGGATCAGCATGGCAATGCCGCCCACTGCCATGATCGGACCCATGGCGATGGAAGGGTGGTAGCCGCGCTTGAGCATGTCCGGTAGCAGCGAGCTCCCCATCATGGCGGTGTTGGCAATGCTCGACCCGGAGAGGGTGGCGAACGCGGTGCCGCCCAGTACCGAGACGATGCTCAGGCGGCCGGGAACGCGCTTGATCAACCGCTCGATGGCGGTAATGGCCTTGTAGGCGAGGCCCGTGTGAAACAGGACTTCACCCATGAGCACGAAGAGGGGGATGGGAATCAGCGAAAAGCTGGTGATGGCCTCGGCGCTGTTGCGCGCCATCTGCATGATGCCCATCTCGCCGCCCATGAAGATAAAGGCACCGACGAGATTGATCGCGATAAAGGCGAAGACCACCGGCAGGCCCAGCGCCATCAGACAGACAAGCCCGCCCACCAGCAGAAGTAGAGCTGAATGCCACTCCATGTCAACGCTCCCGTGGCAGCATGAGGCGCCACAGGCGGCGCAGGAACTCGAGGGTCAGCAGAGCGAAGCAGGTGGTCGGGAGAATGAACGTCCACCACTCCGGAAAGACGAAGGATTTGTAGACCATCGATCCGCGGCTCAGGTACTCGGCGCCGGTGGCCAGCAAGTAGTAGCCGAAGCACAGGCAGACCAGGGCACCGAGCAGGTTGATGCCCATTTCCAGATAACTCCGGTATGCCTTTGGCAGCGCCTGTTGGAGAAGATCCACCCGCACATGGGCGCCGTGATAGAGCACCCAGGGGGCGGCCAGGAAGGTGGCGGCGGCGATGGCGTATTCGCTGCCTTCCACTGTGCCGTAGATCGAACCGACACCCAGGTTGCGGCTCAAGACATTGAGGACGATGACAATCGACACGACACCGATGATGATACCTGCGGCAAGGCCGCAGGTTTGCATGACGTAGTGGTACGCCTTCAGCAACGGTGAACGTGCCACCGTCTTGTCGACAAGAGTGGTGTCATTCACTGTCCAGAATCTCTCTCAGTCGCTCGGCATTCTCGGCATGCTCCTCCGCCAGCCGCTCCCACTGCACCTGGTAGGCCATCTCCAGGTAACGCTCGCGCTCTTCGCCCTCGAACTCAATCACCTCGATGCCCGCTTCGGCCTGACGACGCTCCTCCTCGGCGTTGATCTCCTCGTTGAGGCCGTTCTGCTCTTCCAGCCAGATGGCCTTCTCGGTGAGATAGTCACGCTGCTCGTCGGTCAGGTTGTCCCACGCGTCCTGGTTCACCAGCACGCCGACTTCGACGTGATAGAAACCGGGGTCGACGCGGTAGCGGGTATGCTCCTGCCAGCCGAGGTCGAAGATGCCCTGAACCGGCCAGCCGTAGCCATCCACCGTGCCTCGCTCCAGCGCGGTATACACCTCACCGGGTGGGGTCTGGGCCGCCTCGCCGCCCATGGCTTCAGCGAAGGCACGGTAAACCGGCGTGATACGCATGCGCAGGCCGTTGAGTTCGGGGCTGTCGATGGGCTCGTTGAGATACAGGTGATAGCGGTTGCCGTAGTTGGTGTAAGCCAGGTAGTGCACGTTCATCTGCTCGCGCCACATTTCCTGCAACTGCTCGAAGCGGCCCGTTTCGCGTAGCTCCTCTGGGGAATAGCGCGTCAGGTTGAGGGCATGGGCAGCCGGCAGTGAACTGGTATAGAACGCCGAGGTGACGAAGGCCATATCGACGACACCGTTGCTTACCGCATTGCCGATCTGAAACGGGGGCATGGTTTCGGGGCCGCCGATGAAATCGACCTCGACCGGTGCATCGGGATCGTTCTCGATCTCTTCGAGAAACATCTCGAAGGTGTGCGGGATGGCCGTGCCGGGAGTGAAGGCGCTGACGGTACGCAGCGTTGCCGTGTCGGCGGCGGCTTGGCTCACCAGCCCCAGCGTGACGAGGGCGGTGCCGAGGGTCGTGGTCCAGCGGATATGACGATTCATCTTTTATCTCCGTTGTTATTGTCCTGACAGGGGATGCGGTTTCAGTCGTTGAAGGAAGTGCCGATCGCAACGGGCCTGACCGGTGCCTGTGCGGCTCCTTTCGTCTGGGCGGGAAGAATCATGGTGCAGGAGGTCCAGACCCGGTCTGCGGCCAATTCATCCAGCCGCGCATTCTGAATCTGATAGATGCCTGACTGCGTCAGGTTGGAGTGGTGGATAGCGAAGGGGAGCCCATCCGGGACACCCTCCGGCATCGCCTCTCCCGCTAACATGCCTTCGGGAGCTGGGTCGGTGAAAGGATTATCCAGGGCGACCAGCACGATGGCCTGCTCTTTCAGCCATTCCACGGTATCGAAGGCCAGCCCCGGCCCCTGGGTGTAGTAGCGCTCATCGCCGCTATCCCAATACTTGCCCCAGCCGGTATGTATATAGAGCACATCGCCGGGCAGCAGGCCGCGCCAGGCGAGTCCTTGGGCTTCAAGCATGCCTTGGATGTCGTCGCGAGTGATCAAGTCGCCGGCGGCGAGTGGTTCGCCCTCGTTGAGGTAGGTCGCGGCATCCAGCAACACGGCCGAAGTGACGATAGGGGGAAGATTTTCGAGGCCGAGCTTCTCGAGCGGAGCATCCGGAGTCGGTTTCACCTCATTCTGGGTGAAGCCGCCGAAATAACGCAGCGCCTCGGAGGGAAACTCCCCTTCACCGTTCCAGCGCTCTGGCAGGAAGGCGAAATGGCCTAGCCCGTCGAGTTGGGTACCCTGACCGCCTACGTTGCCGCTGGTGGATTCGGTATTGAATCCGTGGCGAGTGCCCGGGATGCCGCTGGATGGATCGAAGCGGTAGGACTCGGGTTCGGCAAACGGCGATTGCGGCATTGACGCACTGCGCGGATGGGCCAGCTCATATGCCTGTGCTTGGGGATCCATGAGGTGAAAGGCACATCGCTGCCAGGTGCCAGGACCCTGGGTGTTCCCCATGCCGACTTCATCACCGCTTGGCCAGGGTGGCAAGGGCGTCGGCTGGACATTCTCCAGGTGGGCCTGATGTTCGTCAGATGGGGCCGCCTGGGTTGTAGTACAGCTCAAGGCTGCCATGCACGCGGCAATGGGTAGCAGTATCAAGCGGGGTGTCATTGTCTTTGTTCCCTTGCTTGCTGATTTTCATGCAAATTTTGATTCGCACTAGGACACGATTGTGCGAGGTGCTGAAGTCAGCCTAGGGGGTTATTCAATTTGTTTCAAGATTGAAGTTTCAGGTTTGAATACTTCGCAGGCTCATTATAATGGCCAGCGTTGCCCCGTTCAGTTGAGGGAAGTTGCCACTGGGATTGCGTTTAGCCGCGGTAAGAGGATCGAGATGGGGCCGAGGGCGGTGGGCACGCCTTTGGTGCCCACCGCGCGATGATCGGCAGGTTCAGCGGGTCGGGTTCAGCTCGGTAAACGTCAGTGTCGCCGGCTGCATCTGGTCGCTGCCGTGAACGCCCACCCAGACGTTGTACATTCCGCTTGGCGGATTCTGGAACATGACCACGGGATCGAGACCGTTGAAGTCGTCGTTGCAGTACCAGCGACCATCGGGTGCGTTTATGATCAGGGTAGTGTCGCTGCCTGAGGTGGCGGTGACGTAAAGCGGCATGCTGCCGGCGGTATAGTGCAGATCGACGTCCGGGGCGCTGGCCATGATGTACCCGGTACAGTTGGGACCCAGCTTCGCACTGACTTGGTTGGAGCCTCCGGCCTGCAGGCTCTGGGCCCAGGGGTCGGGAGTGAAACCGGCCTGAAGATGCACGCTGCCATAGCTGGGTTCGGCGCTCCAGTCCGGTTCCTGGGCCTGGGCGCTGCCGAGAGCCAAGCCCAACATCGAGGCGACAACCACCTTGGTGAAGCGACAGATAGAGTGTGTGTTCATGCTTGATGTTCCTGCGTCAACGAGCACTGGGCTCTTATCGTTGGTATGAGGGAAAGGTAGAATAATGCCGAAGGCAATCGATGAGAAGTCGCTGATTCAACACTGCTTGTCTGCCACTATCTAGGCACGTAAATCACTGGATCGGTAGAAACGCATGCCGTGTATCGATGTTGTGCTGGAGCTTTCTGCCGAAGCCTGCCTTGCTCATTACGAGGGGCGGGTTGGGCAAGTTGTGGCCCGCAGTCTGGACGGTCGGCGCGTGATGTTCCCGGCCGAAGCGCTGCGTCGAGTGGTGGCCAGAGATGGGGTTCATGGCACCTTTCGACTCTTCTTTACCCCGGAGGGGCGCTTCCAGTCGATAGCCGCTTTGCCACGAGCCGCTTTGCCACGAGCCGCTTTGCCACGAGAAAGATGAAATGGCGCTTAAATGACGTGTTGTTTGTCGCATGTCAAACCCTTGGGTCTCGTTACGTTGAGCAGGCTCTGATATAACGACGAACCAGCATCGTGATCCTTCGCTCAGGCACAGGTGCAGCGCTTCCGTTTACGGCCATCTCGAAGTGCGGCCGCTCTACAAGGCCATGTCATGCTCTCCAGCAATCCTCATGAAACCCGCGAGTTCCAGAACCGTCGCCTGGATTCGCTGGCCGAGCCACCCGAGGTGGGGCATGAGCTGTTCGTCGGCTTGAGCGCCCTGCGCGATACTTTGAGCAACCGCCACCATTCGCGCGACTTCACCTTCGCCCATGCGCGCTATCTGCGCAGCCGCGTCCTGGCGCTTGGTCTCATCTTTACGCTGCTTTCGCCGCTCTGGATCGTGGTGGACTCGCTGGTACTGCCGAGCGAATTGCTGTGGTACACCCTGGCGGGAAGGGTAGGGTTGTTGCTGGGGCTGGTGGGTGTACTGACGCTGGCCTACTTCAGCCTCGAGCGGATACGGCGCATCCGCTTCAGTGCCGGTATGCTGCTGGCGCTGCCGGCGGGGTTCTATCTGTTCGTGCTGATCATGCTGCCAGCAGAGCAGGTTGGCAGTCTGGTCGGGTATGGCTTCATCCCCTTCTTGCTGGTGGCGGCACTGAGCGTTTTTCCCTTCACGCTGCTGGAGTCGCTTGCTGCCGGCCTTGCCATGCTTGGGCTGCTGGCGTTTTCCCAGCTGTTAGATGGCAGCTGGCTGACCGGTCGCGGCTTGGAGAGTGTCTGGCTGCTCTCCAGCCTATTGGTCGTTTCCTTGGCGGCCAACCACTTCCAGCTCAGCCTGTTGCTGCGGCTCTATCGACAAGCTACCCATGATCCCTTGACCGGTCTCTTCAACCGCGGCGCGCTGGAGGAGCACCTGGAAAAAGTCCAGGCCTGGCAGCGTGACACCGAAGGCCAGGATAGCCTTGGCAGTGTGCCCTGTTCGCTGCTGATGGCCGATCTCGATCATTTCAAGCGTATCAATGACAGCTACGGCCACTCGGTCGGCGATAGCGTGCTGTGCCAGTTCGCCGAGCTATTGATGCGGCAGACGCGCCGGCACGACTGTGTCGCACGCTATGGCGGCGAGGAGTTCGTCATCATATTGGTCGGCAGTGGCCAGGCCAGAGCGATGGAGATTGCCGATCGCATCCGGGATGCCGTGGAAAAAGCCGAGTTTTCCAGCCATGACGGGCAGCCCATACCCATCACGACCAGCATTGGCGTGACCCGGCTGGAGCAGGACGAGCCGGCCCAGGGGGCGCTCAAACGTGCCGATGATGCGCTCTATCGCGCCAAGCGCGAGGGACGCAACCAGGTAGTAGCGGCCCAGAATCCCGGCGATCCTCCCGTCTAGTTCCTTCTGTCTAGATCCTCAAGTCTTGCGGCTCGCTGCCGATACATTATTCAGGCAATTTAGCGAGCGGGGGCGGAATGCCCAATAATCTACAGCAAGTAGCACTGCATACCTGGTTGATACTGGTACCGATGCTGCTTTTAGCCATGGGAATAATCAACGGGCTGGCCGCCTGGCAGCTACCTGGCGACTGGCAGCCTACCTGGGTGAGCCTGCCCGTCATGCTGTTGGTGGGTAGTGGTCTGCTGGCAACACTGCTGAAAAATAGGCCAACGGCGCAGCTCTGCGGAGCCCTGCTGTTGCCTATTGGTTTGTTTGCGCCATTGCTTTCGTGGTGGCCACGCGTGGTTCCCGAAGCGCTAAGCCTGGATCAGGCGCCCCTGACACCTGCTACCAGTGTCGCGGTATTGATCGCGTCGGCATGCCTGATGGCGGGCAATGGTTCGGCGCGCTCGCGTCTATGCTGGTGGTTCGGTGGCGTCGTTCTCTTCCTGGTCGGTGGTGTGAGTGTTGCCGCGGGGTTGTGGCCGGATCTGCTTGCTACCGGCCCATGGGGTAACGCCTTCGCTACGCCTTTCACTGCCTTTCCTGCGCTGCTGAGTGGTGCGGCCATGATGATGATGGCACGCCACGCGAGCGTTACCCCCATATGGAGTCGGTCGATTATCCTGGCCGTGATCGGTGGGGTTCTTGCCAGCGGTCTTGCCTGGTATGCCCTTACTTGGCAACAGCATGATGCCAAGCTTCGGCATGCCTCCGAGTTGCTTTACACCTTCAAGGCGAACGCTGAACGCGTGGTCGATGACAAGCAGCGTGAAATACAGCGTATGGCCGCGCGCTGGGAGCAGTTCGGAGGACTCCCCCCGCAAAGTTACCGCGAATCGGAAGTCGACGATGTCTTCCGTGATATGCCGAGCCTGGACTCCCTTCATTGGCAGTCAGGGCTGGACGAAGAGTTTCGCTGGGGGCGGGAAAGAGACGATTTTCACCTGTCGGGCTGGATAGAGGAACACGACTGGCTGCTGGATTGGCTGGCGGTGGGAGGGACTTATCCGCGGTGGGTACTGCCGGGCGAACGACGTCCCGAACTTGCCTTGATGGCCGTGCCATTGTCGCCTCCCGCTCACGGCCAACTGGTCGCCGTACTCGATCTCACGCGCCTGTTTCGCGAGGAGGTGAGCGCGCTGATCACGCCGCTACGACTCTCCGTCCAGCGTAACGCGAGCCTGATGGTGGCCAACCGTCGACAGGACGCTGCGAGTGGGGTTGAGCTTCGGCGTGGCTGGGTAGTGCTGCCCGGTGGAGCTACCGTGGGCATGCGTATCCACGGCGGTGGGCCGCTTTCGGCCAACATGGCGGGCCTGCTACCGCTGGGCGTAGCCGTGGGCGGGTTGGTCATGACCTATCTGCTGGCTTTCAGCCTCGGGATGGCCGGCCTGAGCCAACGCCGCTCGCTGGCTCTGGCGCGCACCCAGCGACACTTGCGTGCACAGCAGCGCGTGCAGACGCTGATCGCGCGTGACCAGCCGCTGGAGGATACCCTCAAGGCAATCTGCCGGATCATCGAGGCCCAGGTGCCGGGCGGAATCGCTTCCATCATGCTTTGCGACGAGGCTCGCCTCCGCCTGGAGCAGCTCTACAGCGTCAACCTGCCGCAAGCCTATTGCGATGCGATAGAAGGCGTGGCGATAGGCCCCGAGAACGGCGCCTGTGGCCGGGCGGCGTATATTCGCGATTTCGTGGTAAGCGCCGACATCGCCAGCGATCCGCGCTGGAATGGGTTTCATGAACTGACAGCACGGCATGGGCTAAAAGCTTGCTGGTCTTATCCGGTGATCAGCAGCAATGCGCAAGTGTTAGGCACCTTCGCCATCTACTATCCACAGCCGGGCGAACCCTCACGGAGCGACAGACGGCGCGTGATCGAGGCGGTCGAGCTGGTATCGCTGGCCGTGGAGCGCGAGCGTAACCGACGGGCACTGAAGGAGAACGAACAGCGCTATCGCTCGATGTTCACCTATCATCCCGATGCTGTCTTCTCCCTCGACCTGAAAGGAAATTTCACCACCGCCAATGCCGCCTGCAGCAGCGTGACCGGCTATCCCCTCGAGCAGCTGATCGGCCTGCATTTCTCGAAACTGGCACAGGCGAACGATCGGGAACGCATCGAATCGCTCTACGTCGAGGTCGACAAGGGCGAGGCGTTCCGTTATACGGTCACCATTTGTCACCGCGAGGGGCGTAGCGTCTATCTCGACGTGACCAACCTGCCCATCGTGGTCAACGACCGAGTCATCGGTTTCTATGGCATCGCCAAGGACATGACCGAGCGCCATCGGCAGGAGACGGAGCTACGCATACTGCAACGCAGCGTTGAAGCCAGCATCAACGGCATCGTCATTACCGATGCCCGGCAGCCCGATAATCCGATCATTTATGTCAACGAAGCGTTCGAGCGTATCACCGGCTACGGGCGTGACGAGGTGCTGGGGCACAACTGTCGTTTCCTGCAAGGCAGCGAGACCGATGCGGAGGCCATGACGCAGTTGAGGCAGGCGATTGCCGGACAGCACGAGCTCAACGTCACGCTGTGCAACTACCGCAAGGATGGCTCGCCGTTCTGGAACAACCTCTACCTGTCTCCGGTGAAGAATGGCAAGGGCAGCGTTACTCACTTCATCGGTATCCAGCACGATATTTCCGAACGCAAGTCCTATGAGGCGAAGCTTTCCTATCATGCAAGCCACGATGCGTTGACGGGGCTGGCCAACCGTTCGCTGTTCGAGGATCACCTGATGCATGATGTGCTGCTCGCCCAGCGGCACGGATGCCACCTGGCGGTGCTGTTCCTCGACCTGGATGATTTCAAGCCGATCAACGACAGCCTGGGACACGAAGTGGGCGACCAGATCCTGATCCAGGCCGGCCAACGCCTGGGCGAGGAGCTCAATCCTGGCGACACGCTGGCTCGCTTCGGCAGCGACGAATTCGTCATTCTGCTACCTGAACTGGAGCGCGAAGAAGAGGCCATCCGCCTGGCCGAACGCTTGCTGGCCCGGGTTCGCCGCCCTTATCGTGTTGGCGAGCACGAACTCTACATTGGTGCCAGCGTGGGCATCGCCTTCCTGCAGAAAGAGCTGGAAAGTCCCGTCGAGCTGATTCAGCAGGCCGACATGGCGATGTACCGTGCCAAGCAGAAGGGACGCAATGCCTGGGAGTGCTTCACCAGCGATATCAATGATGAAGTGAACGAGCGCATGGCATTGCGCAATGATCTTCAGGAGGCGATCGAGGCAGAAAACTTCGAATTGCATTACCAACCCTTGCTGGGTGCCAGGAGCGGCCAGGTGGTCGGTTTCGAGGCGCTGGTTCGCTGGAAGCATCCGGTCAAGGGGTATCTCTCACCGGCACTGTTCATTCCGTTGGCCGAGGATACCGGCCAGATCGGACCCATCAGCGCTTGGGTGTTACGCCAGGCATGTCGTGACATGTGTCGCCTGGCTGCGGAGGGATACGGGCGTTATCGCGTTTCAGTCAACCTTTCGCCATTACAGTTCCGTCGCGTCAACTTTCTGGGCGATCTGCAGCAGGTGCTGCAGGAAACCGGCCTGTCGGCAGATTATCTCGAACTGGAACTCACCGAGGGCATCCTGATGGCCGATACCGCGGCGGCCATCGAGACACTGCATTGCCTGCGCGAGATGGGCGTCGAGGTTTCCATCGATGACTTCGGTACCGGGTTCTCGAGCTTGAGCTATCTGAAGCAGTTGCCGATCGGCAAGATCAAGATCGATCGCAGCTTCGTATGTGACGTCACCACCAATCGTCATGACAGTGCCATCGTTCAGGGCATCATCTCCATGGCCCACCACCTGGGGCTGGCGGTGGTGGCCGAGGGTATCGAACAAGCGCAGCAGCGCGACTTCCTGGCGGCTCATGGCTGCGACGTATTTCAGGGTTTTTTCTTTGCGCGTCCGATGCCGCTCGAAAAGTTACAGGACTATTTGAAGCAACGGGCTGCTGTGTCCGGCCAGTTGACAGGCGCAACCACGTCGGTAGATGACGAGGCGTAGGCGAGCGACCCGACACGTTCAGACAATAAGCACCAATAACTAGCTGAGGGGGCAGGGTAGCGAGGATGGCGCAGGTTCAGGATGAGTTTCTTCGAGTGGGGAGCCCAAGCGAGATCGAGGCACTGCTGGAACGGTTGGTCCAGCCTGGCGGAGCTTCGCTGCTGCTGGACCGGCCCGATAGCACGCCCATGCCGGTGGTGGTGATGGAGCAGACAGCACCGCAATCGCTGCTGCTCGACATTACCGCCGTGCGGGAGATTGCCGGCGAGCTGAAGCGCGGCATCGGCTTTCGCCTGTTGGGCCAGGTACAGGGCAAGATGATCCGCACGCCGGCGATCAAGTCGCGGCAGATCGATACGGTGGACTCAAGGGTGCAGTGCCGATGTGAATACCCGCATTACCTCGAGGAACTGCAGCGGCGCGAGGCCTTCCGTGCCCGCTTGCGCCTGGGCATGGAAGTGGGAGCCATCGTGCGCAGCGCCGAAGGTGAGGCTACGGTTCAGGGGGACCTAAAGGATCTGTCCCAGCAGGGCTGTCAGCTGGAACTGCCTTCTTCGGCCGCTACGCTGCTTGCCGCGGCCGTATTGGTCGAGATCGAATTCTGTTTCCCCAACGGCACGCGCTTCACGATTCAGGCATTACCCCGTCACACGGTGGCGGATAGCGACCGCCAAGCCTTGAAAGTGGGGTTTCAGTTCGAGAACTATACGGCCGAGCAGGAGCGCAAGCTGTGGTTTTTCGTCCGTGAGATCGAGCGTGAATCATCGCGATATGGCGATGATGCCGATGTTGGGCGCTTGCCGTCGATGCTGTTCCAGAGCCAAGCGGCCGGCGCAGTTGCTCCAGTCGGCCGGCGCAACCTGCAGGCTTATCCCACCCCGATGGCGCGTCGGCTGGCGCGGGTGGCGGGCTATCTCGATGCTCAACTGCTCGAGTTGCAGCAAGGTGACGACATTGATTCCGTTCAACTGTCTCGCCATGCCGACATGCTGATTCAACTGGCCGAGGAGGACATCGAGGCGCTGCTCTTCGCCACCCGCTGCCTGGGGCAGGAGCCGATGTTGGTCCGTCACGGGCTGGGTGTCGCCGTGCACCTGTTGGCACTGGCCAGCAGCAATTCGGTGCCGCGCGACGTGCGCAAGGCAATGGCTGCCAGCGCAATGGTGCATGACCTGGGCAAGGGGCTCTTGCCCCCGGGCCTGCTGGCTGCCGAGTCGCTGGGTCCCGAAGGTTATGCGCGTCTTCATGAACACGTGGGTCTGTTGCAGCAGCGCCTGGGGAGTTGCCAGTGGCTGGCGGTAAGCGTCATGCACTCAGTCGTGGCCGGTATCAATGAGCGGCTCGATGGGAGCGGTTATCCCGGTGGGGCCGCAAGCGATAGCCTAACCGAGCTGGCGCGCATGAGCGCGGTGGTGGATGTGGTGGATGCCATGCGGCGCAGTCGCCCCGATCGCCCCGCCTGGCGCATCGATGCCGTGTACCGGCACCTGCTCAAGTCGCCCGAGCAGTTCGACCCGCGCTGGGTGAAGCGATATGTACAGCGCTTCGGATTGCGCCCGGTGGGGTCGTTGGTGCGGTTTTCCAATGGCACGCTGGCCTGGATACAGCGGCTCGACCAACAGGGCAAACCCTTCCAGGTACAGCTTACCGAAGAGGTCACTCCGCCCGGCGAGGCAATGGGGGAGGTATTGCGAGGGAATATCACGTCGCGCCTGGGCGAGATGGTCGAGGAGGTTCCCATCTCGACATGAGAGAGGGTTGGAGCATGGGCCGGCGATATGGATTTCGCGCATCTAAAGTTGGTGCACTCTGGGCCGATAGTACGAAATAACCCCATGGTCACGGGCTTTTCACGGGAAGCATTGGCGCGAAGTCTGCCAAACTATCCGTAAACTGCCATGTAGAAATCGTGACCTTTTTGCAGCCACGATATTTCGGAGAACGATTCATGAGTACCATGCGAGGAGCAGGCGCTTACGGCCGTGGTGCCGGAGCCTATGCGCGTGTTGGCGTGGAGAGCGGTGTAATGTCGGCCACGCCGCACCAGCTGATCGTGATGCTGTTCGACGGGGCACAGGGGGCCATTCGCGCGGCACGCATCCATATGCAGGCGGGGAATATCGCGGAGAAGGGAAAGTCTATCTCCAAGGCGCTCGATATCGTCAACAATGGGCTGCTGGCGGCCCTGGATACCGAGAAGGGCGGCGAAATCGCCGAGCGGCTGGGTTCGTTGTATGACTATGTCAGTCGGTTGCTGCTGGTTGCCAACCTGCACAACGACCAGGAGAGCCTCGATCAGGCCGAGAAACTGCTGGACGACATCGCCTCGGCGTGGCGAGAAATAGGCGGTGCGGGAGTGCAAGGCTGATATGGCTATGTCCCCCACTCGAGCCGTTCTTGACGGCTACACCCGGCTCAGGCAGCAGGTTTCTGTCATGCTAGAACTGGCTCGGGCCGGTGAGTGGGATGCGCTCATCGAACGACAGTCCGGCTACCTGCAGCTTGCCGACCATCTCAGGCAGCTCGACAAGGAGGCCGTGCTCGACGATGACGGCAAGCAGTGCAAGGCTGCGCTTCTGGAAGCCATTCTTGCCGATGACCTGGAGATTCGTGAACAATTGATGGCGCGGCGCAGCGAGCTAGGCCAGCTCATGGATACCAGCCGGCGGCAGCGCGATTTGCATCGCAGCTACGGCAAACAGGCGGCGTCCGTGGTTGATGCCTCCGACAAGTTTGGCCCGGGGACGCCGTGAGTGGCATCACGCCACTGCTCGATACACTGCTCCACCAGGTGCTGGGCAAACGTATCGATACGGCCCCTCCCCGTGATCTGACCGAGCCGGTTCGGCCGGTCGACCCGGGCGAGGGGCCGCGGGCACTACATAGCGACTCGCGGCTGGAAGGGCGTCGCCCGGGTATGGCGCCGCTGCCTGGCACGGGCACTCCAGCCCCGCGTGGCGATGGCCTGGTGCCGCGCGGCGACCCAGCACTGCCTCCCGCTTCCTCTCAGACCCATTTCAGCCCCTCGGCGCGTACCATCGCCGACCTGCTGGTACGTTTTCCTGCCCCACCATCGGTGTTGAGCACCGGCTCGCCACTGATGAGGGCTGACGAACCCCCAAATGCCACCACTCTTGCCGCCCGGTTGCAAACCGGGGTACGCGACAGCGGACTGTTCTACGAGTCGCATCTCTCGCGCTGGTATCGCGGCGAGATGAGCCGACAGCAACTGGAAGGCGAGCCTCAAATGCTCCGTACGCTGCGCTTTACGCCGGCAGCGCCGGGCAACGCTCCTGCTGCAGCTTCTAGCGCATCCATGGCAGCACCGAATGCTGGCTCTGTGATGACAAGTGGTGCGCAGGTTATGCTGCCGGCAGGACAGGTTCAGCCCGCGCCAGCTGCGCCGGGCCAAGCATTGCCGGGTCAGGCATTGCCTGGCCAAGCGCTGCAGGGACAAGCTGCTTCCGCAGCCAACTCCTACATTGCCACCGAGTCGCTATATCCCGCGGCGGCACGCGGTGAGAGGGCTGGAGGCGAGAGCCAGGCGACCGCTTCTGGCCAGGCGCGTGACGCGGTACAGCCGGGGGCGCCGCGAGCCGAAGGGCCGGAATTGGCCGGTCGCGAGGCAGCCGAGCAGCTGATTCGTTCACGCTCGGTTGGTGGAGAACCCGTGCATGAGAGCCTTCAGGGGCTGGTGCGTCATCAGCTCGAGATGCTGGTAACGCCTGTCTTGCGCTGGGAGGGGGATGTCTGGTCCGGCATCTTCATGGCGCTGATGATCCAACTGCCGGCCGGGGCTCGACACGAGCATGAAGGCACGGCAGAGGGGGAAGATGAATCGCAGCAAGAGGCCTGGCATTCCGAACTCCAGCTAACGGTGCCAAGCCTGGGTGAGATTCGTGTGGCGATGTGGCTGCAGGAAAAGCGTATTCGCCTGCAATTGCTGGCCAGGGATGATGCCACTCTGCAGATCTTGGAAAGGGGAGTGCCACAGCTGGAACAACGACTCCGGGATGCTGGGTTGGCGTCGGTGCTGGTCGATGCACGCCCTTGGGACAGGGAGAAAGGGGGAACTGATGATGGAGTCGAAGCCTGAGCGACGCCGACAGGCGGTGGCGCTGGCCTATCGCGACGGCGACGATGCCCCGCGGGTGCTGGCCAAAGGGTATGGAGACATGGCCGAGCGGATTCTGGCCGAGGCCACGCGACAGGGAATCTACGTTCACGATGCGCCCGAGCTGGTATCGTTGCTGATGGGGTTGGATCTGGATGAGCGGATCCCGCCGATGCTGTATCAAGTGATCGCTGAATTGCTCGTATGGGTGTATGAAATTGCCGAAGCGCAAGAGCTCCGTTGAATGAGCAGAAGTTTACTTTGTAAAAAATTGTAACGCATTGCGCACTTTCTTGTTTATGTCAAGACACATCTGTGTCTTTTTTTATGTTCGCGTACAAGACGTTAACAATTTAGTCCGAAAGGCTTAGCTTCCTCAGCCTTTGGTCTGAAAGCTCCTTGCGTTTAGAAAGGTTGGCAGGTATCAAAACAGTGGTCACAATGCATGTGTGTGAGATATGTCCTTAATCAGGTGCTGCCTGGTGACCTCGTTGCGTAACACGACGTATCTCTAGGCCGTAGTCCTGAATAAGCGCATTACAAAAAACAAAGGACACGCAAATCAATAGCGTGCAGGGAAACTGAAATGACAAACGCGAATCACCTGGATGAGATCCAGGAGCTGAACCTTGCCTATCTGCTGCTGGCCCAGCGTCTGCTCAATGACGACCGCGCGGCGGCGATGTTCCGTCTCAAGATCGATGACGAAACCGCCGATCTGCTCGTGTCTCTTGGTGCTGTCCAGCTGACCCGTCTGGCGCGCACCAATCAGCTGCTCTGTCACTTCGGCTTCGAGGGCGCCGAGCAGTTGCGTCAAGTGGTCGATAACCCCCGTGACAATGGATTGTCGCAGTTCCACGCCTCGTTGCTGATGGCGGGCCGTGGAACCGTATCCATGTCACGGGGGGCGTGAGCGATGTCCCAGAAAAGCCTTGTCGAGGAAATGCAGCAGGTCCAGCTTGCCATTGAGCTGATCGAGCTGGGCGCTCGCCTTCAGGTGCTGGAAACCGAGACCGACCTGAGCCGTGCCCGTCTGATCCGTCTGTTCAAGGAAGTGCGGGGAATGTCACCGCCCAAGGGCATGCTGCCCTTTTCCACCGACTGGTTCATTACCTGGCTACCGAACGTACATGCCTCGCTGTTCTATAACGTCTATCGCAGCCTGATCGAAGAGCAGAAGTGCGAGCGTATGCAGGCCTTCGTCACGGCCTACCGGCTCTACAGCGAGCAGGTCAGCATCGATCAGGCCGAGCCGGTGCTGGGGCTGACACGCGCCTGGACCCTGGTCAGGTTCTTCGAGAGCGATCTGCTGCAGCTGTCTACCTGCAACAGTTGCAGTGGCCATTTCGTCGCCCATGCGCACACGCCGGATCAGGACTACGTCTGCGGTATCTGCATGCCGCCCTCGCGTGCCGGCAAGACCCGCAAGCGCCGCGATCGTGAGGCGGAGGAAGCCGTTAGCCGTGAGGTTTCGCTCAAGCGAGTCGGTTGACGCTGCTGACGCCTCATCACATGCCTGCGTAACAAGACGCCGCCTTCGGGCGGCGTCTTGCTGTAAGGAGGCGCCGAGTGGGCAGGTGAGCGAGCTGGCGTTCTCTTTTTGGCTGCCAGGCCTCAAGTGTGGCAACGCTTGGCCGATAAGTAGTGATAACGATGGCTTACATCCATTAAAGGGTATCGGTTGTGCTGATTCTACTAGGGTACTTCGTAGTCTTAATGTGCGTCTTCGGCGGCTATGTGCTGGCCGGGGGCTATCTCGGACCACTCTATCAGCCGACCGAGCTGCTGATCATCGGTGGGGCTGGGGTAGGGGCCTTCATTGCCGCCAATAACGGCAAGGCGATCAAGGCGACGTTCAAGATCATTCCCAAGCTGCGACGTACCAAGAAGTACAACAAGCAGATGTACATGGAGCTGCTGGCGGTACAGTTCAAGCTGCTGACCAAGGTGCGTCGCGAAGGCATGCTCGGCATCGAGCGCGATATCGACACCCCCCAGGAAAGCGCTCTGTTTCAGGAGCACCCCACGGTGCTGGCCGACCCGATGATCATGAATTTCATGACCGACTACCTGCGCCTGATGGTGGCCGGCGGCATGGATCCGATGGAGATCGATGAATTGATGCTCCACGAGATCGAGACCTTCGAGCAGGAAGCACATATTCCAGTGGATGCCATTGCCAAAGTGGGCGATGCCATGCCGGCATTCGGCATCGTCGCGGCAGTCATGGGGGTGGTGAAGGCGCTGACATACGCCGATGCGGGCCCCGAGGAGATGGGGCAGATGATCGCCCACGCCCTGGTCGGTACTTTCCTCGGCATCTTGATGGGCTATGGCTTCATCAATCCGGTGGCGAGCAGCATTGAACGCCAGGTCAAGGAGGCGGAGAAAATGCTCCAGTGCATCCGCATCACTCTATTGGCCAGTCTGCACGGCTACGCGCCGCAGTTGGCGGTCGAGTTCGGCCGCAAGGCGCTGCATACCGCTGAGCGTCCTGGGTTCACCGAACTCGAGGAGTACGTACGTAACGCCAAGTCGGGTGCGGCAGCAGAATGAGTGCGGGTGGCGACAAGCGCCCGATCATCATTCGGCGCAAGAAAGTAGTCCACGCTCACCATGGTGGCAGCTGGAAGATCGCCCTGGCCGACTTCATGACGGCGTTGATGGCGCTGTTTCTGGTCATGTGGATTCTCTCTGTGGCAAGCCCGGAGCAGCGTGAGGGCGTCTCCGATTACTTCAGTACGCCGCTCGTCAGTGCGGTCACCGGCGGGGATCGTGCCGGCAGCACCAAGGTCATTCCCGGTGGCGGCCCCGATCCGGCCCACAGTGAAGGAGAGCGGGCCAGAATCGATACTCGGGAGTTTTCGCGCCCAAGCGAGCAACAGCGGCGCTTCTTCATGGACCTGCAGCGGCGCATAGAGACGGTGATCGAAGCCGACCCCGAGCTGCGTGAACTGCGCCAGCAGATGCGCTTCGACCTGACGCCCGAAGGGTTGCGTATCCAGTTGCTCGATACCGAGCAGCGGCCGATGTTTGCCATCGGCAGCGACCGCGTCGAACCCTACATGCGCAACCTGTTACGGACTATCGCACCGCTGCTCAACGATCTGCCCAATGACCTGAGCATCGGCGGTCACACCGATAGTCGCCCCTACGCGGGTGGGTATCGAGGCTACAGCAACTGGGAGCTGTCAAACGGTCGAGCCAATGCCTCTCGCCGAGAGCTGGTGGCCGGTGGGCTCGACTCGGACAAGCTGCTGCGGGTATCAGGCTTCGCCGACCGTGTGCTGCTACCCGATACCGATCCGTTCGATGCGGATAACCGTCGAATCGAGCTGCTGGTGCTGTTGCCGGAGGTTGCGGAGTATATTCGCCGTCCGAACATTCTGAACGGCCCCGGCGTGCCGAGCCCGATGAGCACCCGCTCTGACAGCGAAGCCGATCAGGTTCCCGTACAACAGTTCACTGAAGGCCTGCGTCGTGCTCTCAATCCCGAGTAGGAAGCGAGAGTAAGGCGTTGGACAAAACCAATTTTACATCAGGTGGGTGAAGCGCATGGATATCACGGATTTCTATGACACTTTCTTCGAGGAAGCCGAAGAGCTGCTGGCCGACATGGAGCGCTACCTGCTTGAGCTCGACGTGGACGAGCCGGATACCGAACAGCTCAATGCCATCTTTCGTGCGGCCCATTCGATCAAGGGCGGTGCCGGCACGTTCGGTTTCGACGTGCTTCAGAGAACCACTCACCTGTTCGAAAACCTGCTCGACCATACCCGCAAGGGCGAGCTCAAGCTGCGCCGGGATATCGTCGATATCTTTCTGGAAACCAAGGACATGCTCAGTGATCAGCTAAATGCCTACCGCAATAGCGACGAGCCCGATCAAGAGGCCTTCGAGCGTATCTGCGAGACGTTGCAGCGGCTGGCGCTGGAGGAAATCGGTCAGGATCTGGATGGCGGTGCCTCAGCGACACCGCCACCGAAGGCCGAGCCAGTCGCCGAGGCCGCCCCGGACAAACAGCCTGAAGAGGCTAAGCCTGCCGATGGCGAGCAGCGTATCGTGACGCTGCTGAACGTGGGCGAGAAAGATCGCCAGTTGCTGGTGGAGGAACTGGGGCAGTTGGGAGAAGTGGTCTCACACCAGGGCGACGAGCAGCGCTACGAAGTCGTGCTCGTCTCCAGCGATAGCGATGACGATATCGAAGCCGTGATGTGCTTCATCATCGATGGCGATCAGTTTCAGATCAGACCTGCCGCCTCCGGCCAGTCCGAGGAGACAGCCGACACGCCTCTCGTCGCCGGTGAAGGGGAGCGAGTCGTCACACTCTTGAATGTGGGAGAGAAGGATCGCCAGCTTCTCGTCGAGGAACTGGGCCAACTGGGCGAGGTGGTTTCACAGCAGGGTGACGAAGCCTGCTACGAGGTCGTCCTGGCTTCCTCTGTCAGCAATGACGATATCGAGGCGGTGATGGGCTTCATCATCGATGCCGAACAGCTGCACATCAGCCCCGCCGGTGCCGCCAGTGAAGCGGCAAGTGCGGAGAAAACAGCCGCAACGCCGGCATCGGTGGATGCCGTCAAGGCGACTGACACTCCCAAGCCTGCCGATAAACCAGTAAGTCGGCCGACCCCGAAAGCGACAAACGATGACGCTTCGAAGCCTGCCCGCGGCAAGGCCAAGGCAAAAGGGCCCGAGAGTTCTTCCATTCGTGTTTCCGTCGACAAGGTCGACCAGATCATCAACCTCGTTGGCGAACTGATTATCACCCAGTCGATGCTCGACCAGACCGTCAGCGAAATGGAGGGAGTCGCCGACAGCGCGCTGCTCAATGGAATGAGCCTGCTGCAGCGTAATGCCCGGGACCTGCAGGAATCGGTAATGTCGATCCGCATGATCCCGATGGATTTCGTCTTCAGCCGCTTTCCCCGGGTCGTGCGTGAGACCGCCGGCAAGCTGGGCAAGGAGATCGAGCTGGTCACCGAAGGCGAATCCACCGAGCTCGACAAGAGCCTGACCGAGCGCATCATCGACCCGCTGACGCACCTGGTGCGCAACAGCCTCGACCATGGCATCGAACCGCCCGACGTGCGCGAGGCGGCAGGCAAGCCGCGTACCGGCAAGCTGGTACTTTCGGCCAAACATCAGGGCGGCAACATCGTCATCGAAGTGATTGACGATGGTGCCGGTCTCAACCGCGACAGGCTACTGGCCAAGGCGCGCGAGAACGGCTTGCCCGTTTCCGACACCATGAGCGACGACGAGGTGTGGCAGCTCATCTTCGCCCCGGGCTTCTCTACCGCCAAGGAAGTGACCGACGTCTCCGGTCGCGGTGTCGGTATGGATGTGGTCAAACGCAACATACAGGGCATGGGCGGGCATGTGTTGATCATGTCCCAGCCAGGCGAAGGCACCACTATTCGCATCGTGCTGCCGCTGACGCTGGCGATACTGGACGGCATGTCGATCAAGGTCGGCAACGAGATGTTCATCCTGCCGCTATCCGCCGTACTCGAGTCGCTGCAGCCGGCCAAGGAGGACCTGTACGCCATGGCCGGTGACGACGTGGTGCTCAAGGTCCGTGACGAGTACCTGCCGGTCGTGGCGGTGCACGAGGCGCTGGACGTACCCAACGCCAAGACCAAGCTCACCGAAACCATCGCCGTGATCGTGCAGGGTGAGGGGCGTCGCTATGCCCTGCTGGTGGACGACCTGGTCGGTCAGCAGCAGGTAGTGGTCAAGAACCTGGAAACGAACTACCGCAAGGTGCCGGGAGTATCGGCCGCGACCATCCTCGGGGATGGCAGCGTGGCGCTGATCCTCGATATTACCGGCCTGCATCGCCTCAGCCGTGCCAAGAAAGAAAAGCGCCGGCCCGAACGCGAACTGCAATCACTCGAAGCTCTTACCGACAAAGCGCTGGAGACCTGATCATGAACCAATTGAAAGATGCAACATTGGCCGCAGCCGAAGCCCACAACCGTGAATTCCTGGTGTTCTCGCTGGGTGACGAAGAGTATGCCGTCGACATCCTCAAGGTGCAGGAAATTCGGGGCTACGAGAACGTCACGCGCATCGCCAACGCGCCGGACTTCATCAAGGGCGTGACCAACCTGCGCGGGGTCATCGTGCCCATCGTCGACCTGCGCATCAAGTTCCACCTCGACAAGGTGGAGTACGGCGGCCAGACCGTGGTCATCGTGGTCAACGTCGAGGACAGGGTCGTCGGTATCGTCGTCGATGGCGTGTCCGACGTGATGACGCTCTCGCCCGACCAGATCAAGCCGGCACCTGAATTCGGCGTGACCCTCTCGTCGGACTTCCTCAGCGGGCTGGGTAGCCTCGAGGATCGCATGCTGGTGATCGTCGATATCGACAAGCTGCTGACCAGCGACGAGATGGAACTGGTCGAACGCGTGGCTGAGTGAAGTAAGGCTGAACTAAAGTTCGCCGCCTGCTTGCCGATGTCCGTATTTAAGACGATGTTTTCGCACGCCGCTCACGAGGGGATGACGTGAAGTATCTCGACAACCTGACAGTCCGGGCCAGCTGGTTTCTGGTACTGCTGTTCTTCTGCGCGATGCTTGTCGCGCTGAGTGCCTTGGGCCTCTATGCGCTGCAGCAAGGTAGTACCGCCGTCGCTGCCATGGCACCGCATGCGGCGGAGTCTGGCGCTGCCTACCAGGCATCGTTTACCGCTACGGCCGATCTGATACGCCTGGCGATCGTTGCCATGCTGGCGGGTTCGGCAGTGGTCATGGGCATCGTGGTCTGGGGCATCAGCGTCAACGTGCTGCGACCACTCGCCCGTCTGGTCGGGTACTTCGAGGGCTTGGCGCAGGGCAATCTCTCCCAGCCGGTGGAAAACCGCGGCAACAACGAAATTGGGCGTCTCTTCACTTCGCTCAGGCACATGCAGGACGGACTGTCGGGCACGGTGGGCACCGTGCGCAGCAGCAGCGAGAGCATCTACCTGGGGGCCCAGGAGATCGCCGAAGGCAACGGCGAGCTGTCGTCCCGCACCGAACAGCAGGCCGCCTCGTTGGCCGAGACCGCTTCCAGCATGGAGGAACTGGCTTCCACGGTGGAACAGAACGCCGACAATGCGCGCCAGGCCAGCCAACTGGCCGCCGAGGCATCGCGCACCGCCGCCCAGGGGGGCGAGGTGGTCGGTGAGGTCGTCTCGACCATGCACGACATCAGCGAAAGCTCGCACAAGATGTCCGACATCATCGGTGTCATCGACACGATTGCGTTCCAGACCAATATCCTCGCCTTGAACGCCTCGGTCGAAGCGGCACGTGCCGGCGAGCACGGCCGTGGCTTCGCCGTGGTGGCTCAGGAAGTACGCAACCTTGCGGGGCGCAGCGCCTCGGCGGCAGGTGAGATCCGGGTGCTGATCAAGGCTTCTCTCGAGAAGGTGGATGTCGGTACTGCCCGAGTGGACCAGGCCGGCCAGACCATGGGTGAGATCGTGGCCGCTGTTCAGCGGGTAAGCGACATAATGAACGAGATCGCCTCGGCCTCGCTGGAGCAGAGCAACGGTATCGGTCAGGTCAACCAGGCCGTGACCCAGATGGATCAAGTGACTCAGCAGAATGCGGCGTTGGTGCAACAGGCCGCCACGGCGGCGACCCAGCTCGAGGCCGAGGCCGCTCGCCTGCGCGAGGCCGTATTGCGCTTCCGGCTGGCTGGGCAGGCGGAGGAGTCCTCTAGCGCACGCCAGCGCACGGAGCGCATGAGCCATCAAGCAGAGCCGGCGAAGGCCCTGCCGTCAGCAGTACATCGCGATCCGCTGCCTTCCGGTCGCTCTAATGGTGCCAACGACGCATCGAGTGGGTCGAGAAACGAAAAAATAGAAGAAGAGTGGGCCTCGTTCTGAGGCGGTAGAGCTCCTGGTTAGGTGGAGGCAGGGAAGCATACGCCCGTACTCCACCCCTGACGAATAAAGCCGGTACGGGGAACTTGTAAATGCGCAACAATCAGCCAGTCACGCAACGGGAATACCAGCTGGGCGATCAGCAGCTTCTGATCACCCGTACCGACCTTGATGGCCGGATTACCTATGCCAACGCTGCCTTCGTCGAGGTCAGCGGCTTCGAGCATGACGAACTCATCGGGGCGAACCATAACATCATTCGTCACCCCGACATGCCGGTGGAGGCCTTTGCCGATCTGTGGGATGTGGTCAAGAAAGGCGGATCCTGGCAGGGGTTGGTCAAGAATCGGCGCAAGAATGGCGACCACTACTGGGTGCGGGCTACGGTCACGCCGATTGTCGAGGAAGGCAAGTGTCTCGGCTATACCTCGGTCCGTACAGTCGTCGAAGCTGGCACTTCAGAAGCCGCTGAACGTGCCTATGCGAGGATTCGCGCCGGACGTTCCGGCCTCGCCATTCGTAAAGGCAGACTGGTGCGCCGGGGTCCACTGGGCTGGCTGGCGCGTATCAACCTGCACTCCATCCGCGCTCGCCTCTCCATGCTCACCTTTTCGGCACTGTTGCTGCTCGCGATCAGTGGCGGCGTGGGGCTCTATGGTCTGGAGGCATCGGGGCAGCGTCTGGCGGAGCTGAACCGTGACGGCTTGCAGGACGTCATACGCCTGCAACAGCTCGGCCAATTGGTCAATGAGGGACCGCAGGGGCTCAGCGCCGAGCAGCGCATGGATATCCTGGGCGAGCGGCACCAGCGAGCCGAGGGACTTTCCCGTATCGCCGGGCAGCTTACCGGGCTGTGGGGCGACTACCTGGATCGCGAAGTCAACCGTACGCCGATGGCGCTCGAGTTCGATGCTTCTTTGACGAGCTTCCTGACCGATGGCTTGGCCCCCATGGCCGAGGCGTTGGGAGGAGAAGAAGCCTTCGATGCCATGATGGCGCTGAACAACCAGACGGCGTCGCTGCGTGAAAGCGCGGATGCCCTGATCACCCAGGTGAACCAACTGATCGAGCAGCAGCGCCTGGCGGCGCTGGGCATGGCGGAAGAGGCCGAGCAGGGGCAACAGCAGATGCTGATGGGACAACTGGGTTTCATGGCGCTCGGCTTCGTGCTGCTGCTGGTCATAAGTTTGTGGATCATGCGGGCGATTACCCGGCCGGTACGCCGCGCGTCCGATTTCACCTTGCAGATCGCCTCGGGCAACCTGGCGGTGGCGACGCCGAAGCAGACGCGCGACGAGATCGGCGCGCTGCTCGGCTCGCTCGATACCATGCGCAAGAGTCTCTACAGCACTACCGAGCGTGTGCAGCAGGGCATCGACGTCGTGACCCCGGCATCGCGTTCCATCGCTCGTGGCAATGAGGACCTCTCGGCGCGCACCGAGCAGCAGGCCGCCTCGCTGCAAGAGACCGCCTCCAGCATGGAGGAGATGACCACCACGGTGCAGCAGAATACCGACAATGCGCGGCAAGCCAGCGGCCTGGCGCTGGACAACGCTGGCCGCGTGCGCGATACCGGCGAGTTGATGCATGGCGTGGTGCAGACCATGCAGCGCATCACGGCCGGCGCCGAGAAGATGAAGGACATCATCAACGTGATCGACTCGATCGCCTTCCAGACCAACATCCTGGCGCTGAACGCCTCGGTGGAAGCGGCGCGGGCGGGTGAGCAGGGGCGTGGCTTCGCCGTGGTGGCCGGTGAGGTGCGCAACCTGGCCGGACGCAGCGCGGATGCCGCCAAGGAGATTCGCCAGTTGATCGACGGCTCGGCCAGCGAGATTCACGAGGGGGCCAGCCAGGTGCAGCGCGCCGAGAGTGCGATGGCCGAGGTGGTGACGGCCTCGCAGCGGGTCAATGACATCATGAGCGAGATCACGGCGGCGTCCGAGGAACAGAGCAGCGGCATCGGCCAGATCAACCAGGCCATCACCGAGATGGATCAGGTGACCCAGCAAAATGCCGAGCGCGTACAACAGAGCGCGCGGGCGGCAGGCGATCTGCAGCACCAGGCAGAGCAACTGGCCCAGGCCATTCGTGTCTACCGCCTGCGCGGGGCTGGCCCCGAAATCGTGTCCAGCCAGCCAAAGGGGCAAGGGCACCAGCCTGCCGGCAGGGAGCCAGTGACCATGGCGCTTGGGTTGCAGCACGATCCGCGCCCCGCCAAGCGGGCTCCTGCCAAAGCGAGCAAGCACGTCGTGGAAGAAGAGTGGGAGACTTTCTGAAGGCAAGTCGTACCGATGGACTCACCCAGAGCGGCACAGGAATAATAATTATGCGCGACAATCAGCCGGTGACACAGCGGGAATTCAAGTTGAGCGATGAGCACCTGCTTATCACTCGCACGGATCTGGAGGGGCGGATCACCTACGCCAATTCGGCGTTCGTCGAAGTCAGTGGTTATTCCCATGAGGAGCTCATCGGTGCTCCGCATAACCTGATTCGTCATCCCGACATGCCGCAGGAGGCCTTCGACGATCTGTGGAAGACGATAAAGAAGGGCGCTTCCTGGCAAGGGGTGATCAAGAACCGGCGCAAGGATGGTGACCACTACTGGGTACAGGCGACGGTCACGCCGATTCTCGAGGAGGACAAGTGCCAGGGCTACACCTCAGTACGCACGCGTCCCGATGCGGCTGTCGCCGAAGCGGCAGCTCGCGCCTATGCCCAGCTTCGTGAAGGGCGACAGAAACTGGCCGTAAGGCAGGGCCAATTGGTGCGGCGCGGACTGCTGGGTGCGCTCTCGCGGATCAACCTTCATACCATCCGCGCCAAGCTGATCGCCCTGACCCTGGTGCCGGTATTGCTGTTGCTGCTCAGCGGGGGCGTGGGACTCCACGGCCTCAAGGTATCGGGTGACCGCGTAGCCCAAATCAACGGCAACGGCGTGCAGGATATCGCCGATCTTCAGCGTATCGACCAGTTGCTGAGCCAGTTGACGACCGACCTGGAGCGTCCGGTACGCAACCCCAGGGCGTTGCGTCTGGAGCAGATTCAAGAGCTGGCCGATCAATCCGAAGGTGTCGTCGAGCGAATCGATGCCTCCTGGGTAAGCTTCCTCGACGGCGAGGATACCGCCCGCGAAGAAGTCACTGCTCTCGATGCCCAGCTTGGCGTCGCCGTCGACAACGGCATCCGACCCACGCTGCAAGCGCTGATAGACGGCAGCGGCTTTGCCGCCTATGAAGCCTATAACGATGTGCTGCGCCCGGAAGTCGATGCCATCAGCCAGAGCATCAACGTACTGGTCGAGGGCAAGCTCGACTATGCCAACCAACTGGCCGAAGAGGCCGAGCGCGGCCAAGCCGTAATGCTCACGGGCCAAATTGCGGCACTGACGATCGGCATCCTGTTCCTGATCCTGCTGGGGTTCTGGACCCTGCGGGCGATTACTCGCCCGGTGCGCCGCGCCGTTGATTTCACCCTGCAGATCGCTGCGGGCAACTTGGCGGTACGCTCCCCCGATCGTGCGCGCGACGAAATCGGTGTGCTGCTCGGTGCGCTGAATACCATGCGCAAGAGCCTCTACAGCACCACTCGCAGCGTTCAACAAGGCATCGACGTCGTGACCCCGGCATCGCGTTCCATCGCCAGTAGCAACGAGGACCTCTCGGCGCGCACCGAGCAGCAGGCCGCCTCGCTGCAGGAGACCGCCTCCAGCATGGAGGAGATGACTACCACGGTGCAGCAGAACACCGACAATGCGCGGCAAGCCAGCGGTCTGGCCCTGGACAATGCCGGGCGCGTACGCGACACCGGCGAGCTGATGCATGGCGTGGTGCAGACCATGCAGCGCATCACGGCCGGCGCCGAGAAGATGAAGGACATCATCAACGTGATCGACTCGATCGCCTTCCAGACCAACATCCTGGCGTTGAACGCCTCGGTGGAGGCGGCGCGGGCGGGTGAGCAGGGGCGTGGCTTCGCCGTGGTAGCCGGTGAGGTGCGCAACCTGGCCGGACGCAGCGCGGATGCCGCCAAGGAGATCCGCCAGTTGATCGACGGCTCGGCCAGCGAGATCCATGAGGGCGCCAGCCAGGTACAGCGCGCCGAGAGCGCGATGGCCGAGGTGGTGACGGCCTCGCAGCGGGTCAATGACATCATGGGCGAGATCACGGCAGCGTCCGAGGAGCAGAGCAGCGGCATCGGCCAGATCAACCAGGCCATCACCGAGATGGACCAGGTGACCCAGCAGAATGCCGAGCGCGTGCAACAGAGCGCACGGGCGGCAGGCGATCTGCAGCGTCAGGCGGAGCTTCTCGACAGGGCAATTCGTGTCTTCCGGCTGCGTGGCACCGGACTCGAGCAGGTCCCTGTCGCCGCTGTGAGAGAGCAGGAGCAGACCTCGGAAAACACAGGGCGGTCACGCTCAGCAACCCCCGCCTTGTCGCATGACCCGCTTCCCGTGAAGCGTGCTCATGTTAAAACAAGCAAGGCGACAGCCGATGAAGAGTGGGAAACATTTTGACCAAGGCACAGAGCCCCGGGATGGAACCGGGGCAATGGTCCGGGCTGGGTCACCTCGAGCGTGACCTGATCCTAACCGACGATGATTTTTCCCGGATTCGCCAGCTGATCTATCAGCGCGCGGGTATCGTGTTGGCTGAACATAAGCGCGAAATGGTCTACAGCCGTCTGGCCAAGCGCTTGCGGCATCATGGCCTGACTCGCTTCAGTGACTACCTGGAGAAGCTGGCGCGCCAGCCCGATGCGAAGGAGTGGGAGGCGTTCACCAATGCGTTGACGACTAATCTCACGGCCTTCTTCCGTGAGATGCATCACTTCCCGCTGCTGGCCGAGCACGTGCGCAAGTCCAGTGGACCCGTACGAATTTGGAGTGCCGCCGCTTCGACCGGAGAAGAGCCATACTCGATTGCCATGACCCTGCTCGAAACCCTGGGGTCACGGGCTTCGGAAGCTCGAGTCGTGGCCACCGATATCGACACCGAGGCGTTGACACGAGCCCGTGCCGGGGTCTATCCCGTCGAACAAGTCCGCAAGATTGAAGAGAGTCAGGTCAAGCGCTTCTTCCATAAAGGAAGAGGTCAGCACGAAGGGCTTGCCAGGGTGCGACCCGAGGTGTCATCGATGGTGGAATACCTGTCGATGAACCTGCTGGCGCCACAGTGGCCGCTAAAGGGTCCCTTCGATGCGATTTTCTGTCGCAACGTGATGATCTACTTCGACAAGCAGACCCAGGCGCGAATACTCGAGCGTTTTGCTCCCTTGCTCAAGCCCGACGGTCTGTTATTCGCCGGCCACTCGGAGAATTTCTCGTACATCAGCAAGGTGTTCCGTCTGCGAGGGCAGACGGTATACACCTTGGCCTAGGCGTCTTCCGAAGCGCCGACGAACGAAGCCAGTTGCCGGACGAAGCCCTAAAGTTTTTGCCGACCCAGCCGATGTTTAAACATATGTAGTTGCCTTGGGGCGCAAAGACTCCCTAACGAGACAGGAGACCTGCCTTGGGATCTAACAGGATCAAGGTGTTGTGCGTTGATGATTCGGCACTGATTCGTGACCTGCTCAGCGAGATCATCAACTCCCAGCCGGACATGGAGGTCGTGGCCGTGGCGCCAGACCCATTGGTGGCGCGCGACCTGATCAAGCAACACAACCCTGACGTCCTGACACTCGACGTCGAGATGCCGCGTATGGATGGTCTCGATTTCCTCGAGCGGCTGATGCGCCTGCGGCCGATGCCGGTGCTGATGGTGTCGTCGTTGACCCAGGCCGGCTCGGAAATCACTTTGCGTGCGCTGGAGTTGGGCGCGCTGGATTTCGTCGCCAAGCCTTCATTGGGTATCCGTAATGGCATGCTCGAGTATGCCAATGACATTGCCGAGAAGATTCGTGCCGCGGCCAAGTCACGCCCACGCCAGGCGCGTCAGGCTCAGGCGACGCCCAGGGCAACCCTCAAGGCACCGCTGGTATCGAGCGAGAAGCTGATCATCATCGGGGCCTCCACGGGGGGGACGGAAGCGATCCGTGCCGTGCTGGAGCCGCTGCCGGCCAACAGCCCGGCCATCCTGATCACCCAGCACATGCCTGGCGGGTTCACCCGCTCCTTTGCCGAGCGGCTCAACCGCCTGTGCAACATTACGGTGAAGGAAGCCAGCGATGGCGAGCGGGTTTTGCCGGGCCATGCCTACATCGCGCCCGGCGATGCGCATCTGAAGCTCGCACGCAGCGGGGCGAACTACGTGGCCAGGCTCGATGACGGGCCGCCTGTCAATCGTCACCGTCCTTCGGTGGATGTGCTGTTTCATTCCGCTGCCACCCAGGCCGGACGCAACGCCATCGGCGTGATTCTCACCGGAATGGGCAAGGATGGGGCCGCCGGGTTGCTCGAAATGCGCCAGGCGGGTTCGCCCACGCTGGCTCAGGACGAGGCAAGCTGCGTGGTCTTCGGCATGCCGCGTGAGGCGATTGCACTGGGAGGCGCCGCCGAAGTGGCAAGCCTGGACGATATACCCGAGCGCCTGATGGCCCTGGTGGCGGCTTCAGGACGTGCGCAGCGAGTCTGAAGAATTAAAAAACAAGACAAAAGAATAGTGTCACCTTACGCAAGGAGCACCCTGGTAATGAGTCGACTGATTCGTAATATCAGTATCAATGTTTCGGTGATTGCCGCCTTGGTCAGTTTCGCCGTGCTGATCGGCGTGGTGGCGCTGCTCTCGTTCCTGTCCGAGCGCCAGGCGGAGCGTGTCATGACGGACCTCGAGCGTATCAATACTCAACAGCTCAACGAGATCAACCGCGCCGACGCTCTGCTCAACGTAGCGCGCGTCAGCCTCGAGATTGCTTCCAATCAAATCATGCTGGGGCGCATGGCCGATGCCAATCAGCAGCTCGATATCGCCGTGGACCGTATGGACCGGGCCGAGGAGCGTTTGAGCCATTTTTCCGCAGCGCCCAAATCCGATGACTCCTTGGAAATGGCCCTGGAGCTCGAACAGAATTTCACCACTGTGCTCGGCCTCGTTCGCGATCAGCACGAGGCGCTGGACCAACTGAATACGCCGGGCTTCAGCAAGCTGCGCGATGAGCTCATCGAGCCCAGTGTCGTGCTCGCCGACAACATGACCGAGTTCGTTCACTATGGTTTCAGCACGGGACAGGCGATGGCCGCCGACTTCCGTGCCCAAGCCGACCGATTCGCTGCCATCAAATTGGGTGCCCTGGTCCTGGCCGCGCTGGTACTGGTGCTGGTGTATGTCGGCCTGCGCGCCACGGTAATCCGTCCGCTCAACTCCGCGGTCAAGCATCTACAGACCATCGCCAAGGCCGACCTGACCGGCAAGATTCCCGAAGGTAGCCGTAACGAGATCGGCAAGCTGTTCAACGCCATGCGTAACATGCAGCAGAGCCTGACCCGCATCGTCGGCCAGGTCCGCGGCAGTAGTGGCTCGATTCATACCGGCACCCGCGAGATGGCCAGTGGCAATGCCGACCTGTCGTCACGTACCGAGCAGCAGGCGGCCTCGCTGGAGGAGACGGCCTCGAGCATGGAGGAGATTACCGCCACGGTCCGCCAGAACGCCGACAATGCGCGCCAGGCCAGCGGGTTGGCGCTGGACGCCTCCACCACGGCCGTGCGCGGGGGCGAAGTGGTCGATCGCGTGGTCAAGACCATGGGCGATATTTCGACCAGCTCACGAAAGATCAGCGACATCACCAGCGTGATCGATTCGATCGCCTTCCAGACTAATATCCTGGCGCTGAACGCCTCGGTGGAGGCGGCGCGAGCCGGTGAGCAGGGGCGTGGCTTCGCGGTAGTGGCCGGTGAAGTGCGTAACCTGGCCAGCCGCAGTGCAACGGCGGCCAAGGAGATCAAGGCATTGATCGATGGTTCCGTGTCGCAAGTGAAGGAGGGGTCGACGCTGGCCGAGCAAGCCGGCGAGACCATGGATGATGTGGTCAAGGCGGTACGGCGCGTCACCGACATCATGGACGAGATCGCCGCAGCCTCGCAGGAGCAGAGCGACGGTATCGAGCAGGTCAGCCAAGCGGTCGGGCAGATGGACCAGGTGACCCAGCAGAATGCCTCGCTGGTACAGCAGGCAACAGCGGTCGCCGCCTCGCTCGAAGAGCAGGCCAGCCGTCTCGAGCAAGCCGTGGCGATATTTCGCCTGTCAGGTGATGCCGGCAGTACAGGCACAGCGGCCGGCGATCAGTACAGGACGATCACCAAGTCATCCGATGGCGCTGTTGCCTGGGTCAAGCACAACGATAACCCTATCCCTGTGAAACCGAGCACGTCCGCTAGCTCTCCATCGCGTGAAGTGGCCGAGGTCGATCCCAAGCCGCATCGCAAAGCCCGGCGCGAGTCCATGGCTGAGGCTGAATGGGAAGAATTTTGACGGCTTAACAATACCCACGACGGCATTCGTCGCCGTCCGACGACGATCAATGTTTGTTAGATAAAGAGGAATCACGATGGCTGACAAGAACATGAGCTTTCTGGTGGTCGACGACTTTCCGACCATGCGCCGGATCGTTCGGAGCCTGCTGAAGGAGCTGGGGTACACCAACGTCGAGGAGGCCGAAGATGGCCAGGAAGCGTTGAGCAAGCTGCGCTCCGGCTCCTTCGAGTTCGTGGTTTCCGACTGGAACATGCCGAACCTCGACGGCCTGGAGATGCTCAAGCAGATCCGCGCCGACGATGCGCTCAAGCAGTTGCCGGTATTGATGGTGACCGCCGAGGCAAAGAAGGAAAATATCATCGCAGCAGCCCAGGCCGGGGCCAGCGGCTACGTAGTGAAGCCGTTCACCGCCGCTACGCTGGAAGAGAAGCTCAACAAGATTTTCGAGAAGCTGGGCAAATGACGCTGGCAGCCCCGCTTGCGGAAGGAGATTACAACATGAGCGCAAACGAGCAGCCAGGCCAGGCTCAAGCGGCCGGCGCCGCCGGCGAGGAACTTGTCCAGCGTATCGGACAGTTGACCCGCATGCTGCGGGAGAGCATGCGCGAGCTGGGTCTGGACAAGGAGATCGAGAAGGCGGCCGAGGCGATTCCCGATGCGCGGGATCGATTGAGCTACGTGGCGACCATGACCGAGCAGGCCGCAGAGCGCGCCCTCAACGCCATCGACCGGGCTCAGCCGCTGCAGGATTCGATCAGCAACGGCGCCGAGTCGCTGGACAAGCGCTGGGCCGAGTGGTTCGCCGAACCCAAGGAGCTCGATGAGGCGCGCGACCTGGTCAAAGAGACGCGCTCCTATCTGGCCGATGTACCCGACAAGACCCAGGCGACGCAGAAAGAGTTGCTCGAGATCATGATGGCCCAGGATTTCCAGGACCTGACCGGCCAGGTGATCAAGAAGATGATGGATGTGATCCGTGAGATCGAGCACCAACTGGTACAGGTGCTGATCGACAACGTCCCCGAGGAAGTGGCCCGCGAGAGCATGCAGCGCAAGGCCAACGATCAGTGGGAAACTGAAGCCCGTCGCCGGGAGGAGGGGTTGCTCAACGGTCCCCAGATCAAGCCGGGTGCCGATATCGTAACCAACCAGGACCAGGTTGACGATCTGCTCGATCAACTCGGCTTCTGAGTCCGGCGAAAGCTCTCTAGTACCCGTTCTGCCTGGACTCGCCATGTAGCCATTCGCTCTTCCAACAAGCGGCTTCCCCACCGCCATGCTTCCTCGCGCCGAAGGTCGAGGCCGATAAGGCCACGATCATCGGCGCTTTTTGTCGTATCGACCGCCTATCGATAACGCCACAATGGCCACCGTGCAAAAGAGTGTCTGGTGACCATGGCCGACGAAAGCAGCGATCAGGAAAAGACCGAAGAGGCCACGCCACGTCGCCTGGAGAAGGCCCGTGAAGAGGGCCAGGTTGCCCGTTCCCGAGAGTTGACGACGTTTATGCTGCTGTTGGGAGGCGTCGTCGGCATGTGGTCGATGGGGGGGATGCTCTACGACCAACTGGGGTTGGTCATGGAGCAGGCCTTCCTGTTCGAGCGGCAACAAGCGTTCGAGACCGGCCCCATGCTGAGCAACGTACTCGACCTGGGGAGTCGTACGCTGCTGACCATGCTTCCGTTGTTCCTGTTGCTCGCGGTGGTGGCACTGGTGGCACCGGCGATGCTGGGAGGGTGGCTGATCTCGGCCAAGTCGCTACAGCCCCAGTTGTCCAAGCTCAACCCATTCAAGGGCCTGAAGCGCATGTTCGGCACTCAGGCGCTGGTCGAGCTGTTCAAGGCGGTGGCCAAGTCGATACTCATCGGTGGGGTCGGCATGGCGTATCTGTACTTCAAGCGCGGCGAATTCCTGTCGCTGTTGGATCAGCCGTCTACCCAGGCGCTGGCCCGGGCGCTGATGATGGCGGCCGAGGCTTGCGGGTGGATGGTACTGACGCTGTTGGTGGTGATCCTGATCGACGTGCCTTATCAGCTCTGGAGTCATGCCAAGAAGTTGCGCATGTCGAAGGATGAGATCAAGCGTGAGCACAAGGAGTCTGAGGGCGACCCGCACGTCAAGGCGCGGATTCGCTCACAGCAGCAGGCCATGGCACGCGGCCGCATGATGACCAAGGTGCCCGAGGCGGACGTGATCATTACCAACCCAACGCACTATGCAGTAGCGCTACAGTATGACGAAAAGGGCATGAGCGCCCCGAGAGTGGTCGCCAAGGGCGCCGACATGGTGGCGGCGCGTATCCGCGAGCTCGGTGAAGAGGCGGGTGTGCCGCTTCTGCAAGCCCCACCGCTGGCCCGCGCCCTGTATCATCACGTCGATCTCGAGCACGAGATTCCGATGGACCTGTATACCGCCGTCGCGGAAGTCCTGGCCTGGGCCTTCCGCCTCAAGCACGTGTCACGAGAGGGGGGAGAGGTGCCGCCTACACCTGAGAATTTGCCCATACCGGAAAATCTGGAAGTGCCTGCCGCCGACGCGGTCGCTGACCAGGGCGCCGCTGGACCCGGCGGAGTGCGTCGATGAAGTCACTCAGTCATATCATCGGGCGCCGCGACTGGATGGGCGACGTACGCATGAAGCTGCTGGCCGGCCCGATCCTGATCATCATGATCCTTGGCATGATGATCGTGCCGCTGCCGCCGTTCGCACTCGACCTGCTGTTTACCTTCAACATCGCGCTGGCCGTCATGGTGCTGCTGGTCAGCATGTTCACCCAGAAACCGCTCGATTTCGCTGCGTTCCCGGCAGTGCTGCTGTTCACTACGCTGCTGCGCCTGTCGCTCAACGTGGCCTCTACCCGGGTCATCCTGATGGAAGGGCATCAGGGCGGCGATGCGGCCGGCAAGGTAATCGAGGCGTTCGGCGAGTTCCTCATCGGCGGCAACTTCGCCGTGGGTCTGGTGGTGTTTCTGATCCTGGTCATCATCAACTTCATGGTCATCACCAAGGGTGCGGGACGCATCGCCGAAGTGGGCGCGCGTTTCATGCTTGATGCCATGCCGGGCAAGCAGATGGCCATCGATGCCGACCTCAATGCCGGTTTGATCGGCGAAGAGGACGCTCGACAGCGCCGTGGTGAGGTCGCCCAGGAGGCCGACTTCTACGGCTCCATGGACGGTGCCAGCAAGTTCGTGCGTGGCGATGCCATGGCCGGCCTGGTGATCATGGTGGTCAACGTCATCGGCGGGTTGATGATCGGCATGCTGCAGCACGGCATGGGCTTCGGTGATGCCGCCAAGACCTATACGCTGATGACCATCGGCGACGGTCTGGTGGCCCAGATTCCGGCCTTGGTGATTTCGACCGCCGCCGGCGTGACCGTATCCCGCGTCAATACCGAGCAGGACGTCGGCCAACAGATGATCGGCCAGCTGTTCGTCAACCCCCAGGTATTGGTGCTGTCGGCCCTGGTCATGGGTCTGTTGGGCCTGGTGCCGGGGATGCCCAACCTGGTGTTCCTGATTTTTACCGGGCTCTTGGCCGGGTTGGCCTGGATGCTGACGCGCCAGAAGGAGCAGTTGCAGATAGAGCAAGAGCTCAATACCGAGCCGCCGCCTCAACCGGAAGCGCCCGAGGCCAGTTGGGAAGACGTCCAGTTGGTGGATACCCTGGGTCTAGAGGTTGGGCATCGTCTGATACCGCTGGTCGATCAGCGCCAGGACGGCGAGCTGCTGGGTCGTATCAAGAGCGTGCGCAAGAAGTTTGCCCAGGAGGTCGGCTTCCTGCCCGCCGTGGTACACATCCGCGACAATCTGGAGCTCGGTGCCAACACCTACGTGATCACCCTGAAGGGCGCCGAGATCGGCCGCGCCGAGGCTTTCCCCGGCCAGTGGCTCGCCATCGACCCAGGCCAGGTCACCGGCCAGCTTCAGGGCACACCGACTACCGACCCTGCCTTCGGCCTGCCGGCCGTCTGGATCGATGGAGGTCAGCGCGAACACGCCCAAGTCTACGGCTACACCGTCGTCGATGCCGGTACCGTGATCGCAACGCATCTCAACCACTTGTTGCATCGCCACGCGGCCGAAATGCTCGGGCGCCAGGAGGTCCAGAAGCTGCTCGACAAGCTGGGCGAGGAGCAGAAGTCGCTGGTCGAGGACGTGGTGCCCAAGGCTATCAGCCTGACCGTGCTGCAGCGCATCCTGCAAAATCTTCTCGACGAAGACGTCTCCATTCGCGACATGCGCACCATCCTGGATACCTTGGCGGAATACGCACCGCAGCAGCAGGATAGCAGCGAGCTGACGGCGCTGGTGCGGATCATGCTGGGGCGGGCAATTACCCAGCAGTGGTTCCCCGGCCGCGATACGCTGAACGTGATCGGTCTGGATGCACAGCTCGAACAGGTCCTGCTGCAGGCCATGAATGGCAACGGGGCGCTCGAGCCCGGGCTGGCCGAGACCTTGATGAGTCAGACCGAACAAGCCGTGGAACGCCATGAGGCGAGCGGCGAGCCAGCGGTATTGGTCGTGCAGCATAGCCTGCGTCCGCTGCTGGCTCGTTTCCTGCGTCGGCGCATGCGCCATCTGGTGGTCATGTCGCAGGCGGAAATACCCGATGATCGGACACTGCGCATCGTGACGCTGGTGGGAGGTCGATAACCGATGAGTGTCATGCGTTTCGTAGGTGCCAACAGTCGTGAAGCCATGCGCCAGGTCCGTGCGGCCCTGGGCGACGAGGCCCTGATCCTGGCCAACCGACACACCGAGCAGGGTGTCGAGATCCTGGCGATGGCCGAGTCGGCGGCGACCGATGGCAATGTCGGCAGCGGCGACTCCTCGCCGCGGCCAGATGAACCGAGTTCCCTGCCAACCGCAGCGCCTGCTAGGCCGGCAAGCCCCGACCCGGCCCAGGCTTTCGAAGCCATGAGTGCAAGGCTGCTCGAGGAGATGCGCGACATGCGCGCACTGCTCTCGCGTGAGCGTAGCCAGCCGGAATCGACCGGGACGCTGGGTGAGCAGCTCGTGCTGACGATGCGGGAGGCCGGCTTCGGCCAGGTGCTGGCTGAAGAGGTGGTGTCGGCCCTGCCCGAAGAGTTGGCGCTGACGACGGCCATGGATGAGCGTGCCTTGGCGTGGCTGGCGCGCCAGTTGGCCAGGCGGTTGAGCGGCCTGGACGACGAGGCCGCCTTCATGGATCGCACCGGTATCGTGGCGCTGATCGGGCCCACCGGGGTGGGCAAGACCACTACCACGGCCAAGCTGGCGGCACGCTACGTCATGCGCCACGGCACTCGACCGGTGGCGCTGGTGACGACTGACAGCTTCCGTATCGGTGCCCATGAACAGCTGCGCATCTACTCGCGCCTGCTCGACGTGCCGATGTATGCGCTCAACGCCGACCAGCCGGTATCGGATTTGCTGGGCCGCATGAAGGGCAAGTCCTGGATCATCATCGACACGGTCGGCATGAGCCAGCGCGATCACCGCGTGATCGAGCAGGTCAGTCATCTTCACGGTGGCGATTCACCGGTGCGCCTGGTGCTGCTGCTCAATGCCGCCAGTCAGCCCGAGACTCTCGAGGAGGTCGTGGTGCGCTATCGCCAGGCGGCCCAGGCGGCCGGCGGCGAACTGCACGATTGCATCATCACCAAGCAGGATGAAGCGGGGCGGTTGGCGCCGGTGCTCGATATCGTCATGCGGCACGGGTTGCGTCTGCTGTTCGTCTCGCACGGTCAGCGTGTGCCGGAGGACATGGCACTCGCTGAGCCCGATGTCTTGATCGAGCAGGCCCTTGCCGATCGTGCACCGTTGGCAAGCCCGGCTGTACGGCAGGCGGCGGAGCCGGCCGCACGAAGTAGCGGCAATCTCATGGGGCAGGGGCGCCGCCTCGCCGCTGTATTGCAGGCGCTGCGCCAACGCCTGCCTGGCTTCGAGCACCTCGAAGAGGTGTGGAATTTGCTGGGGCTGCCGTCATCCATTCAGCAGCAGCGCCTCGAGCGGCTGCTGGCAGACTATCCTCGTACCGGCCAGGCGCTGGGCATGATCTGGAGCGACCGTCGCCGTGTGCCGGGCGAGAACTGGTCGATGCCCGACGTGGCGCTCAGCCCGGAGGGCACCTGGCTGGCGCTTCCGCTGTTGCAGCATCGCCAGGTGGCGGGGCAGCAGGCGCGCCTGGAGGCCTCGCGTGAGCGGTACGATATCGATGTGCATCTGTTGAACGGCCTGCCCGATGGTGAGTCGGGAGAATGGCTGGAACGCCAGCAATCGAGCTGGTGCAGCCAGGTACGTGGCAGCCAGCGTGTCGAGTACGCCGGCGAGCGCCGTACCCTGGCATCGCTCGTTGACGCTGGCGAAGCCGTTGGTGAAGTACGCTGTCGTTTCCGCGGCGCGCCAGGCCGACTCGATCTCTTCACGCTTCCCATCAGCGTTACCCTCAAGGGCAGTCGGCGCGATCAGCCGCGCCTGGATGCGCGGGCCTGGCTCGGTGAGGTTCGCGACGAGGAGAGTGGCAAGGTCCTCGGCAAGCGCTACTGGATTACCCCGGCGCAGTTGGGTCGCGAGCCCCAGTCACTGCTGCTTACGCTGCTGCAGAGTGACGTGCTGCCGCAGCTTGCACGCCGTGCCTGGCAGCGCCTGGACCCGGCCGAGCTGGGGGAGCTGCGTGCCGACCAGCGCCTGTTGATGGCCAGTGGTCTGGCGGCGGTGGCAGCTCATCTCGACCTAGCCGAGGACGAGGCGGCGATGGATCTGCGGGCGGAACTGCTGGGGCTCGGCGGTGGGCGTCGTCGTCGTCGCGACGTGGCGCTGCTCGAGTCGTTGGTACAACTCTTTATGGTGCGCGATGCCATTCGCCACCTGGGTCTCGGTGAAAGGGAGACAGGCTAGATGGGATGGGACCAGGCCGCAGGACTGCGCCAGTGGGCGAACGCTGAATCGCCGGATTGTCCGACACATGTGGCCGAAATGCTGGTCGAGCTGGCTGATTCCGCGGGGGGCATGATGGAAAGCTCACGGACCGCCACTCGGTCGCCGGCCAAGCCAGCACAGACGGGTGCTGGCGTGACGCCATCGCGTACCGCAGGTAACGCTCAGCAAGTGACACTGATGGTACTGGGCCTTCCGGGTACCGCAGAACGGCATACTGCCAAGGTAACCGAATTGCTCGAGAGCTGGGCTCGCGAGGGGCGGCGCTGGGTAGGCGACCCGCGGGCCTGGCGTGTTGTGGCGCTGCCGGTCAACAGCCCGCATTTGCCGCTGCTGGTCACACAGCAATCGCACTGGGCGCTTTGGGTGGACGACGATCTGGAAGCGTTTCGCCGTGGCTATCGCATGCTCAAGCAGATCGCCGAGCACGGTGGCCCGAGACGGTTACTCGCCGTGCACCCGCCGGGAGTGGGGCAACAAGGCCTATTGGCCAATCTGCAGTATGTGGCGGACGCTTATTTCGGTATCGAGCTACTGGTATTGGCGAGATGATACGTCAAGCGAGTGCTTGGCTTGCGGGTGTTGTCCTCTGTGGCTGGTGGGTGGGTACCGCCCACGCTGCCGGCAGTTGGGTCGCCAGCGCCCCCTCGCTGATGGTGGTCATGGCCGATCGGCCGCTGTCATCCGCAGCCTTGCTGCCACCCTCGCCCGAGCTGGCGCGTGGTCAAGTGATGGGGCGGGTCGGTTGGCAGTATCAGCCGCCGGTCGGCAGTGAGGTGAATGCCTGGCTATGCCATCCGGGAGACTGCGTGCGATTGCCGGGGCCGCGTGGGCACACCGACCTCATGGTGGGGCTGCCGGCCGATACGCCACTGTATTTCCAGTTTTCACTGCAGGATCGCCGGCAACGTGCCGCGACCCTGCAAGGGCTGCAGGTGATCGTCAATCATGAGCACCTGCAACGTCCCTGACCCGTCGAGCCGTTCAATCGAAGCTCGCGGGAATTGTCAGCCGTGAGAGCAAGCGCATGTACACAGCACGAGGCAAGATTGAACAGGCAGAGCTGCTGGACGAGTACCTGCCGCTGGTGAGGCGTCAGGCGCTGTCCATGCAGGTTCGGCTGCCGGCGAGCATCGAACTCGACGACCTGATTCAGGCCGGCACGGTAGGGCTGCTCGAAGCCATGGGGCGCTTCGACTCGACCCAGGGCGCCAGTTTCGCCACATTTGCCAGCCAACGTATCCGCGGTGCCATGCTCGACGAGTTGCGCAGTCGGGATTGGCTGCCGCGCAGCGTCAGGCGCAACGCGCGGGCGGTCGATGAAGCAGTGCGGCGCCTTGAGCAGACGCTGGGAAGGGCGGCCGAGGAGACCGAGATTGCCGCCGAGCTCGATATGGGGCTGGAGGAGTATCGGCAGCTGCTCAACGACACCAACAGCGGTCATCTGCTGCCCTTCGAGGCGCTGATGGCCGAGGGGGTCGAGCCTGGAATCGAGGACGCCTCGATCGATACTGCCTATCGTCAGCTCATCGACGAAGAGAAGCGTCAGCAACTGGCCGAGGGCATCGAGGCGCTTCCCGAGCGCGAAAAACTATTGATGGCGCTCTACTATCAGGAAGAGCTCAACCTCAAGGAGATCGGTGTCGTGCTCGGTGTGACCGAGTCGCGGGTCTGTCAGTTGCACAGTCAGGCGGTGAGCCGGCTCCGGGTGCGACTCACCGCCTAGGATTAAAGGTTATCCATCAGCGCCTTGGTGCTGGCCAAGGCATTCATGTAGCAATTGTGGAGGCGGTCGGCCGGCACGTCGTCGATGGCTTCCTCGACCTGACGCTCATGGTTCTCACACAGGGTCAGCACGGCACCGAGAGGCCCTGCCTGGTGCTTGAGGGCGTCGATGATCGGCTGCCCCAGTGGCAGGTGTTCGAGGAGGGATTGGCGATCCTCCTCGAGCAGGGCGTCCATCATCGAGAACAGGCCTGTGGTGAAGGCATCTTCGGGGTCGAGTGAAGGAAAGGGAGCCGCCAGGTTGCGGCACATGAAGGCACGGATCAGCGCCATGCGCAGCACGATGCGAGACGAGGGCTGCAAGCTGGACAGAGTCAGCGTCAGGATCAGTCGGCGAAGCTCAATGAGCCCCAGCAGTTGTACGGCACGATGCAGATCGACTTCCTTGCCGCCGCGATGGAAATAGCTCGAGTTGGCCCGGCGCAGGATGGCCACATGCAGGTGGGGTACCTGTACCACCAACTCATGGAGCCGGTTGAGATCGTTGTTGTCTTCGTACAGCGCGCGAATCAGGCGGATCTGGGCGGCACGGTTACCATGACGCCCTCGGGGGGCCGATGCGATGAAACTGGGCTTGGCGAGATACTGCCCGTGATAATAGTCGCAACCCATCGCCTGATAGCGCTCCAGTTCCTCCCGACTGTCGAGATTCTCGACCAGCAGCTTGACGTTGCGTGCGGGGAGCCGCTCCAGTGTCTCCTCGTCGAGGTCCTGGGGGGAGGTGAGCACGATGATGTCGCAGCGACCGAGCATTGCCTCCGGGTCCTGCTTCAGCAGGCGGGTCGATACGATGACCCGGTAGCCGCGCTCGCGGATATCGTCCAGGCGTACCAGCAGCTCGGCATCGACCGTGTGCGCTTCGGCAACGCCCAGCGCCAGGCGCGGTGCCGGCGTAGGCAGCAGTTCGGGGCGGTCGAGCCACTCCAGTGGCAGGTCGACGAACAGCGTCCTGTCACCCAGCAGACCGCCATCTCCGAGTTCGTAGACGGCGCTGGCCAGTGCCCTGGCCGTAGCGGCCATGACCTCCTCGGTTTCGGTGTCGGTTTGCCGGGTATAGACCAGGCGATCCGCCACATGGTGATGGCTGGCATCGTGAATCGGATGAAGAGCGACAGTGAAAGGATCGTGGTCCCTTTGCTCAGGCATGCTGCTTGGCTCCGTGCTGAGTGCGGTGCACTCGGAATATTCTCAAGTTTCAGGCTGACATGATCGTGATCGAACCGCTTTCACTAAATTGCCCGCTGCAATTCCCCCAGAGCCGGCTCCAGGCCAGGGGTCAGTCTCTCGAGGCCGGGGCGGGCAAAGAAGAAGCCCTGTTGTCGGGTAATGCCGCTGCGGGCAAGCCACAGGGCTTCCTCACGGGTTTCCACCCCTTCCGCCACCAGGTCGATGTCAAGCTCGCGCCCCAGGGCGATGAGGGAACGCAGGATGGCCTGGCGTCGCGAGTCGCTGTCGCAGCTCATCACCAGGGCACGGTCGATCTTGAGGCGGTCAGGGTGCAGTTCCACCAGCAGGTCGAGGTTGGCAAAGCCATTGCCGAAGTCATCCAGGGCGGTCACGAAGCCCATGTCGCGGTAGGCCTCGATGATGTTGCGCAGATGCTGTCCCTGAACTCTTTCGGTTTCCGTAACCTCGAAAATCAGTCGCTCGACCGGCCAGCCGACCTGTTCGGAAATTGCCAGCGTTGCCTGAATACAGGCCGTGGGCTCATAAACTGCGTTGGGCAGGAAATTGATCGACAGGCTCTCGCGCATGCCGAGCCGACTGGCGAGTTCGATGGCGCGGATTCGACAGGCCTGGTCGAATCGGTAGAGCAGGCGAGGCGTGACCTGCGCCAGGATGCTGGCCGCGGATTCGCCTCCCGGACCTCTCACCAGTGCCTCGTAGGCGGTGATGCGGGCCGAGGCAAGATCGACGATCGGTTGGAAGGCCATGGTGAACGGGAACGGCAGTGGCCCCTCGCAGCGTTCGCAATGTCCTTCCTTCTCGGCGCATCGATGCATGGCTACTCCTGTTTGGTCGCTATCGGCCAACTATTTGTTCTCCCGCACGCTATGGCCGCTGCGGGACTCGCTTGCCGGCAAGGTGCAAGCAAGCAGCGCCTACCATCATCCATCGAGACAGGCCGGATAGAAGGGCCCGCTGCCGACGAAGATCTCATGGCTAACGTATCGGCCGTGACCGAGGAAACTTTAGCGCGATGCGGAAAGGTTGATCTGGGTCAATTGGATGCAGGCTTTGTCCAGCCATGGCTAAAGTGTCACCATTCACAGCCGATATTTACCTTTAGACTCGATGCGCTTTATTTTCAGGAGCTTGCATGAATCCATCTACCATTATCGGCATGTTTGCCAGCATCATTCTGCTGGTCAGCGTGCTGTTCTTCACCGCCGAGTCACCGCAGAGCTTCATCAACCTGCCGGGCCTTGCCATCGTGTTGGCTGGAACCATGGCGGCCACCTTCATCAGTTATCCACTCAAGGAAGTCTTACGTGTGGTGCGTCTGGTGGGCTTGGTGTTTCGTCGGGAAAACACCTATATGCGTGACGATATCAAGGAGTTGGTGGATATCTCGCGGCTATGGTTCAAGGGCGATGTACGCGCCGTCGAGGCGGCGCTGGAAAAGGCACGCAATCCATTTCTGCGTACCGGCATCCAGCTGGTCATCGCCAATACCAAGGCGGAGGAGATTTTCGACCTGCTGCGCTGGCGCATCGCCAGGCTCAAGGCACGCGAGCACGCCGAGGCACAGATATTCCGCACCATGGCCACCTATGCCCCGGCCTTCGGCATGATCGGTACCCTGGTCGGGCTGGTCAACATGCTCGAAGTCATGGAGTCGGGTGACCTGCATGTCATCGGCCCGCGCATGGCGGTGGCGCTGCTGACTACCTTCTACGGCATTCTGCTGGCCAACCTGGTGTTCAAGCCCATTGCCGTGAAGCTCGAACGACGCACCGAAGAGCGGCTCATCGCAATGAACATGGTGCTCGAGGGGATCTCGTTGATTACCAAGCGCCGTCTGCCGTCCTTCATCGAAGAAACCCTCAACTCTTTCGTCGCCAACTATCACGACGAGATTCGCGATCCGGAAGTGAGCAAGCGCGACGCCTCCAATGGAGAAGCGCAAAATGCTTGATCGCAGCACGCGAGACGTGTTGCATCCCCCCGTTATCGACGGCGGGGACGGAGAAGGCTGGCTGGTAAGTTATCTGGACGTGCTGACACTGCTCATCACGCTGTTCGTATTGCTGCTCTCGCTGGCCGGCAACGGTGCCGCCATCAAGGGAAACCGACATGGCGGTGAGGCGAGTGCCCTGGTCACGCCGCAAGCGGAAGCCGTGGCTCGCATGGTAGCTGGTACAGGGCTCGAGCCGCGCCATGACGGATTGCAGCCGCATTTCCCCGGGCTCGACATCGAAGGTGTCAGCGTGACCGAGGGACAGCAGGGCATTACCCTGCGCATCGACGATAATCTGCTGTTCGACAGTGGCCAGGCCATACTCACCGGGCAGGGCCGGGAAGTATTGAGCCGCCTGCGCGAAGTGCTCGCGACATTCGAGGGCGACATCTCGGTGGAGGGGCACACCGACAGCATTCCCATTGCTACCGCGCGTTTCCCGTCCAATTGGGAACTCTCTTCTGGACGTGCCATCGCCGTGTTGCGCTACCTGTCCGAGCTGGGTTTGCCGGCCGAGCGCTTGCGTGCGGTGGGCTACGCCGAAACGCGTCCGTTGGATAGCAACGAAACCCCCGAAGGGCGTGCCGCCAACCGCCGCGTGGAACTCCTGTTGCACCAAGATGCCCCGAATGCCTAACCCTTGTATACGGTTAGCGCTCTCGATGGGAATCAGGGACACCGAATGACGCCAAGAGAGAAGGGAGGCGCCCGTCCGCCGCGTCGGCGCTGGTCGGCTTGTCAGGCTTCACTGCTCTACGCTGCCGTGATGGTATTGCTGCTGGCCGTAATGAGCTGGGCGCTCGTGGATCGTCACGATCGTGAGCTACAGACGGCGCGCGAGAGAACCCAAGCAAAAGCAGAACTCGTGGCTGAATGGGCGACCGCGGCATTTTCACGAACCGATGACACCCTGAGTGGTCTGGCCAATCATTTCGCGCTTTCCCTGAAGGACGAGGAGAACGTCTGGATGGCCGACGCCTTCGAAACCCTGCTGTCGCAGCGCCAGCAGAGCCTGCCATTCCTTGAAGTCCTGGGTATCATCAGCCATACCGGCACGTCGCTCTATACCACGCAAATGGGCAAATTGGGGTATGACGACCCTGAGGCACGGGCTTTCCTGCGCCGTTTTTTGCAGAGTCGCGAACAGGTACTCTCCGCCGTCTACTGGAACCCAGAGTTGAATGGCCGGCGCATGCTTTATCTGCGCCGAATGTTCGATGCCGAGGGCTACTTCACCGGCGTGGCTGCCGCGCATCTGGACCTGCTCTATTTCAACCAGACCTTGGAGGCGCTCCAGCTCGGCCCCGGAGATAACATCACCTTCATCGATGACGAAATGCGCCTGATTGCTCGGCGTCCGGGCCTGCAGGGCCTGACTGCCAACGAGGTGCTGGGGATGCGTATCGAGTCATCTGAAGTGGCCGAGCTCATGCAGGACGGTGCCGGTCGCTCAATGGTCATCACCTCTCCTCTGGATGACGAGCGTCGCCTCTTCAGCATGGCGCGAGTCGAGGGGTTGCCTTTTGCGGTGGTCGTCGGCGATAGCCTCAACCATGTCCTTTCCGGCTGGCGCGACAAGGTCGTGCTACTCGTGCTGGGGTGGCTGGTCGTGGCTGTCATGGGTTGGTTCCTCCTGCGCCACTATCGACGCTTGGCCCGTACCGAAAAAGAGCTATATCGCAGCGAGAAGGACCTGCGCCGGATCAACGAGTCGCTGCAGGCGGAGCTGGATATCGCTGCGCTGGCGTTCGATACGCATATGGGCATGTTTATCACCGATTCCAGCGGTGCCATTCGCAAGGTCAACTCCACCTTCGAGCGGATCACCGGATACCGTGCCGAAGAGGTGCTGGGGGAGAACCCGCGCATCCTCAATTCGGGGCGGCACGATGCCGACTTCTACCGAACGATGTGGACCAGCATTCACGAGAAGGGAAGCTGGCACGGTGAGGTGTGGAATCGGCGCAAGAACGGCGACATCTACCCCCAGTGGGTCACCATCAGCGCTGTCAGGAATGAGGGCGGCAAGGCCAGTCATTATGTCGCCACCCTCAGCGACATCTCGCTGCGCCGGGCTGCCGAGCAGGAGGTCCACCGCCTGGCGTTCTATGATCCGCTGACTGGCTTGCCCAACCGGCGCATGTTGCTCGACCGGTTGACCCAGGCCATGCAGGCCTGGGCGAATCATGAGCAGCAAGGGGCGTTGATGTTCATCGATCTGGACGGCTTCAAGCATATCAATGATACCCTTGGCCACCAGGTGGGTGACGAACTGCTGCAAATCATGGCCGAACGTATCGTCGAGGTCAGCCGCGAGTCCCAGTTGGTCGCGCGCCTGGGAGGCGACGAGTTCGTGATCTTGGCTCCGGAGCTGGGTAGCACGATCGAAGCTACCTCCCAGCAAGTGGAGCGCATCGCGACTCGCCTGCTGGCGAAGCTCGCCGAGCCCTGTCAGCTCGGCGAGCGCCGTCATCTACTCTCTGGAAGTATCGGCATTACACTCTTGGTGGATGGCGCCGAGGATGCGGAGGCGTGTCTGCAGCAGGCCGAGATGGCGATGTACCAGGCCAAACAGGCCGGTCGCAACATCTGGCGCTTCTTCGATCCGAGCATGCAGGCGGTAGCCGTGCGACGAGCGATGCTCGAAAGCGACCTGCGCCAGGCGGTACGGCGCAACGAGTTGCGACTCCACTACCAGGTCCAGGTCGATAGCCAAGACAGGGTGACCGGGGTCGAGGCGTTGCTGCGTTGGCTGCATCCGGAGTACGGCATGGTGCCGCCCGGTGATTTCATCACCATCGCCGAGGAGAGCTATCTCATTGTGTCGCTTGGTGATTGGGTGCTTGAGACGGCCTGTCGCCAACTGGCCGAGTGGACTGACTTGCCGAACCTGGCGGGTTTGAGCATGGCCGTCAACATCAGTCCATTGCAATTCCAGCAACCCGACTTTGTCGACCGCCTGGGAGCGATACTCGAGCAGACCGGAGCGCCTTCTGACCTACTGAAGCTTGAGCTGACCGAGAACCTGTTCATGGATGAGCCCGATGCGGTACGTGACACCATGCAACGCATCAAGGCGCTGGGCGTACGCTTCTCCCTCGATGACTTCGGTACCGGCTTCTCTTCGCTGAGCTACCTCAACCGGTTGCCGCTCGACCAGCTCAAGATAGACCAGTCCTTCGTGCGACCGTTGTTCGAGGACGCTGCCAATGCCGTGATTTGCGCATCGATCATTGATCTGGGGCGCAACCTGGGGCTGGAGGTTATCGCTGAGGGCGTGGAAACCCAAGCGCATCACGACTGGTTGGCACGGCAGGGCTGCCATGCTTTTCAGGGCTACTTGTATGGTCGTCCCGTGGCCATCGATATACTACGTGAGAAGCTCAAGGAGGCGGTCTGCCCCGCCGAAAGTTGATTCCCGACGGGGTGAATGGGAGCTGAGTCAGTGGTCGACCCGCCCCAGCAGCAGGAATTCGATCAGTGCTTTCTGGGCATGCAGGCGGTTACCGGCTTCCTGCCAAACCACCGCCCGCGGGTCGTCAAGCAGCGTCTCGCTGATCTCCTCGCCGCGATGGGCGGGCAGGCAGTGCAGGAACAGTACGTCGGGCCTGGCGCGGTCCAGCATGGCCTCATCGACCTGAAAGCCGGCGAAATCCGCCTCGCGCTTGGCTTGTTCCTCTTCCTGGCCCATCGAGGCCCAGACATCGGTAGTGACCAGATCGGCTCCGACCGTCGCCTCGGCGGGATCGTGCAGCAGTGTGATGCGATCGCCGGCGGCCTCGAGGATGTCCTGGCGCGGTTCGTAACCCTTGGGGCAACACACACGCAGCTTGAAGTCGAACTGGCGCGCGGCGTTGATCCATGAATGGCACATGTTGTTGCCATCGCCGATCCATACCGCCGTGCGCCCGCGCACGCTGCCGCGTAGCTCGGTCCAGGTCATCACATCGGCCAGCAACTGGCAGGGGTGATAGTCATCGGAGAGTGCATTGATCACCGGCACCGAGCTGGCGGCGGCGTATGACTCGAGGCCGGCATGGCAGAAGGTACGAATCATCACGATGTCGACCATCTCCGCCAGCACCCTTGCGGTATCCTCGATCGGCTCTCCGCGACCGAGCTGTGTGTCGCGCGGCGAGAGGAACAGCGCATGGCCGCCGAAGTGGGCCATGGCGGTTTCGAACGAGACCCGGGTGCGCGTGGAGGATTTCTCGAAGATCATCGCCAGCGTGCGGTTGGTGAACGGAGCATAGGTCGGCCCCTGGGCGCGCAGGCGGTTCTTGATCGTGATGGCGCGCTGGATGAGGTAGTGCGATTCTTCTGGGCTCAGGTCCAGCAGGGTCAGAAAATGGCGTGTCGCCATGGCGATCTCTCCGCGCGAAAAAACCACCATCCTAGCCAGCCTGCGGGGGATGCGCAATTCGCTCGTGATCAGTAGAATGGGGCCATGAGCTAAAGGCTGAGTATGGCACTCAGGTATTGTCCGTCCCGACATCCTCGGCATCCACCTCTTCCAACAGGAGCGCACATGAGCACTACCATCGAGAACATCCAGCGTCAGATCGGTGAAAACCCCATCCTTATCTACATGAAGGGCACTCCCCAACTGCCGCAGTGCGGCTTTTCCGCCCAGACCGTGCAGGCCCTGATGTCCTGTGGCGAACGCTTCGCCTTCGTCAACGTGCTGGATAATCCGGACATTCGCGCAGAGCTGCCCAAGTACGCCAACTGGCCCACCTTCCCTCAGCTGTGGGTGGAAGGTGAGCTGGTGGGTGGTTGCGACATCGTCGGCGAGCTGCACCAGAGCGGCGAGTTGGAAAAGCTGGTGAAGGAGGCGGCGGCACGTGCCAAGGCCAACGAGGAGGGCGGCGACGCCTGAACCCGTTACCCACCGAGTCCTAACAAGGCCCGTGAGCTTCGGCTCGCGGGCCTTGTGCGTTTCGGGCGGCGGATTCCTGAAGTGGAGACAAGACGCCCAGGTTACGGTAGGACACCAAAAGCCCCTGCGGCGACGATTGAAATAGCCCGCGCTCGCTACCACGCTGACTTTGGAATGCCGGAAATGGATTCAGGCACAAGTTTCAGAGGCAGGGAGGTAGTTGCAGTATGCAAACACCCTTGGAAATCACCTATCAGCACGTGTCACGCTCCGAATGGATCGACGAGTACATTCGGTCGCGTGTGGCCAAGCTCGAGCAATTCAATCACGATATCGTCTCCTGTCGTGTGGTCATCGAGCAGACCCAGAATCCCCACAAGACGGGCAACCCCTATCGTGCGCTCGTCGAAGTGAACCTGCCGGCCAAGGGGGAGCTCGTCGCCGAGAAGAGCGACAAGGTCACCGACCCCCAGGTCCAGTTGCGCCCGATCATCCGTAACGCCTTCGAGGCGATGGAGAAGCAGCTCAAGAAGCAGACCGCCAAGCGTGATGGCAAGGTCAAGCATCACAACGACGAGCCGATCCCCCCGGTAGCGACCGTGGTGCGCCTATTCGAGAAGGATGGCTATGGCTTCATCAAGAGCCTGAGCGGCGAGGAGTTCTATTTTCACCGCAATTCGGTGCTGCATGGCGACTTCGAGCGGTTGACCGTGGGTACCCGGGTACGCTTCGAACCCGACGAAGGCGAGAAAGGGCTGCACGCCAGCACGGTTCAGGTCATCGACAAGCCGGGGGTAGGCGGTGCGGCCGATGGCGAGGACGATCTCGACATGCCCGCCGGCTGGGAGCAGGACACCGGCACCCGCCACTGAGCATGTCCCGCCAGGGCCTTGGGGAGTTACAGTTCGTCGAGGCCCTGCTCGCGCTGTGCCAGTGCCCAGCCGCCCAGATCCTTGTAGCGGTTGACAATGGCGCAGAACAGCTCCGCGGTCCGCTCGGTGTCGTAGCGCGCCGAGTGGGCCTCCTGATTGTCGAACGGTATGCCCGCTGCGCGGCAGGCGCGGGCGAGTACCGTCTGGCCATAAACGAGGCCCGCCAAACTGGCGGTGTCGAAGCTCGAGAAGGGATGGAAGGGGTTGCGCTTGATGCCGCAGCGAGTCACCGCGGCATTGAGGAAGCCATGATCGAAGGCGGCGTTGTGGCCCACCAGCACGGCACGGGTGCAGCCGTAGGACTTGATCGCCTTGCGCACCGGGCGAAAGATCTCCCCCAGTGCCTCGGCCTCGGAAAGTGCGACACGCTGACGTAGGGGATCATCGAGCTTGATTCCGGTGAAATCCAGTGCCGACTGCTCGACGTTGGCTCCCGAGAAGGGCTGCACATGATAGGCGTAGGTGGCATCCGGCATCAGGTTGCCTTCCGCATCCATGGTCAGCGTCACCGCGGCGATTTCGAGAATGGCGTCGCGCTCCGCGTTGAATCCTCCCGTCTCCAGATCTACCACCACCGGCAGGAAACTGCGAAACCGCTGCGCCATCATCTCGCGAGTGATCGCCTCGCTCATGCACCTCTCCTCATCACGTGCCTCGTCGTTGTCGGGGACGGCTCCTTGCCAGCGCGCAACCGCCGCGGCCGGGCCGACTCTCATGGGCGAAAAGTCTAACAGCTTGGCTGCGATACGTCCCCCGCCGGTATTCGCCGGGCGGCAGCCACGCTATACTGCACGACTTGTGACGTTTACCTGAGAGGAGCCCTCGAATGTCCGATGTCAAGAAGGTCGTGCTTGCCTACTCCGGCGGCCTGGACACGTCCGTCATCGTCAAGTGGTTGCAGGAGACCTACAACTGCGAGGTGGTGACCTTTACCGCCGACATCGGTCAGGGCGAGGAAGTGGAGCCGGCGCGTACCAAGGCGCAAGCCCTGGGCGTCAAGGAAATCTACATCGAAGACCTGCGCGAGGAGTTCGTGCGCGACTACGTCTACCCGATGTTCCGCGCCAACACCATCTACGAGGGTGAGTATCTGCTGGGCACCTCCATCGCCCGTCCGCTGATCGCCAAGCGCCTGATCGAGATCGCCAACGAGACCGGCGCCGACGCCATCTCCCACGGCGCCACCGGCAAGGGTAACGACCAGGTACGCTTCGAGATGGGTGCCTATGCGCTCAAGCCCGGCGTCAAGGTGATCGCGCCGTGGCGCGAGTGGGACCTGACCTCACGCGAAAAGCTGATGGCCTACTGCGAGCAACACGACATCCCCGTCGACTTCTCCAAGAGCAAGAAGAAGTCGCCGTACTCGATGGATGCCAACCTGCTGCACATCTCCTACGAGGGAGGCATCCTCGAGGACCCATGGGCCGAGGCCGAGGAGGACATGTGGCGCTGGAGCGTGTCGCCCGAAGCTGCGCCGGATGCCCCCACCTACGTCGAGCTGACCTTTGAGCACGGCGACATCGTCGCCATCGACGGCAAGGCTCTGAAGCCCCATGAGGTGCTCGAGACACTCAACAAGATTGGCGGCGACAACGGCATCGGTCGTCTCGACATCGTCGAGAATCGCTACGTCGGCATGAAGTCCCGCGGCTGCTACGAGACGCCGGGGGGCTCCATCATGCTGCGTGCCCATCGCGCCATCGAGTCGATCACCCTGGACCGCGAAGAGGCCCACCTGAAAGACGAGTTGATGCCTAAGTACGCCAAGGTGATCTACAACGGCTACTGGTGGAGCCCCGAGCGGCGCATGCTGCAGGCCGCCATCGACGAGACCCAGAAGAACGTCTCCGGCGTGGTGCGCATGAAGCTCTACAAGGGCAGCGCCACCGTAGTGGGCCGCAAGTCCGAACAGTCGCTGTTCGACGAGTCGATCGCCACTTTCGAAGACGATGCCGGCGCCTACAATCAGAAGGATGCCGAGGGCTTCATCAAGCTCAATGCCCTGCGTCTGCGTATAGCGGCTGGTAAGGGCCGCCAGCAGAGCTGATCTGACGCGGTTCGAACCGAGACGCGCCGGCCCTTGGCCGGCGTTCTCGTTTGTAAGCACGAGGGGAGAACAATGCTGAAGAAACTGTTGGGTGGGCTGTTCGGGGCTGGCGAGTCCAAGCAGGGCAATGCCAAGGCCGCCGAGCCGGTGGAGTACAACGGCTACCAGATCGTTTCGGAGCCGGCGGAGCAGGGCGGCCAGTACCGCGTCAGCGGCTGGATCCGCAAGCCGGGTGACGACGATGACGTCCTGGAACACCGCTTCGAGCGCTCTGACCTGGTGCCGGGGCGCGAAGCCTGCGACCAGTTGATGGTGAGCAAGGCGCAGCGCTACATCGACCAGGCCGGTGACGATATGTTCAAGCCACGCTGATGGGCATAGGCATCCTGGGGCTCCTCTGAGACATTGATCGTCCTGGCCTGGCAGGCGTAATCCCTTGGCCCAAGTGCCTCATGACGTCTCTCTCGTTACACTCGCTTGACGTGGATGCGATGGGAGACGTTATGCAAGTGCTGCATCGGGCTTCACCCTGGCGCGAACTCTTCGTCGGCGACAAACTGCCGGAGCTGGCCAGCTTGTTGGAGCCACTACGCGAAGCGTTGGACGAGCTGGGACCGAGCCCCGACCTGCCCACCGCCCACGCCTGGCAATTGCAGCTGGTCGAGGCCCTGCAGCGGCTCGATCTGCCGGCCTGGCGCATCAGCCAACTGATCAGTGACCATAATGCCCAGCTCTACCGTCGGGCAATCCAGCTCTCCCTCGACGAGATGCTGGGGCTCGGCTGGGGTGAGCCGCCCGTAGCATTCTGCGTGTTGACGCTTGGCTCCATCGGGAGGCATGAAAGCCTGCTGGGACCGGACCAGGACAACGCCATGATCGTGGCCGACTACCCGGACGCTCGCCATACCGAGATCGACGGTTTCTTCCAGGCACTTGGCGAGCGCTTCACCGCGCGACTCGACGAGGCCGGCATTCCGTTGTGCAACGGTCATGTGATGGCGCGCTGGCCGATGTGGCGCAAACGCCTCTCGGAATGGTGCGAGCAGCTTGCGCTATGGACTCGGGATCGCCGGGTGAAGCGTGTCCAGCAGAGCAACATCCTGCTCGATTTTCATCCGGTATACGGCGATACCGACCTGGCCGAAGCGTTAGCCGAGCAGGTCGCACGGCTCATGCCCCATTCCGGCTTGTTCCTCGATGAAATGGCGAGCCTGCTCAACGAGGTACCCGTGGCGCTGGACCGCTTCGGCCGACTCGCCGGGGACGGCGAGGAGGCGCCGCATGAAAACGCTCTCAACCTCAAGCGCCAGGGTTTGCTGCCGCTGGTCAGTGCGGTGCGCCTGCTGTCGCTGCGTCATGGTGTGAGCGTGTCCGATACCCGCCTCAGGCTGTCGGCGCTGGTGGCGAAACAAGCACTCTCGGCGCGCCAGGCCAGGGTGGGAATCGCAGCCATGGAGCGCCTGCAGGAGCGGCTGCTTGCAGCACAGCTGGCGAGCCTGAAGGCGGGCGGCGCAGCCGATGGCTGGATCGACTTGGCCAAGCTTGAGGACGACCAGCGAATTCTGCTGCGACATGACATGCAGGTGATACGCAGCCTGGTTCGTGTCGCGCAGCGTGGAGCCGGCAGATAGTCGCCTCCCAAATGGCGGCGACTACCTGCCGTTAAGATCATGTCAGAAGGTTTCCCATTCCTCTTCAAGACGTGTTTCTCTGGGCTTTGGCTTCGGGTCCGCCACCGGCTTGGGTAGGATAGGTGAAGTAACCGCGGGAGTTGGGCTCTGCTGGCGTTGGGTGCGGGGTGACCAGTTGGCATCACCGTCTCCGTCTCCCAGCACGAACTCGGACATCAGTACATCCAGTCGCGACGCGTTCTCGTGCATGGTGGCGGCCAACCTGGCACTCTGGCTCACCATGGCGGCATTCTGCTGGGTCATGGTATCCATCTCGGCCACGGCAGTATTGACCTGTTCGATGCCTGCCGTCTGTTCTCGTGCTCCGGCAGTGATCTCGCTGATCACATCGGATACCTGGATCACGCTCTGGCGCAGTTCCTCCATGCGTTTTTCCACGCCCTGTACGATCGTATTGCCTTCCTGGGTATGCTTGACCGAGGTATCGATCAGATGGCGAATGTCTTTTGCCGCATCGGAGGAGCGGCTGGCTAAGTTGCGGACTTCCTGTGCGACCACGGCGAATCCCCGCCCATGTTCCCCGGCACGGGCAGCCTCCACCGAGGCATTCAAGGCAAGAATATTGGTCTGGAAGGCGATCGAGTCGATCAGGCCGATGATATTGCTAATCTTATTGGCAGATTCGTCGATGGCAGCCATCTTGGAGCTCATTTCGGTCATGGCTTCGCTGCCGCGCTCGGCAACGCCCGCGGCATTCACGGCCAGGCCATTGGCCTGTTCGGAAGCTTGGGCCGTATGCGACACCGTGGAGTGGATTTCTTCCATCGATGCTGAGGTCTCCTGCAGGTTGGCTGCCGCCTGCTCGGTGCGTGAGGAAAGCTCCTGGGTACCATCGGCGATATCGCCTGAGCCGGCCAGTACCATCCGCGCATTTTCCCGTACCTGCAGCAGCGTGTTCTGCATGCGCTCGACGAAGGCATTGAATTGCACGGCGAGCTGGCCTACTTCGTCCCGGCTATCCACCTTCAGGCGCTGGGTCAGGTCGCCCTTGCCCTGAGCGATATCGGCCATGGCCAGAGTCGTACGACGGATCGGAGACAGTACCTGGCGAGCTGAAATGAACACGATGCCCAGCAGCAAGGCCAGAGTTAAAGCGCCTGCCAGCATCAGAGAGACAAGCAGGTTACGGCTGACGCTGGTGAAAACGGCATTGGGTATGGCCACTGCCAGTGCCCAACCGTCGGTGCCGGCGATCGGGTTCCAGACCATGGTTACCGCACCTCCGAAGGGCGAAGTCACTTGGCCCGTTCCTGCCTGGCCTTCCATCATCTGTCGACCCAGGGCATCGGCCCCCACAAAACCCGCCTGGTCAGCTTCGGTGACGCGCAATGCCATGCGTACATCAGGATCCGGATGCGCTACCACCATGCCGCTTCGATCGACCATATAACCGTAGCTGCCGTCGCCGACATCGATGGACGAGGTGATCTCGGATGCCGCCGCCATGGAAAGGGTAATGCCTAATAGCCCGATGCGGTTGCCTTGGGCATCGAAGACCGCTTCGGCGATGATTGCTGTGGGTAGTCCGCTGACCAGCGATAGAACCGGGTCCCCGAGCATCCTGTCGGTGGTGCCGTCCAGGACCAGCTCCTTGAAATAGCCCCTGCCTGAGATATCGGCACGGGCGCCCGTATGCGTCACGGTATCGCCAGTGGCATCGGCAAAATAGAGCGATTCGATGGTGGCATCACCGGGATGGCGAGCCTTCAGCCATTCCAGGTGCGCCTCCACTGGAACCGGTTCAGCCAGGCGTTCATCCTTCGCCAGGCCTGTCAGCAGGGTCCGGTAGCCGGTGAGCCAGCGGCCGATCTCGTCGGCACGCGCCTCGACCTGGCGCATGCTGTTATTTTCCACCATGGGGGGGATGGCGGCATTCAGCTGGGTATGAACGATCAAGCCAAGCGCCAGGAAGGCTGCCAACAGGGGTAGGCCAACCGCACCAAGCAACTTCTGGGTCAAGGTCAAACGGGACAGGACTGTCATCAATAGCTCTCTTGCAGGGGGGCTTCTCTATGTTTCGCCATTGCCGGCTAACAGCCGGGCGATACTAGTTACCGCCTTGGCGCAGGCAAGGCGGGAGTGTTTACGGAACAGCGATTGTTGTTATTGGGAGGAACGGGCAGTGAATGATGTGAGCTCAATCAGGCCGATAGCGCTTTATCGGCAGGGAGGGGCTTAACTTGAATGTACTGCTGTGTCAGGCCTGTCCTGTTTCCTCGATCGCTTCCGGCAGTTCCATGATCAGGCAGGCGCCCTCTAGCGTCGGGGCATCGTCGACCCATAGCCGTCCCCCCAGGTGGGCCACGATGCCGCGGCTGATCGGCAGTCCCAGGCCGCTGCCACGTGGGCGGCCGTGGGCCTTGCCGCTGCTGGCGCCGTAGCGCTTGATCTGGTGGAACTTCTCGAACACCCGTTCACGCTCGTCAGGGGCAATACCCGGTCCGTTGTCCTCGACGCTCAACCTGAAGTTATTCTTGTGCCGGGCCAGGTGGAGGCGCACGCGCGGATCGTCGTCGTCGGCGAACTTGCCGGCATTGTCGAGCAGGTTGATGATCACCTGTTCCAGGCGATCGGGGTCGCCGATCACCGGCGCCTCGTCGAGTTCCAGGTCGACTTCGAGCGTAACGCCGCGATCCTCCTGCAGCCGATGCACGGCATCCACACTGTGGTGCACCAGCGCCGCCAGGTCGAGCCGCTGGGGAGAGAGCGTCAGTCGTCCGCTTTCCAGCCGCGCCAGGTCGAGGATCTCTTCGATCAGGCGTGAAAGCCGTTGGCTCTCCAGTACCACGACCTCGAGGAAGTGGATGCGCTTCTCCTCCGGCAGGTCCTTGCCGTCGCGCAGGATCTCGGCGAAGGCGCGGATCGAGGTGAGCGGTGTCCTCAGCTCGTGGCTGACCATGGCGACGAACTCGTCCTTGAGACGGTCGAGTTCGCGCAGGCGCTCGTTGGCCGCGCGCAGCTCCTCACCGATTCGCGCCAGCTCGTTGGATTTCTGCTCCAGGCGGCGGTTGTACTCCAGCGTCTGCGAGGTAGTGTCAAGAATGCTGAGAATCGCCTCCAGGTCCAGCGCCTCGCCGCGTACCACCGAATTGATCAGAACCCTGGCCGAAGCGCTGCCCAGGGCGCCCGACAGGGCCTGTTCGGCACGGGCGATCAGCGCCGGCGGGGCGGGAGTCTCGTCGGCCTGGCTGTCCTGCGGGTTGGCCAGTATCCGCGCCGTGGCGACGGCGCCCAGGTAGCGGCTGAGCAGGCTCTTGAGCTCGCCGCGGGTGGTTTGGCCGCGCCAGAGCGAAGTGTGTTCGAGCCCCGGGTTCATGGCTTCGGTGAACAGCGCCGCCTGGGTCTGCTCCACCGGGCTCTGGCGGGTGAACAACGACACGCCGACCAGCAAGCCGACGTTGGCCAGCAGGCTCCACAACAGGGCGTGGCTATAGATGTCGAAGCCTTCCAGGCCGAACAGGGCATAGGGGCGTAGCCATTCGAGGCCGAATGGCCCTTGGGCGAGGAAAGTGGCGTCGAGCCAACCCGACTGGGCGAAGCCCGGCAGCAGCAGGGTGTAGATCCAACTGATGAAGCCGGCCAACAGTCCCAGCGTCGCGCCAGCCCGGGTTGCGCCGCGCCAGTACATACCGATCAGCATGGCGGGGGCAAACTGAGCGGCCCCGACGAACGACACCAGACCGATGGTCACCAGGCTGTAGGAGTCTCCGATCAAGGCGTGGTAGAGGTAACCCAGCAACAGGATCAACACGATCGCTACCCGGCGAATGCCCAGCAGCCAACCGGCCAGCTCTCCCTGGGAGTTCAGGTGGAGCCGCTTGGAGCGCAGCAACAGCGGCATGATCAGCTGGTTACTGACCATGGTGGAGAGCGCGATGGTCTCGACGATCACCATGCTGGTGGCTGCTGAGAGCCCCCCGATGAAGACCAGCAGGGGAATGCCGTCGATGCCGGCCGAGAGCGGCAGGGTCAGCACGAAGCTGTCGGGGTCGCTGTTGCCCATCGGCAGCAACAGGCCGGCCATGGCGATGGGGATCACGAACAGGTTGATCGCCACCAGGTAGAGCGGAAACAGCCAACTGGCACGCTTGAGATGACGCTCATCGACGTTCTCCACCACCAACACCTGGAACTGACGCGGCAGGGTGAGAAAGGCCAGGAAAGCCAGCACCAGGGTGCCGACCCAGCCAATGGCCCCGCCGGGAACCACATCGAGGCTCAGGGCACCGCTCAGCTCGGGTGTGTCGGCAACCTGGCGAAACAGATCGCCGGGTCCGTTGAACAGCACGAACGTGACGAAGACGCCGACGGTGAGGAACGCCACCAGCTTGACCAGCGACTCGAAGGCGATGGCCGCCACCATGCCCTCGTGACGCTCGCTGGCATCCAGGTGCCGGGTGCCGAAAAGAATAATGAACACGGCGAGCACCAGCGCCACCCAGAACGACTTGTCGGCCCAGAAGCTCTCCTCGACGAGGCGGAACTCGGCGGCTTCGGGATAGTTGACCAGTACCGCGTGGCTGAGGGTTATCGCCTTGAGCTGGAGAGCGATATAGGGCGTGATGCCGATCAGCGCGATCAGTGCCACCAGCGCACCCAGGCTGGAGCTCTTGCCGTAGCGGGCGCTGATGAAGTCGGCAATGGAGGTGATGCGCTGAGTGCTGGCGATCCGCACCATCTTACGGATCAGCAGCGGTGCCATCAGCATGGCGAGCGTCGGCCCCAGATAGATCAACAGGAAGCTGGGACCGTATACCGCCGCCCGACCTACGCTGCCGTAGAAGGTCCAGGCGGTGCAGTAAACGGCGATCGAAAGCGCATAGACGGTAGGCGAGCCGATCACCGTACGGCCCTGTTCGGCGCGCCGGTCTCCCCAGGCCGCGATCACGAACAGCAGCGCCAGGTAGCCGAAGGCGACCGTCAGCACTACCGGCTCGGTTCTCATCGTGTCAGCTTTCCTCCTGCCGATGCTCCATCAGCCAGGCGGCCAGGGCGATGACCACCAGCCAGGCCACGAACAAGTAGAGTGGCAGCCATGAAAGCCCGGTGGATGAGGGACGATCGAAGATCAGTACCAGCGGCGGCGAGAAGAGCAGGGCGGCCAGGCCGATCAATGCCACCAGCCGGGCATGGGGGCCGGAGCCGCTCATGTACAGGCGTCCTCCCGGTCGAAGGCGGTGGCCTGAAGGGCCAGTACCTGCTCGAGGGTTTCGATACCGCGGGCTTCGAGTCGAGGAAGCAGTGCCAGCCACAGCTCGGCCGTCACTCGTGCATCGCCAAGCGCCGTATGTCGGGTACCCGGAGGGAAGCTCAAGTCGTAGCGCTCGGCGAGCGTGTCCAGGTCGTGGCCGTCCAGGCTCTCGTCGAGGGCTCGGGAGAGCAACAGCGTATCGAGCACCGGCATTTCCAGCGACGTGCCGCTTCCGGTGGGCTGCAGGGCCAGCAAATCGAAAGCGGCATTGTGGGCCAGAATCACGGCGTCACCGATATAGTCGCGGAAGCGCGGCAGGATCACCGGCAACGGCGGGGCGCCGGCTACATCGGCGTCGGTAAGGCCGTGTATGGCGGTACTGGCGGGAGGAATCGGCTTGCCGGGATCGACCCGCGTATCGAAGACGTCATCGGCCAGCAACCGGGCGTTGACGATACGGCAGGCGCCGAGGCTGACCACACAGTCGCCCCGGCGCAGCTCGAGCCCGGTGGTTTCGGTATCGAAAGCCACGATTTCCAGTGCTCGTAGCGGACAGCGGGCGAGTTCGGCATCGGGGGGTGGCAAATCGGCGATGCCGAAATCATGAAACTCGGGGCGCGGCGGCAACTGGCTGGGCGGTGCGCCGACGCGATCCACGGCGGGTAGCGGCAGGCGCAGGCGGGCGTGCTCCCCATCGCCATCCGCCAGGCTCCAGGCATCGCTGGCGTGCTGACGCAGCAAATCGCCGATTCGCGGTGAGAGGGGCAGCGTCTCGAGTCGCTGTTCGCACCATGCCGCCAGTTCCCGCTGCGGCCACGGTTTGCCGGGCCAGACCAGATCGAGATAGACGCGGCGGTTGCCGATCAGGATCTCGCCCTCGAAGTGCGTGGTGCCGGCATGCTCGCTCAACCGCTGCAGCAGTGCCACCAGCATGACCAGTAGCGCCGGGGCATCGCCCTTGAACCAGGCGGGCATGCCGATGGGTAGAACCTCGAAGGGAGTGTCGTCGAGTCGTTCATTGAGCGACTGCCACAGGTCGTTGGACCACAGCGGCACCAGCCGCTCGCCCTGCTGCTGCATGTCCTCGATCAGGCGGCCGAGTTTTTCGATCTCGTCGCCCAGGGCGCGGCTCTCCTCGTCGATCACCGCCTCCAGGCGGCGCTGCAACGTATCGTCGATGTGCCTGGCATGGCGTACGCTGCCCAGTGCCTCGGCGGCACTGGCCAGGCTGGCACCGTGCCGACGCAGCGGCGCCATGTGCTCTGCCAGGCCGGCCCGTGCGCCCATCTCGCTGGTCCAGGCGGCGGTGGCATCGGTCAGGGTCAACAGCGTCTCGCCGTTGCTCTGCGGTACCCGGCGCATCACCATGTGCAGCCAGCGCTCATCGCAAGGAATCAGCAACTCGCGCGGTGAGCCGTCTCTCGGCAACTGTCCCAGCGCATCCTGCAGGCTCGCTATCGGCAGCAAGGCATCCAGTCGCTTGCCTAGCCCGAGCCCGGGATGCCTTCCGAGCAACGTCTCGGCGGCCTGGTTGAACAGCAATAGCCGACGGTGGTGGTCGCATAGCAGCAGTGGCGTATCGAGTACTTGCAGTAGTGTCTCGAGCTCCTGGCGTATGCGCGCCGCGCTGCGAGCGCCTTCGGCGTGGGCCGTGGCCAGGCGTTGACGATCGCTGCGCCAGGCTTCTCGCACACGCAGCAGGTCGGGGCCCAGGCCGCGCAGCCAGCCTTCGGGAGGGTAGTCCTCGCGGGCATCCGGGTTGGCCACGAGGCGTGCCAGTTGAACCTGAAGATGGCGCAGTGGAGTGAACAGCATGCGCTCGAGCAGCAGCCCAACCAGGAAGATGGTGCCGCCTCCGGAGAAACAGCCGAGCCACAGCACGAGGCGGGCGAAGCCCTGGGGTTGGAACAGACTATCGAGCCAGGCAGCGAAAATGGCGCCACCCAGCAGGCTGATACCGCTGAGCAATAGCCACAGGCCGATCAGACGCTGACGCTTGGGCAGCTTGCCCCCCCTCATCAGGTGCCCTCGGCCAGCAGGGTTTTGACCTTCTGTACCAGTGCCTGGGTCGAGAAGGGCTTGGTGACATAATCATCGGCGCCGAGCGCCAATCCCTTTTCCCGTTCCACTTCGCGCCCATGGGCCGTGAGCATGATGATGGGCAGCCTGGCGTGGCGTGCATCCTGGCGGAGCTGTTCAAGCACGTCGAAGCCGCTGATGCCGGGCAGGCTGATATCGAGCAGGATCAGGTCGGGGGGAGACTGGTCGACCTTGGCCAGGGCGCCTTCGCCGTCTTCGGCCGTATCCACCTCGAAACCGGCCTGCTGCATCAGGAACTCCAGCGACAGGACGATGTTCGGCTCATCGTCCACCACCAGCACCTTGGCCATTCATGACTCCTCGAAGCATATTGGTATCTTGTTGATTACCAGTCTAGTGCGCGCGGCAAGTGCAGCAAAGACGACCTTGGCAGAAGAGCCCGCCTGTGGCTGATGGAGCGTTGCTCGGGTAGCGGGAAAGTGTGGCCGGGATGGATGGTCAGCGCGGCTCGTCGCTATCCTTGCCGATGCGTCTCGGCTTTGGCCCCAGCGGGCCGAGCCACAGCCACACCTGCAGCAGCACCAACAGCGGCAGCAACCAGGCAGGGGCGCCGGTCGTGCGGGTCAGGATGTAAAAGATCAGGTACGCGGTGATGCCGGCGGCGAGGCCCACCAGCGTGAACCTGAAGGCGCTTGCCTGGCCGGGCTGGCGGGTGACGCGAAACAACAGGCCGACGAAGGCACCGAAGCTACCGGCCATGGCAAGCTGAAGAAGGATGTCTTGCATGAGTGTCTCGCTATCCGGGCTGGCGTTACTGGCAGCGTAACGTCTAACCCATGCCCGTGACAGTAAGACCTTGGATCGAGCCTCGATGACGAGCCGGTCGGATATGCTGGGCCGTCCGGCACTCGAATAGGGCGAGCTCAGTAGTGCAGCGCTGGGCTGATGTAGCGCTGGCCCTGCAGCATGTGCCGTATGGCCACCGGCAGTTCGTCCGGATCGCCCTTGAGCAGGTAGCCTTGGGCACCGGCCGTCATGGCCTGATCGGCATAATGCCGCTCGCTATGGCCCGAGAGAATGGCGCAGGGCAGGGAGGGATAGCGCTCCTTGACCGAGCTGATCAACTCCAGTCCGCTGATACCGGGAAGAGAGAGATCGGCGATCACGAAGTCGGGCACGTTCTCGGTGAGGCTTTCCAGCGCGGCCTCGCCGGAGCCGAATGTGCCACAGACTTCGAAATCCTCTTCCTGCTCAATGTACTCCTGCAGCATGGCCAGCATGAAGGAGTGATCCTCGACGATCAGTATGCGCGCTGTGGTATCCATACCCTGAGATCCTTTGTGTAGTCAGACGTTGCGCAGCGACTCGTGGAGCTACTGCCAAGACGGCGTTGCCGGTACCCATATGAGAATAGTCGTTCCTTCGCCTGGCGCCGAATTGATTTCCATGTCTCCACCCAGCAGCCGCAGCCGCTCACGCACGCTCACGAGGCCGAATCCGGAACCATGCCTGTCTTCCATTACCTCCGAGGTGAACCCCTGCCCCGAGTCGCTGACCCGTATCAGGATACGTTCATCGGCCTGGTCCAGTTCGACGCGTGCCCGATCGACATTGGCATGCTTCTTGATGTTGAAGAGGAGTTCACGCACCACCTGGAACAGCAGAACCCGGAGGTTTTCGTTGGACGTAACTGGCGGGTTGAGTGTTTCGAGTTCGATCTCCAGGCTGTGCAATTGCTGCATCTGGCGCTTCAGCCAGCCGATGGCGTCGGCCAAGCCTTCATTCTTGAGTATTGGCGGGCTGAGATCGACCGTCAGCTGTCGGGTCGTCTCGATGGCTTCCTGTAGCCAAGAGTGTGTTCCTGCAACGGCTTCGGTCAATTCCAGGTGGCCCGCCGCCTCGAGCTTCTCTTCCAGCATGCGGGTCTTCATCTGCAGGCCATAGAGCAGCTGCTGCAGGTTGTCGTGCAGGATCTGGGAGACGCGGCGGCGTTCCTCTTGCTCCGCCATCGTCAGTTTCGAAGCCAACTGACGGACCTGCAGGGTCCGCTCTTCCACCCGCGCCTCCAGGGTCTCGTTGATCTCCTGGAGCGACTGTTCGGCAAGCTTGTGCTCGTTGATGTCGCTGTTCATGCCCACCCAGCCGCGAATCGTGCCGTCGGGCGCGCGCAGGGCATCTGCGCGCACCTCCGTCCAGCGATACTCCCCGCTCGCGGCGTGTAAGATACGAAACTCGGTATGCAGGGGCTCGCCCGTGGCAACTGCATGACGCCACAGGGCATGCACCCGCTCGCGATCTTCGGGGGCGACGGCATCGGTCCAGCCGATGCCCTGGAATTGTTGGAAAGTCTGTCCCGTATAAGCTCGCCAGGAGGGAGAATCCTCGACGATTTCGCCGTTGGCAGCAGTACTCCAGACGATCTGAGCCGAGGTGTCCACGAGCAGGCGGAAGCGCTCCTCGCTTTCACGCAGGCTCAACTCGGAGTTCTTGCGCTCGGTGATGTCAATGAAAGTGATCACCACGCCACCGATATGATCATCGCTACTGCGGTAGGGACGAACGCGGGTAAGGTACCAGCGATCTTCGGTATCTCTGACCTCGCGATCGATGGGTATCAGCCGCTCCAGCACTTGCCGGGCATCACCCAACAATTGTTCGTAGCCCAGGCGGTGGGTAAGATCGGAGAGCGGCCGGCCCCGATCAGTGGTGCGAATGTTGAACAGCGTTCCAACCTGCGGTGTGAAGCGCAGGATACGGAATTTCCGATCGAGGAAGATCGTGGCAATATCGGTAGCGGAGAGCAGGTTCTGGAGATCGCTCGAAAGCTGGCTGAGCTCTTCCACCTTGTGGCGGTTCTCCTGGTTCACCGTCGCCAGCTCTTCGTTCATCGATTGGAGCTCCTCCTTTGAGGTTTCCAATTCCTCCATGGCCGAGCGCAGCTCCTCGTTGGCCGACTGAAGCTCCTCGTTGGCTGCCTTCATCTCCTCCTGGCTGGTCTCGTACTCCTCGATGACCGCCTGCAGCCGCTGTTTATTGAGATCCAGTTCCTCTTCGAGCGACTGTGACGGTGCGCCAATTTCTTGATGGATTGCCGGCAACCTGCGTGGGATGTCTTCTTGCGTACGCTCCTCGAAGATCACCAGGGTCAGGCCCTGGTCCTTGGTTTCTTCGGGAGGACGGAAATGGACCACCACATGGCGAATGTCACCCTCCAGGCGCAGGGCAATGGGCTTGGTGCGCACGGCATGGCCGTTCTTGTCGATCCCAACCAGCGCTGCGCGCAGGTCCAGGCGCAGCTCTTCACGTATCAGCTTGAAGAGGTTCGACGTAGGAGTGCCCCCGGGATGAACGAGGTAGCGGCCGGCATTTTCCGAGAAGTGGACGACCGTGTGATCGGTGTTTATCAGAATGCTCGGTGGGGCATAGCGTTCGACCATCTGCTGGTGAAGCGCGCCATAGGAGAGCGTCTGTCGTTGCTCAGGCTCGGCTTTTTCCACTTGGCCCGATATGGCCGGGCGGCCGTGGGAAAGGGGAAATACCGGCAAGTGCAGGTCGTGTGTCGGCACGTTGCGCTTGCGGTAGAGGCAGTATTTCTTGTTCGCCACCTGGAAAAGCTCGGAGCGGTCTGATGTCTCTGAGGAGCCAAGCAACAGATAGCCATCAGGGTTGAGGGCGTAGTGAAAGACCTCGACCACATCGCGTTGAACCTCGCGTTGTAGGTAGATCATCACGTTGCGGCAAGTAATCAGGTCGAGTTTGGAGAAGGGGGGATCGCCGAGCAGATTGTGGGGGGCAAAGACCACGACCTCGCGCACTTCCTTGCGAACCCTGAACCCTCCGTTCTCCTTGACGAAGAAGCGGTCTACTCGCTCGGGAGTGACATCGATCTCGATGTCGCCCGAGTAGAAGCCGTCACGTCCGGACTTGAGGGAATCCTCGTGAATATCCGAAGCAAAGATCTGCAGGCCTGGCGGGTTGTCGTGCCGGCCGGCCTCCTCCAACAGCAGCATGGCCAGCGAGTAGGCTTCTTCACCCGTAGCGCAGCCGACCGACCAGATACGCACCTGATGTTCGGGCCCCTTGCCCTTGAAGAGGGTGGGGATGACATCCTTCTCCAGGGTGTCGAAGACTTCCCGGTCGCGGAAGAAGTTGGTCACGGTGATCAGGAACTCATCCGCCAGGGCCCGAGTCTCCTCCGGCTTCTCGCTCAGCAAGCTGGCATATTCCTGGAGATCCTCGGTATGCAACAGCTGCATGCGTCGCTGGATACGCCGCATCACGGTAGAGCGCTTGTATCGGCTGAAGTCGCGCCCGGTGCGCGTGCGCACCTGGGCGAAAATCCTGCCCAGAGTATGTCGTTGTGTTTCATCCAGCACATCGCCTTCGGTCGGCATGGCAATCCTGGGGCGCGTATGCACGTAACGCAGGATTTCGCCCGCCATTTGCTCTACCGGTAGCACCAGGTCCACGAGCCGGGTCGAAATGGCACTTTGTGGCATGCCGTCGAACTCGGCCTCATTGGGGTCCTGTACGACCGTCAGGCCTCCGTTGCCCTTGATGTCCTTGATACCCAACGTGCCGTCCGAACCGGTACCGGTGAGGATCACGCCGACCGAATCGCCGTCGTGGGTACTTGCCAGAGTACGAAAGAAGTGATCGATGGGCGCGCGCTCGCGCCGCGCTCTTCGAGCTGCGACAGGCGCAGGTGCGTATCGACAGTGTTGAGGTTGCGGCCCGGCGGGATGACGTAAACGGTATCGGGTTCGAGCGCTATGGTTTCTGTTACCTGCCGAACGGGCAGCCGGCAGAAGGGTTGCAGCAGGTCGGCGAGGTGGCTTTCATGCTCCGGCGATAGATGCATGACGACGACGAAGCTTAGCCCCGTCCGCTCCGGCACGTTGGCGAAGAAGCGCTTGAGGGCCGCGAGACCTCCGGCCGAGGCGCCAATGCCGACAATGGTGGGCTGGGTCTTGCCCGTTTCGGCTTGAACTGGCGTTTCCTGAGCTTCTTCCTGCATGGGTAACTTTCCCTCTTCGCCATCTGATGGCAGCGCATAACGAACCTTATCGTCCTGCATCTGGCTACGTTTTGCCAGCGTCCTGCCTTGCAATACTTAGATGCCACTTTAGTCGTATTTTCTTCAGCAGAAAGATGCCAGATTGGACTTGTCCTCCCGCTCTGCGCATCCTTTTCCAAGCAGAGCAAGGCGCGCTGCCGGACCTGACGTCTCGCATGACCTGCGAATCGATGAAAAGGAACAGGTTTCCCATAAGGAGCTGACCACAATGAGTGCTATCGTCCTGCTGGTGCTAGGTCTCGCCGGGATGGCGGCGGGGTATTTCCTCTACTCCCGTTTCATTGCCACGAAGATCTATCGCCTCGACCCGGATTTCACCACGCCCGCCCATGAGTTCGAGGATGGGGTCGATTTCGTGCCGACCAATCGATTCGTTCTCTGGGGGCATCACTTCACCTCGGTGGCAGGTGCCGCGCCCATCGTCGGGCCGGCCATCGCGGTTATCTGGGGTTGGCTGCCGGCCTTCCTGTGGGTCGTGCTTGGTACCGTGTTCTTTGCCGGTGTGCACGACGCCGGTGCCATCTGGGCCAGCGTGCGCAACAAGGCCAAATCGGTCGGCGCCTTGACCGGGGATGTCGTCGGCACCCGGGCGCGCAGCATCTTCATGATAGTCATCTTCCTCGTGCTGCTAATGGTGAATGCGGTCTTTGCCGTGGTCATCGCCGGACTGATGATGAACTTCTCCAGTGCCGTGGTGCCGGTGTGGGGCGCCATCCTGGTGGCGTTGATCATCGGTCAACTGATCTACCGCCGCATTCTGAGCCTGGCGATGGTGTCGATTCTCGGCGTCGTTGCGCTCTACGCCCTGATCTTCATCGGCCCGTCGGTACCGATCCAGATGCCGGCCGAAGTGGGTGGACTCTCGGGCAACGCCGTTTGGATCCTGATCCTGTTCGGCTATGCCGCCATTGCCTCGATGCTGCCGGTGTGGGTGCTGCTGCAACCGCGGGACTACATCAACGGCCTGCAGCTGTTCATCGGCCTGATCGTGCTCTACGGCGCCATCGTTCTGCTCAACCCCAGCGTGGTGGCGCCGATGGTCAACGGGGATTTGCCGGCAGGTACGCCATCGATGCTGCCGCTGCTGTTCGTCACCATCGCCTGCGGTGCCATTTCCGGCTTCCATGGCCTGGTTTCCTCCGGTACCACCTCCAAGCAGCTGGACAAGGAGACCGATGCCCGCTTCGTCGGCTACTTCGGTGCCGTCGGCGAGGGCATGCTGGCGCTTGCCGCCATCCTGGCCGCGACCGCCGGCTTTGCCAGCTTCGCCGATTGGCAGGCGGTCTATACCGTCTTCGGGGCCGGCGGCGTCAACGCCTTCGTCGAGGGCGGCGCCTACATGATCCACAACGGCCTGGGCCTGCCCGAAGCCACCGCGGCAACTCTGCTGACCGTGATGGCGGCGTTGTTCGCCGGTACCACCATGGATACCGGCCTGCGCCTGCAGCGCTATATCTTCCAGGAGTGGGGCGCGATCTATCACCAGAAGTGGATGACCCGCAACGTACCCGCCACGCTGCTCGCCGTAGGTGGCTGCCTGCTGCTGGCTTTCGGTGCCGGCGGGGCCGACGGCACCGGGGGCATGATCATCTGGCCGCTGTTCGGTACCACCAACCAGCTGCTGGCGGGCCTGACCCTGCTGGTCGTCACGGTGATGCTGGTGCGTCTGCGCCGTCCGATGTGGTACACACTGGCGCCGCTGTGCTTCCTGCTGGTGATGACCATCGCCGCGTTGGTCATCCAGTTGCGCACTTTCTTCAACGAGGGCAACTACTTCTTGCTGTTCGTGGATATCGTGGTGTTGATCGCCGCGATCCTGGTAGCGATGGAGTGCGCCTCGGCGCTGAAGCGTTCCCGGGCGGACATGGCCAGGCAGGAATGAGCGCCGGAGACTGACATGAACGACGATCATGACAAGTTGCATGGTTCTCGTCTCGAACGGGTTGGGGCCTGGCTGAGCCAGGCTCGTTTCTTCGCCGAGGAGATATACAGCGCGCGCTATCGCGGCGCCATCGCCCGGGCGAGGCGAGACGAGGATGACCTGTTCATGCTGTTGGTGTTCTCCGAGATGATGGGCGTGCCCAATCCGGCCGCCTATTACACGCTGGAGCTGCAGCCGCTGCTGCTGGAGCGCTTCCACGCGTGGCACCGACGCATGGGCATGGAGCGTTCGCCTTTGGATCATTTCAGGTGCTGCTAGTTTCAACAGGCAAGGCGCATCGGTGAATGAGCTTCGTGCGAGGCGCGTCGGGACAGCTCAAAGGAGAGGTCCTACGCCATGGGTGAGGAGCACTGCTCCGAACGGGCGGGCCATGGATAGCCCGCACCGGCCCTGCAAGTGGTGCAGGATGCAAGAGCGCAGCAGGGCGTCGGTAGCGCCCAGGGATGGGTTCACAGCGCCTCCCCGAAGAGCTGTTTCGGCACAGCGCCGGACGGAGTGAACTCCGGTCGCCAGCCAACCCTCGATGGCCTGGGAAGCGATATGAAAGCATTACTCGACAAACGCCTGCTCTGGGTCGGCGGCAAGGGAGGCGTGGGCAAGACCACGGTGGCGGCGTCGCTGGCCGTGCTGGCCGCGCAGCGCGAGCGGCGGGTGCTGGTGGTGTCCACCGACCCGGCCCATAGCCTGGGCGACGTGTTCGACCGGGAGCTGGGCGATGCGCCACGGCGCCTGCTGCCCAACCTGGACGCCATGGAGATCGACCCGGACGCCGAAGTCGATGCGCACTTGGCACGCGTCACCGAACAGATGCGGCGCTACGCCGCGCCGGAAATGATGCAGGAGCTGGAGCGCCAGATGCGCCTGACCCGCCAGTCGCCGGGCACTCAGGAAGCCGCATTGCTGGAGCGGCTGTCGCGCATCGTCACGGATGATGATGCAGCCTACGATCTGGTGATCTTCGATACTGCCCCCACCGGGCACACCCTGCGCCTGCTGACCCTGCCCGAAGCCATGGCGGCCTGGACCGACGGCTTGCTGGCGCACAATCGCAAGTCCGAGGAGCTGGGCAAGGTGCTCTCCCATCTGACGCCCAAGCAAGGCCGTGACGTCGCCACGCCCTTCGACGACCCCCGGGAGGACCCGCTCAGCGGTCTCGATGAGCGTACCCGCGACGTGGCACGCACCCTGATCGAGCGCCGGCGCCTGTTTCACCGTGCCCGGCGGCGCATCGAGAACGCCGAGGAGAGCGGCTTCCTGTTCGTGATGACACCCGAGCGGCTGCCGATTCTCGAGACGGTGCGGGCCGTGCAAGCGTTGGAGGCGGTCAAGGTCCCGGTGTCGGGGGTGGTGGTCAACCGGGTGATACCCGACGATGCCGACGGCGATTTCCTGCGTGCGCGGCGGGAGCAGGAGCGGACCTACCTGGCACGCATCGACGAGCAGCTCGCTCACCTGTCGCGACCGCGCCTGCCGCTGCTGCCGAGCGACGTGCAGGGCATCACGGCCCTGGAGGCGCTGGCTTCGCGACTGGAGCGTATCGGCTTCTAGAGTAACGTGCTAAGGCAGCAGGCTGCGCAGGTGCAGCGCAGCGCGCCCCAGCCACTCGTTCAGGGCGCGCGCGCTCTGGTTGAGGTGATAGGCGCGCGGCAGCCAGGCAGATAGGCCATCGGGAGTTGGGCTGGTGAATTCGGTGGGGGCGGGGACGACGGTCAGGCCTTGAGCCTCGAATTCCGCCACCGCCCGTGGCAGATGCCAGGCCTGCGATACCAGCGCGACCCGCTCTATGCCGTCGGCGCGCAGCATCTCGGCGCTGTGACGGGCATTCTCGGCGGTGCTGCGGCTTTCGCCTTCCAACCAGCGCACCGGCACGTCGAAGACATCACGCAGGGCGGCTGCCATCAGTCTCGCCTCGGCGGCTTGTTCGCCATGTACTCGGCCGCCGCTGACCAGCAACGGCAATTCGGTCTGGCGATGCAGGTAGGCACCATAGGCCAGCCGGCGCCAGGTAGGATTCGCCGGGGCGTCCCCCCAGCCGAATTCCGGCGCCGTGTAGTCGCGTCCGCCGCCGAGGATGACAATCGCCTCGGCGCTCTCCAGTTGGGTGCGGGCCGGAGTCGTGTAGGGCTCGAGCCCCTGGCGCAGAGAATGGCTGGCCATCGGCGTGGCGAGCAGCAGCAGGCCGAACAGCCCCAGCAGGATCAGCAGGGCGCCGAGGAATCGCCTGGGGCTTAACAGCAATCCCAGCAGCACCAACAGTACGTTGAGCGTGGGTGGCAACAGCAGGGTCTTGAGCAGCGTCATCGTTGCGTTCCGGTCATGCGTGATCGAGAAGTTCCAGCCTGCGGCTGGGCCAATGAACGACAGCGGTGCGCGATATCATGCTGGCCGCCAACCTGGGGTGTTCCCGGGCGATGACCCGGGCGGCGAACTCGGAGAGAAAGCCCGACTTCAGTTCGGCGCGGGCGCGGTCCACGCCGATCGACTCATACGGGGTCGAGGCCAGCAGCAGGAAGCCGTCGTCGGGGATGCGGCCCGCCTTCATGTTGGCCTCGATGATTCCCGCCGCGGTGCCGATGGGCTGGGAAAGGTCAGGGCTGTAGGGCCCCACGATCAGGGCGGTATTGGGCAGATGCAGGAAGTCGAAGCCTCTCCCGACGCAGATCACCCATTCGCGATGCTCGATGTCGAATTCTCGGGCGGTGCCGCGCAGCGAGTCGACATGCTGCAGGTTGCCCTTGAGCAATGGCAGCAGGTCGCGGCGAATATCGGCCGGCATGTCGGGGCACAGGCGGGTGACACGGCGCTCGAGATCGCGCTCCTCGGCAGGGGGCAGTTCGCTGATGTCGAGCATGGCGTCGTCGTCGCCGTGGACGATGAGCGCATCGGTATCGGTTTCGAAGCCGCATACCAGCGGGTAGACGTGACGATGGTCGCGGCCAAAGATGCGTTCGGCTTGGTGGCGTATTTCGTGAGCATGGGCCAGGGCGGCACCCGCGTCGCAAGCGAAACCGGCACAGCCGCGCGCCCGCTCGCCGCGGGAGAAATGATAGCTGATGATCAACAGTACGCCGCTACCGCCACGGATGGCTTCGTTGACGGCATCGGTGAGCATCTCGCCGAGGTAGGGCCAGCCCAGGTGGAAGATGCCACCAAGGTTACGGAACGGGGTGATGATACCCAGTGGCGTGCGCGTGGCATGGGGCAGGTGGATGCGCCCGTCCATGCACTTCATGACCAGGATCCGCGTGGGGTGGTTGGCCAGGTAGCGTTCGCGAGCGAGCCATGCCGAGGGGCTGCAAAAAGTGTCGGCGTGCTCACGCGAGAGGGCGAGTAGCGCCTCGATACGCTCACCGATGGGGCGGTCGTGCAATGGCATGGTGCGGCTCTGGTTATTATTGTCTACCGCTTATCGTCCCTGACTGTGCAGGACTATGCAAAACCTTCATTAGTCGAAGAAAACACGGCACAGTTGTCTGGGCGAGGGAAGCGCTTCATCTCGCGCGACAATGTGTTCAGCGCTCCCTAACCAAGCTCCACTTTTTCCTTGTACTCGCAGAGATCCTCGATCACGCAGCTGCCACAGCGCGGCTTGCGTGCCACGCAGGTATAGCGGCCGTGCAGGATCAGCCAATGGTGCGCATCGCGGCGAAACTCCTTGGGCACGTGGCGCAGCAGTTTCTGTTCGACTTCGTTCACGTTCTTCCCGGGGGCGATGCGGGTGCGGTTGGCAACGCGAAAGATGTGCGTGTCCACGGCAATGGTAGGGTCGCCGAAGGCGGTATTGAGGATCACGTTGGCGGTCTTGCGCCCCACACCCGGCAACGCTTCGAGCTCGGCTCGGGTGCGTGGCACCTCCCCGCCATGCTTCTCGACAAGCATGCGGCAGGTCTTCATCAGATTCTCGGCCTTGGTGTTGTAGAGCCCGATGGTCTTGATCTGCTGCTTGAGGGCATCGAGGCCGAGATCGATGATGGCCTGGGGCGTGTTGGCGACAGGAAACAACCGGGCGGTGGCCTTGTTCACGCCCACGTCGGTGGCCTGGGCAGAGAGTAGCACGGCAGTGAGCAGCTCGAACGGCGTGCTCCAGTTCAGCTCCGTGGTCGGCTCGGGGTTGTGTTCGCGCAGGCGAGCAAATATCTCGTAGCGTTTCTGAGCGTTCATGAGGGCTCTCGTTGCGAAGGTGCGCTCATGGCGATCCGGGCGCCAGGGATGCACGGGCTTCTTCGAGCAGGGTAGTGGCATGCTGAAGCTGGGCCTCGGCCCGATGGCAGGCTTCGCTGTCGTGTTGCCGCTGGGCGTGCTCGAGCTGCTGGCGAGCTCTGCGTACCGCCTGCTCTGCTGCTTTCGCGGCCATCTGGCGCTGGCGCTGTGGTGTCGGGCCGCTATGCGAGCCGCGGGTTTCCTTCCGAATCACTCGGCGCTGCCGCTCCAGCCGCTTCTCCCGCTCGAGGCGTGTCAGGCGTTGCTGGCGTGCTTGATACCGCTGACGGCCCAGTTGCGCCCGTCGGGCCAGGTACGCTCGTCGCTCGGTATCGGTGCTGGCGGCCTGCCATTCGGGGTGTGGCACCAGGTCGATGCAGTCGACGGGGCAGGGCGCAACGCAAAGTTCGCAGCCGGTGCACTCGGCGGCGATCACGCTGTGCATGCGCTTGCTGGCGCCCAGGATGGCATCCACCGGGCACGCCTGGATGCACTTGGTGCAGCCAATGCATTCCGCTTCGCGTATGACCGCCAACAGCGGAAGCTGAGCGGGCTGCTCGAGAGGTAGGGGTGGGCGTCCAGTCAGCTCGGCAAGGCGTGCGACGGTTTTCTCGCCGCCAGGCGGGCAGCGGTTGATCGGTTCGCCCGCGTCGATGGCCTCGGCGTAGGGTCGGCAGCCCGGGTGGCCGCACTTGCCACACTGGGTTTGTGGCAGCAGTGCGTCGATGGCCTCGATCAAGTTGCTGTGGCCCGTCACGGCATCTCCAGGTTGGGCGCAGGTAGAAGGCCAGCCTAGGCTGGCGGCCGATCATTATACGCTGCTGGGCCGGCCTGGGCATACCGCCGGGCCAGTTCCAACAGAGAAACCCTGGTCGTGTCTAAAAAAACGGCGTGGAGGCGACTCTCGAGAGCCTAGCGATCGACGGGGCTGAGCTGATCGCTAGTACAATAGGCCTCCACCCGATTGCGCCCGCCCGATTTGGCCTGGTACATGGCCTGGTCGGCGGCACGCATGATATCGGACGGGGTCGTCAGGTCAGCTCGCTGCATGGCAACGCCGATGCTGACCGTTACATTGGGGTCGGTCGGCGAATATTCGTGTGGCAACGCCAGTCCGTTTATCGCCTGGAGTAGCTCACGGGCATGGCCGAGGGCGGTCTCGAGTGAAGTGTCCGGAAGCAGGACGCTGAATTCCTCGCCGCCGGTGCGTGCCACCAGGAAACCATGCTTGCTGAGCTGATGTTCCATGCACTGCGCCAAGGCGATCAGGCAGGCATCGCCCGCCTGATGGCCGTAGTGGTCGTTGTAGAGCTTGAAGTGATCGATATCGATCATCATCGCCGCCGTACGGTGATGCTGGCCGGGACGCTTCAGCACCTCGGTAAATCGCTCGTCGAACAGGCGCCGGTTGGCCACGCCCGTCAGGGGGTCGTGCCGGGACAATTCAAGCAATTGCTCGGACTGCTGTTGCTGATGTTTCAGCAGATGGCGAAATTCACGGGCCAGGGTGCCGATCTCATCACGGCGTGTCACCAGACGACTGGGCATTGGCGGTGGCATGGTCGCCTGGTGGAGGTTCTGGGTGTAGTAGGTAAACTGGCGCAGCGGCAACAGCACCATGCGTTCGAGCAGCCACAGCACGATCAGCAACGTGACGATCAGCACGCCACCGGTCCAGTAGAGAGCGAAGCGAAACGTCTCCAGGCTTGCCTGGTAGCGTTGGCGGGGCAGTAAGGCGTCGATGCGTACGGCTCGGCTGGCGGGAACGGCAGTAACGCTGCGACTGGCGGCCATGTGGGTGGGCGAAACGCGTTCGAGCTGCTGGCTGGGAATACTACCCGCAACGACGGTGCCGAGCGCGAGATCGATACCTGTGGTATCGCGCAGTTGCTCGATCCAGGGCTCGGGGAGCGGGCGTATCATGGCCAGCCAGCCGGCCGGCGGCGATTCTTCCCGGTTCTGGTAGATCGGTGAAAGGGCACCCATGGCCAGCTGTGGCAGCGACAGCAGCCAGGTATGCGTGGCTTCCTCGAGCCCTCCATCGATTCGCTCACGAATTATTTGCACGGCGGGGGCGGCCCAATCGCAGGGAGGCTGCAAGCCGGGGCAGGAGGTGAACTCACCCTCTTCATCGAAGCCCGCTACCCAGTAAGGTTCGTAACTGTTGTTGAGAAAAAACATCAGCTGCAGATCGAGGGTCACCAGGGTGTCTTCGTAGAGATTGGAGTCTACGTACTCGGGTTTTACCCCACTGACGAAGTCGTATGTATCGTCCCAGTAGGCCCAGTCTTCCACCAGGCGACGCATGTGACCGAGCTCGCTGCCAAGGGCGCGCTCGGCCCGATCGAGCTCGGCGCTGGCAAAGGTCTCCTCGTCTTCCAGCAGGATCGGCATGATCTGATAACGGGCTATCAGTACCAGAGCAAGCAGGGCCAGGCACAGCACGGCGCACAATGACAGCAGGAAACGATTACGCAACGAATTGAGCACTGTCGTCATTGAGGCATGCCTGTTTGATGTTCCGCCACCCAACGGGTCAGGGTTGCCGGCACCGGTGTAGGTAATTGCTTACAAGTGATATCGGCTCAGGCTTACAAAGCTTTAGTAAAAGTAAGTTTTTTGTTGTAAGGAGCCAGTTCTTGCTCATGCCTCATAAAAAATTGGCTCTTGGAGCTCATTCTATAAAAAAACGCAGCCGAAGCTGCGCTTTTTTCTCGTAACAAGGCTGTTTACCTGACGCGCTGGCCGGGTTCGGCGCCGGAATCCGGCGACAGCAGATAGATGCCGTCGTCGTTTCCAGCCGCCAGCACCATGCCCTCGGAGACGCCGAAGCGCATTTTGCGCGGTGCCAGGTTGGCCACCATGACGGTCAGGCGTCCTTCCAGGGCTTCCGGGGCATAGGCCGAGCGGATGCCGGCAAAGACGTTGCGTGTCTCGCCGCCCAGGTCAAGGGTCAGTTGGAGCAACTTGTCGGCACCCTCGACGTACTCGGCCTTGGCGATGCGCACGATACGCAGGTCGACCTTGGCGAAATCGTCGAAGGCGATCGGCTCGGCGATGGGGTCGTCAGCCAATGGCCCCTTGGCCGCTTCTTTGAGTTTCTGTTCTTCCACCAGGTCCTCCTTCGATGCTTCGATCATGGCATCGATCTTCTCTCGCTCGACGCGGGTCATCAACGGTTTGAACTTGGCGACTTCGTGGCCCAGCAGCACCGCGTGACGGCTTGCCCAATCGAACGAGTCCAGCTGCAGGAACTGACGTGCCTGCTCGGCCATGGCCGGCACCACCGGGGCCAGATAGACCATCAACTGGCGGAACAGGTTGATGCCTACCGAACAGATTTCCAGGACGTCCTGCTCTCGGCCCTCCTGCTTGGCCAGTACCCACGGCTCCTTGTCGGCGATGTAGGTATTGGCTTCGTCGGCCAGTTCCATGATCTTGCGTACGGCACGCCCGAACTCGCGCGTCTCGAAATCCTCGGCAATACCGTCACCCACGGCGATGAAGCGCGCGACCAGCTCCGGCTCGGCGCAGTGGGTCGAAAGCTGGCCGTCACCCAGCTTCTTGACGAATCCGGCGCAGCGACTGGCGATATTGACCACTTTACCGACCAGGTCGGCATTCACCCGCGCAGCGAAATCATCGAGGTTGAGATCGAGGTCGTCGACCCGCGAGGTGAGCTTGGCGGCGAAATAGTAGCGCAGGTATTCGGGGTTCAGGTGCTCGGCATAGGTCGCCGCCTTGATGAAGGTCCCGCGGGACTTCGACATCTTGGCCCCGTTGACGGTGACGAAGCCATGGCAGTTCACCGCCGTAGGCGTGCGGAACTCGGCGCCGTGTAGCATGGCCGGCCAGAACAGCGCATGGAAGTAGACGATGTCCTTGCCGATGAAGTGATAAACCTCGGCCTCGGAGTCCTTCTTCCAGTAGCTATCGAAGTCGATGCCGGTGCGCTCGCACAGGTTCTTGAAGCTGGCCAGGTAACCGATCGGCGCATCCAGCCAGACGTAGAAGTACTTGCCCGGTGCATCGGGAATCTCGAAGCCGAAGTAGGGTGCATCGCGTGAGATGTCCCACTCGTTGAGGCCGGACTCGAACCACTCCTGCAGCTTGTTGCCGATCTGGGTCTGCACGTGACCGCCGCGGGTCCACTGCTTGAGGAAATCGGCGAAATCGGGAAGCTTGAAGAAGTAGTGGGTGGAGCTGCGTACTTCGGGCGTGGCGCCGGAGATCGCCGACACCGGGTCGATCAATTCCGCCGGGGTGTAAGTGGCGCCGCAGGCCTCGCAGTTGTCGCCATACTGGTCGGCGGTCTTGCACTTGGGGCAGGTGCCCTTGATGAATCGGTCGGCCAGGAACAGCCCCTTGACGGGATCGTACATCTGCTCGATATCGCGGGTGGCGATATGGCCGCTGTCGCGCAGTCGGGTATAGATCAGCTCGCTGAAGTAGCGGTTCTCTTCGGAATGGGTCGAGTGATAGTTGTCGAAGGCGACCCCGAAGGTGGCGAAATCGGCCTGGTGCTCCTTGGAAACGCGCTCGATCAGGGCCTCGGAAGTGATGCCTTCCTGTTCGGCGCGCAGCATGATCGCGGTGCCGTGGGCATCGTCGGCGCACACGTAGTGGCACTCATGTCCACGGCTCTTCTGGAAGCGCACCCAGATATCGGTCTGGATGTACTCCAGCAAGTGGCCAAGGTGGATCGAGCCGTTGGCGTAGGGCAGGGCACTGGTGACCAGGATCTTGCGCGGGGCGCTTGCGTTGTTCGACATATCGGCTCTGATATTCCCAGGAAAAACAGACCCTCGATTGTAGCCGTGTTGGGACATGACTGCACCCGGTTGCGCGGAGGCGGGGCGTTTCGTCTAGTAGGGGCGGCCTGGGTTTACCCATGATGCGCATGCCTCGCTGACTGCACTAGGCTGACATTGAACCCGCTGAGATGGAGGCTTGCTTGGATCCGATCTTCTTCGACACTCTTGCTGCCTTGCTGCGCACGGCAGTACTGGGCGTACTGGGCTATGTCAGCCTGGTGTTCCTGCTGCGAATATCCGGGCGCCGCACGCTGTCGAAAATGAACGCCTTCGACCTCGTCGTGACCGTGGCGCTGGGCTCTGTGCTCGCCAGCGTGATGCTTAGCAAGAATGTGACCCTGGCCCAGGGGGCCTTGGCTTTCGCACTTCTGGTTGGCATGCAGTTCGCCGTGACCTGGACCAGCGTTCGCTGGCGTTGGGTACGGCAACTGGTTACCGGTGAACCGGCGCTGCTGTTCTTTCGGGGGGACTATCTCCCGAATGCGCTGTTGAAAGCGCGAGTGACCAGGGACGAGGTGCGAGCGGCTGCCCGCGCCGCCGGGATGGCCGATCTGAGCAGGATCGAAGCCGTCGTGCTGGAAACCGACGGTTCCTTCAGCGTGCTGGGGCAGCGAGCCCAGGGCGCAGCATCGAGCCTTGATGGGGTGAAGGTACCGGGGCGTGACGAAGGGTAAGTCGAGACGTGGGGTTAAAGGCAGGTTGGCGATGCGACCTTAGCGAAAACCCCGACATCATGCGTATCAGTGATGAGCAGCCCGCCAACCCGGAAACGACCACCGAGGACCTCGGTTCCTACTGCGTGGAGGTCACCGAGACCTGGAACGCCTACGGCGAAACGCCTAACGGCCAGACCCTGTGGGCCAAGGACACACGGCGCGCTGTCGTTCCGTGTGACTGAGCAATTTCCTGACAGGAGAAGCTCATAGCCTGCGTCTGCCCGGCCCATGTCTTTGCATGGGCCGGTTTCGTTGGGGGGAGTTAGTCGGCACGATGATGCCTGGCAGACGAACCTGCGCCTACCGGTACTACTGCAAGGGAAGCGTTGGTCGGCGACAGCCCTGTGCCCTCTGGATAGAATGGCTGGCATGACAATGGGTTGGGAGGTGGGGGTGGAACAACAGCAGGGGGTTCGTGCTGACCCGCCACTGGCGGGATTCGACGGCCGGCACCGAGGTCGCGTTCTGGCTGGCCACCGATGATGGTCCTCGGTATATCCGCCTGCCGGTTCAGCCCTCGGTGGCGTTCTTGCCTGCCGAGCAGCGTGAGCAGGCCGAGGTGCTGCTGCGGCGAGCGTGACGTCGCGCTGCGCCAGCTGGAACTGCATGACTTCCGGCATCGTCCCGTACTCGGTCTCTACTGCCGCCAGCATCGCCAGTTGATGAACCTGGCCAAGCGCCTGGGCGATGCCGGCATCGATATCTACGAAGCCGACGTGCGTCCGCCGGAACGCTACCTGATGGAGCGGTTCATCACTGCGCCGGTCTGGTTCACGGGCAGCGCGGATGCCAGTGGCACATTGGTCGATACCCAACTGAAGCCAGCGCCGGATTATCGCCCCCGACTTGCCCTTGCGTCGCTGGATATCGAGACGAATGCCAGGGGGGAGCTCTATTCCATCGCGCTGGAAGGCTGCGGCGAGCGCCAGGTCTACATGCTGGGTCCCGCCAACGGGCTGGGTGGCAAGGCCGATGCTGACCGTGACTTTTCGCTCGAGTACTGCACCAGCCATGAGGCATTGCTGAAGAGCCTCAACGACTGGATCGCCCGGCACGATCCGGACGCGATCATCGGCTGGAACCTGGTGCAGTTCGATCTACGAATTCTGCAGAGGCACGCCGAGCGTCTCGGCATACCGCTGCTACTCGGACGCGGTGATGAACCGCTCGGCTGGCGCGCCCATGGCAGTAACACCAACCACTTCTTCGCCTCGGCCGCCGGGAGGCTGATCGTCGATGGCATCGAAGCCCTGCGCCAGGCTACCTGGCGCTTTGCCTCGTTCAGCCTGGAAAACGTCGCCCAGGAGCTGCTCGGCGAGGGCAAGGCAATCGACAACCCCTACCAGCGCATGGACGAGATCGACCGCATGTTCGCCGAGGACAAGCCGGCTTTGGCGCGCTACAACCTCAAGGACTGCGAGCTGGTCACGCGCATCTTCGAGAAGACCGAGCTCATCGACTTCCTGCTCGAACGGGCCAGCGTTACCGGGCTTCCTGCCGATCGCAGCGGTGGCTCGGTGGCGGCCTTCTCGCATCTCTACCTGCCGCGCATGCACCGGCTGGGCTTCGTGGCGCCGAACCTGCCCCGCGGTCGTGAGGCAGGCCAGGACAGCCCCGGCGGGTTCGTCATGGACTCTCGCCCGGGGCTTTACGACTCGGTGCTGGTACTCGATTTCAAGAGCCTCTATCCGTCGATCATTCGGACCTTCCTTATCGATCCGGTGGGGCTTGTGTCAGGGCTGGTGGAGCTCGAGGCCGAGACCGTGACGGGGTTTCGCGGCGCACGCTTCTCACGCAGCCGGCATGCATTGCCCGACATGGTGGCGCGGGTATGGCAGGGGCGCGAAGCCGCCAAGCGCGAGGGCAATGCGCCGTTATCACAGGCGCTGAAGATCATCATGAACTCCTTCTACGGTGTGCTCGGCTCGCGCGGCTGCCGTTTCTTCGATCCGCGCCTGGCGTCGTCGATTACCCTGCGTGGCCACGAGATCATGCGGCGTACCCGGGAGCTGATCGAGGCCGAGGGCTACACGGTGATCTACGGCGATACCGACTCAACCTTCGTGTGGCTGGGCAGTGCACACGAAGAGGTCGAGGCCCAAGCCATAGGCCAACGCCTGGTGGAACGAGTCAACCTCTGGTGGGCGCAGCATCTCGAAGTGGAACATGGCCTCGAGAGTGCGCTGGAACTTCAGTTCGAGACCCATTTTCGGCGCTTCCTGATGCCTACCATCCGCGGTGCGGAGGAGGGCAGCAAGAAGCGCTATGCGGGGCTGGTACGCGATGCTGATGGAGCAGAGCATGTCGTATTCAAGGGGCTGGAAACGGTGCGTGCCGACTGGACGCCATTGGCCAAGATCTTTCAGCAGGAGCTGTATCGGCGCATCTTCCTCGGCGAGACCTATCGCGACTACGTGCGCGACTATGTGAGCTGCACCCTTTCCGGTGAGTTCGATGAACGCCTGGTCTATCGCAAGCGGCTGCGCCGCCGGCTCGACGAGTATCGCCGCAACGTACCGCCTCATGTGCGTGCCGCGCGCATGGCCGACGAATGCAATGATCGGCTCGGGCGACCGCGGCAGTATCAGCATGGAGGCTGGATTCGCTACGTGATCACCGTGGCGGGGCCGGAGCCGCTCGAGGCGCGTCGCTCCGCCATCGATTATCAGCACTATATCAGCCGACAGTTGCAGCCGGTGGCCGATGCCATCCTGCCTTTCCGCGGTGACGACTTCTCCAGCCTGATCGATCGACAGCTAGGGCTGTTCTAATCCGAAAAGGGGGCCCCGGCGCTGCCGATCGGTTGGCCATTGAGGAAGCGGTGACGCCAGGCCCGGACCTACTCTTGCGGATAGCTCATGTCGCACACCTCGGAGAGCTCTTCGAGGAAGCGCTTGGACTAGCGCAGGGCGATATCCGGCGACAAAAGGGAGTCGGCGCCAGGGTCATCGGACTGATCCACTTCGGCATCTTCGGCAAAGTGGTACTCCTCGCGGGGCGTGGCTGGGCAGCTGTCCGTACCGGGTTCGAGGTAAGGGCGCAGTATTGGCTCCATGCCCTTGAGCACTTGCACCGGCAGGGCCGAAGTAAAGCGGAAGTCGTCAGAAGCCGTACCCGCCACGTAAGCGGTGAGGGTGCCGAAGTGGTTGTCGCCGAGGTAGAAAACGAAAGTGGCAGTGCGGTTGAGCGCGCGTGAACTGGTGACCTGTCCGTCGCGACCCACCGTTTCGATGCGGTTGTTGCCGGTGCCGGTCTTGCCGCCCAAGGCCAGTGGCGTGCCGTCCTCCTGTGCGAAGCTGCCGTGCAGGCGTCTGGCGGTACCGTTTTCGACTACTTGGGATAGCGTTTCGCGCAGCACTGCCGCCACCTCCGGGGCCATGACCCGCTGTGCACGTCCAGGGGCTGGCAGGAAGCGAGTCTCATAGGGCGTGTCGGCGGCGAACTGCAGCTCATCGATGCGCAGGGTGGGTTGTCTTACGCCACCGTTGAGGATGATACCCATCAGCTCGGCCAGTGCCGCGGGGCGATCACCCGACGATCCGACGGCGGTAGCCAGCGAAGGCACCAGGTGATCGAACGGGTAGCCCAGGCGCTGCCAGCGCTCATGGATATCGAGGAACGCTTCGACTTCGAGCATGGTGCGTATTCGCACGTCGCGGGCGCTACGATGCCGTGTTCGAAACAGCCAGCCGTAAACCTCCTGGCGCTCCTCGACACTGGCCGTAGCAGCCTCGTCGAAACTGGCCTCCGGATAGTCGAGCAGGTAACCCAGAAGCCACAGCTCGAGTGGGTGAACCCGGGCGACATAGCCTTGGTCGGTGAGCGAATAGCTGCCGGGTGTGTAGCGCTCGAAGAGGGTATCGACTTCGCGCTCGCTCAGGCGGGTGGCGCTGGGCAACCAGGCGCCGAGGAAGGCGGCGAAGTCGTCGCGGTTGGCCTCCGGGAACAAGTAGCGGTGCACCGCGGCCAGGCGCGGTGCGGAGACCGAGAGCCCCTCGAGGAAAGTGGCGAGGCGCTGATCGCTGTCAAGGTGACGGTACTTGCGCCAGAAGCGGTGCAGAAAGGTCCGTCCCTCGCGGTCGGCAAACAGGCGCAGGTACTCCAGGCGCCGGGGATCGCTGTCGTCCTCCAGCAATTGGGTCCGGTGTTCGTTGAGGTGCGTGCTGTAACGTACCAAGTCTCGCATCAGGCGAATGAAGGGCAGGTTGAGTGACTCGCGCATGGATTCGGTAAGCGTCGGGTTGCGACCGTTGTCCTCGCGGCGAAAATTGCTGAACGTGTGTCTCCCGCCCCCGGTGAAGAAGGCTTCCGCCGGGCTTGCCGAATACCGCCGCTCCATGGCCAAGGAGAGCAGCTCGTCGAGCGTCAGACCAGGAGCTTCGATGAGCCGATCCAGCACCCAGCGGCTAAGCACGTCCTGGCGGTCGGTCTCGACTGCACGAAGTGCCTCCATGCTCTTGCCGGCGTGACGTTCATGCAGCTCGGCCACCATTTCCAGATAGGTGGCCAATACCCGTAGCTTGGCGGTGGAGCCGAGCTCGAGTTTACTGCCTTCGTTGATATCGAAAGGCTGGTCGGTATTGTCGGTTTGCACACGCACCAGGAAGCCGTCTTCACTGCGCTCGAATAGAGTGAAACTGTAGCGCACGTCCTGGGTTCGATCGGGCGCAAGCAGGCGCTCCCCCAGCAGGCCGATCTCACCGGCGAACTCCGGATCCGCCAGGCGATGCAAATAGGCGGTGACTTCGCCCTGAAGGCTGGCGTTGAGGGTAGTACGAGCGCTGAGGTCGAGCCGATCGAGATCATACAAGGACATACCCAGCATACCGCCCAGGCGCTGACGTGCCACCCGCATTCCCTTGTCCGGCTCGATGCGCAGTCTGAAGGGCGTCTCGGTGTAGTCGCGGAAGGTCAGGCGTTGCTCCTGCGCTGCCTGGGCAAGGGTGTCCGATATCGCTCCGTCCTGCCACAGCAGCCTCAGATAGCTGTCAGTCAGTTCCTCCAGTGCTTTGCGACCGCTCATCAGATACCAGGAAGGGCGCCGCTGCGCAATCATCAACGCAACGACCTGGCGCAGGGCCAGCCCCTGCTCCGCTCGGCTATCGACCTCGTCGAAACCGATCGACAGGCGCCGGTTGAACGCATCGAAGTCGGCACTGAACCAGGCCCACAGGCCGTCGCCGATACCATGTACCTCGCCGTAGCCGGGGGCGGCCGAAAGCGGCACGGTGTTGAGGTAGTCAAGCGCCACATCCTGGCGAGCGGTCAGGGTCTGGGGGCCATCCTGATAGCTGCGCACGCTGGCCGAGACCATCTGGTGCAGCTTTTCCCGGGGGGAATTGGTCAGGCCCCGGGGCGAGTGGCGATACTTCTCTAGCTGAGTGGCCAGTGTGCTACCGCCTGCAGCCTGTCCGGGGAGGTCGAGGGCTCGGCCGACCTGGGACAGGGCCGCCTTGGTGAAGCGTGGCCAATCGACGGCGGGATTGGCGTAGGGCGTGCTCTCGTCCAGCAGTTGCCGGTTCTCGATGAAAAGCAGCGTTTGCAGCACCACGGGGGGAATAGAGTCGAAACTGGGGTATTGGCGCTGGGGGTGTCGGAACTGGTACAGGGTATCGCCCCGGCACTCCTCGATGGTCAGGCCAGCCTGAGTCTTCTCGGCGTAGGGAGGAAAGAAGCCGCGGCGAGTATAGTCGAGCAGGTTAGGCGAGAAGCGTGCCTGCTCGGTGATCTCGTAACCGCGCGACAACAGGCGTGCCTCCAGCTCCGGCAATTGTGTGTAACCCAGCCGTTGGTCGAAAGGGCCGTGGCCGGGGAACTGAATTTGGCTGCTGCTCCCGGACTCCAGCGTATAGCGCAGGGTTGCGGCGTAGCGCGAGAGTTCCTGGGCCTGAAAGTGCGATGTCTTGGCCTCGGCCACCAGCAGCGTGGCTAACGTGACACTGAACAATAGCAGCAGTATGCCCAAGCCCAGGTAGACATAGCGATGTGACGACGCTTCCTGGGGCGCCGGAGCGAGCTTCGGTTCCTGGATGAGAGGCGAGCGCTTCTCGAGCGATTCGCCCTTGTCGAGCCACGTCACGGCAGACGAATTCCGGCGTGACGAAGTCTTGCGCGCACCCATACGTCACTCCCCACCGACCGCGACCTGTTATTTTCGTTTTAGCGCAGTCCGGCGGGGCGATAAAGTGATTGTTAAAAAAGAATTTGTAACCGTCACCAACTGTCAAGAAGTGCGATAGACACCGAAGTGCCGCAACCCTCGGTCATGCAGGTGCATGGCCTGCATGCGGCTCATCACGCCCTGGTCGCAATAGAGCAGATAGCGGCGACTATCAGGCAGCGCCTCGGCACGTGACTGGAGTTCGAAGAAGGGGATCTCCAGGCACTCCACATGTTCGATCACGAGCGGTGCGGCTTCACGCTCCGCAGGAGGGCGAATATCGATCACGCTGACGTTGGACGCGTCGGCCATGGCCTGCAGGTCGGTCACCACCTCCAACCGAGGCCCACTGTCGGGTAGCGGCTCCATGAGCCGGTCGGAGCGAGTCGACACGGCCAGCTCAATGGCGGTATCGAGCACGCCGAAGTCGAAGTTCGCCTCGGCCGCGACGACCTTGTCGTGACGCGCCTGGGTGTTGGGCCGCTGGGAAACGGCGCCGCACACCTCCGGCATGCCTTCGGCGAAAGGAGCGGTACCGATCTGGCGGGCGGTATCGATGATCGACTGCTTGTCTTCGGCAATCAGCGGACGCAGGATCGGCACGTCGCTGGCCTCGTCGATAAGCACTAGGTTGGTCAGGCTCTGGCTCGAGACTTGAGCGATGGCATCGCCGGTTACCAGCATGGGTATGCGCATACGCGATGCGATGCGGCTGGCCGCGCGTACCATCATGCGCTTGAGCACCACACCGATGAGGCCGTCAGGTATGCTGCGCTGCAGTTCCGCCACCACGCCTTCGAACGGCACCGCGAAGAATTTAACCCGATGCGAGCGACCGTAGGTGTTCCATAGGTGGGACGTGACCTCACGCACAGCAGCCTCGTGACCGGCACCGCCGAGCTCGAAGAACAGGAAATGCGTCTTGATGCCGCGCCGCATCATCTTCCACGCCGCCACCGGCGAATCGTAGCCGCCCGAGATCAGGGTCAGGGCCTGGCCTTGCAGGCCCAAGGGGTAACCGCCCAGCCCCGGCCAGCGCTGGCGTACCAGGCGCAGGCGGCTTTCGACCACGTCCACCCTGACGTCCACGTCCGGTGCCTTGAGCCGAACGCTGGAACCGGGTGCTGCATCGAGCAGTTCCCTACCGAGATGACGCTCGAGGTCCTCCGAGGAGAAATCATGTATGCCTCGGCGTTTCACCGTCACACGAAAGGTTCGCCCTGCGATGACGTCCCGCCAGACCGGCAGCAGTCGCTCGGTCGTGTCGGCAAAGGAAAGGAATGGGACTTCTTCGACAAACTGCACTTCGTGAATGCCTGGAGTGCGGCACAGCATCTCTTCCACTTGATTGTGCCACTCCGCCGGGGCCTCGGCGGGTATCCGCACCTTCAAAGCGTCCCAGCCTCCCTGAACGTGGACGTCATCTCCCAGCGGGCGCAGTACGTTACGGATGTTGCCGACCAGGCAGCGGGTCATCTGGCGGCGCACGGAGCGCGACTTGATGGTGATTTCCGGAAATAGCTTCAGCAGATAGTACATGGCAACGCACTTGTGAAAGTTTTGGAAAACAATTGCTTGCCATTATACCAGAGCGGTGATGTCGGCGTGCGCCCGGTTAGCGAAGAGAGGCGCGACGGGCGCCGTGGCGCCCGAGCGAGCCGTCTTCGGGCTTAGGGAAGCTCTGAAGAAATCGTCGAGCGGGATGAAGCACAAGGCGCACGGAGCACAGAAACCGGAGCCTATGGGGGTATAGGTGAGGATCTCGACCGGGCTGGCGCACCAGCACCGCGCAACGCAGTGATTCGCACGCGCAGACATTTATGCAACGTTTCCCTAGTAGAGGGCCTGCTCCTCGTTGATCACTTCCTTGAGCAGTTCCAGGAACAGCTTGTCGGCTTCCGAATGTTCCTGTGGATCCTCGGGGATATGCACGCTGGTGGTATCGGAAATCTCGTTGGCGATGCGAGCCTGAGCCCCTTCCGGGTTGCCCTCGCCATATTGACGGCGCGCAATCTCCAGAGAGCGTTCCAGAATCTGGGGTTCCTGTAACAGTTTCTTGATGAAACCGCGCAGTTCAGTGATGACGCGCGTTTTTTGGATTTCGGATGAGGCAGACATGACGTCTCTCCTTGTGCTGATGGCTCATGTCGGTCATGGGCAGACGATAGCATGTTTGCTGGTCGGCGGGAGAGAGATGCCACCTGAGATTAGCCTCGCTGAGGGCTGGCCTGGCGTTCTCATGCTTGATCCAAGTCATAACCATGCCAAAGGTTGACATCAGGTAATGAGAAACTATTGGACTTTTTTACTGCCTCGGTTACGCTAGCTTACAAAAGTGCAACAATTACGGCTTAAGTGCCATAAGAAGTTAACTTAAGGGCACTTTGCTGCCACTCAAGTGTTACATAAAAGTTACACATGGGCGCCAGTAGGCAAGAATGCGTTATCCAAGGGAATCGGGAATGGATGCACCATCCGGCCTCTCCGGATGAGCCCCGCAATTACAAGAATATACCTTCACAATTCGACGGATTGCCTGTGCAGACAGGGCATCCGAATCATGACAGGGAACATACATGACTAATGCGATTGTCCACTCTCGTACCCATCGGTTGGCCAAGGCCATCATGGTGGGGACCTCCCTTGCACTCCTTCCGATTGTCGCAGCGGTTGCCCAGACTCTACCGCCAGGCCTGGCGGCGCCGGGTTCTGCCGATATCCAACAGGTGGTGCGTCAAGCATTGATCACCAACCCCGAAGTCAAGGCGGCCATGAACGGGCTAAGTGCCGCGGGGCACGATGTCGATGTCGCTCGCGGCAACTACCTCCCGAGTATCGACCTGGCCGCCGGCGTCGGGCTCGAGGAGCGTGAGGGTGACGGGCGAGGCAGCTACGACACCGATTTCGCCGAGCTGCGCCTGTCTCAGATGCTCTATGACGGCTTCGCTACACGTAGCGAGGTCGAGCGTCTCGACCGCGCCGAGCTGGTGCGCTATTACGAGCTGCTCGGTGCCAGCGAAAACGTGGCGCTGGAAGCCACGCAGGCCTATCTCGACGTCAGACGCTATCGCGAGCTGGTCCGCTTGGCCCAGAGCAACTACGCCGAGCATCTGCGTGTCTACAACCAGATCGAAGAGCGCGTGACCTCCGGGGCGGGGCGCGGGGTAGACCTCGAGCAGATCAGCGGCCGCCTGGCTCTGGCCGAATCGAACCTGATGACCGAAGCTTCCAACCTGCACGACGTCACGGCCCGCTATCAGCGTATCGTCGGCGGCTTGCCGGCCGAGAATCTGGCGCCGGCGCCGCAGCTCGATGATCGTCTGCCCCCTTCGGTGGCCGAGGCGGTCGATCTCGCCTTCCAGGGTAACCCCGATTTCCACGCTGCCATCGAGAACATCGAAGCGGCAAGGGCGGAACAATCCGGCAGCAAGGCCGGATTCCAGCCGCGGCTGGACCTGCGTGGCCGTACCGGCTCCAACAATAATGAGAACGGCTACGACGGCTTCGGTCGGCGCGATCGCCACAGCATCGAGCTGGTCGCCAGCATGAACCTGTACCGTGGCGGCAGCGATCTGGCCTCGTTCCGGGCGGCCAGCGACCGCGTCGAACAGGCGGTCGATCAGCGTGATCTGGCGTGCACCAACGTACGCCAGACCACCCAGATCGCCTTCAACGACACCCAGCGCCTGCGCGAGCAGATTCGCTACCTCAACGACCACCGTCAATCGATCGACCGCGTTCGTGGCGCCTATCAGCAGCAGTTCGACATCGGCCAGCGCACGTTGCTCGACGTGCTTGACAGCGAGAACGAATACTTCGAAGCCAGTCGGGCCTATACCAATGCCCAGTATGACATTGCCCTGTCCGATGCCCGTACGCTTGCCGCCATGGGCCAGCTGATGCAGGCGCTGGGCGTGATGCGCGACGACATGCCGACCCTGGCCGAACTGGGCAGCGACGGTGTGGCGCTCGACCCCAGCACCCTCTGCCCGGTCGAGGGCCCGAGCGGCTATACCCTGGCCGATTTCACCCGCGGCATCACCGCTCCTGCACCGACCCGCGCCCCTGACATCACGCTCTCTGCGGATGCCCTGTTCGCCGTCAACAGCGCCGAACTGGGCCCCGATGCGCGACAGGAACTCGACGCGCTGGCTGGCCGGATCCGTGATCGCAGCGATCTGGCGAGGGTATTCATCGCCGGCCATGCCGACAGCACCGGCAGCGATGCCATCAATGATCCGCTCTCCCAGCGGCGCGCCGACAGCGTGGCGGAGTACCTGGCCAGCCAGGGCGTCGATCGCGGCCTCATCCAGACCCGCGGCTATGGCTCGCGTCAGCCTGTCGCCACCAACGACACGGTGGAGGGGCGTCGTCAGAATCGCCGCGTGGAAGTCACTCTCGAGCGAGTGGGCGAAAACCTCGACCTGGGCGGCGTGCAGCAGTGGCCGGACGCGATGAGCGAGGCCGACGTCTCGGCACAGCCAAGCGTTGCGTCTGCCTGGGCCGACACCCAGCCAGTGGCCAGCGTCTATGGCGAGCTGGCATCCGTGGCGCAGGTCGAGCGGCAGGCGGAGAGCCTTCAGCAGGGGGCTTATCTGCAGGTGGTGACGCTCAGCAACTCCGAGCGTGCACAGAATGTCGGTTACCAGCTCAGTGACAGCTTTGCCCAGCCGATGCGGTTGGTCAGTACTTCCGATCTGCATCGCGTGCAGCTTGGCCCCATCGGCGACCCTGGCGAACTGGCAGCTCTGCGTGCCGAACTGAA